>NZ_JBFTQL010000009.1:0-106763 GCF_056398985.1 Microbacterium sp. 01T413_2
GTCATACGGCGTCAGACCCTTCGGTCGAAGCGTGTCAGATCGCGAAGCCGAGCGCACGCATCTGGTCGCGCCCGTCGTCGGTGATCCGCTCGGGGCCCCACGGCGGCATCCACACCCAGTTGATGCGGAAGCGGTCGACGACATCGTCCAGCGCCTGACCGGTCTGCTCCTCGAGCACATCGGTCAGAGGGCACCCGGCGCTCGTGAGCGTCATGTGGATGACGAGGGCGTCATTCTCCTCGTCCCAGGAGAGGTCGTAGATGAGACCGAGGTCGACGACGTTGATCCCGAGCTCCGGGTCCACGACGTCCTTGAGCGCCTCGGTGACCTCGTCGTACTTCTCTCCGGTCAGCGTTGCCGTCATGCCTTCAGCCTACGCTTCGATGGGAGCGGCGGGGTCGAGGAAGCGATCGTAGCCCTCGTCCTCGAGACGGTCGGCGAGCTCCGCACCGCCCTCCTCCACGATCTTGCCCGCGACGACCACGTGCACGTAGTCGGGGCGGATGTAGCGCAGGATGCGGGTGTAGTGCGTGATCAGCAGGACGCCGAGGTCCGTCTGCTCCTTGGCGCGGTTGACGCCCTCGGAGACGATCTTCAGCGCGTCGACGTCGAGGCCGGAGTCGGTCTCGTCGAGCACGGCGATCTTCGGCTTGAGCACCTCGAGCTGGAGGATCTCGTGCCGCTTCTTCTCACCGCCGGAGAAGCCCTCGTTGACGTTGCGCTGCGCGAACTTCGGGTCCATGCGCAGGTTCGCCATGGACGCCTTCACGTCCTTGGTCCACTGGCGGATCGAGGGCGCCTCGCCGTCCAGCGCGGTCTTCGCCGTGCGCAGGAAGTTGGTGACGGTGACACCCGGGATCTCGACCGGGTACTGCATGGCGAGGAAGAGACCCGCGCGAGCGCGCTCGTCGACGCTCATCGCGAGGACGTCCTCACCGTCGAGCGTGATCGAACCGCTCGTGACGGTGTACTTCGGGTGACCCGCGATCGTGTACGCCAGGGTGGACTTGCCGGATCCGTTCGGGCCCATGATGGCGTGGGTCTCGCCCGTGCGCATGGTGAGGGTGATGCCGTTGAGGATCGGCGTGGTGCCCGCCTCGGTCTCGACGGTGACGTGCAGGTCCTTGATCTCCAGGACGGTCATGGATGGTTCCTTCGTATTCGTGAAGCTTCGTGTGCGGATGCCGGGCTCAGAGGCCGCTGACATCCTTCGTGACGGTGGGGTCGATCATGAGGTCGTCTCCGACGATCTCCGTGACGTACACCGGGACCGGCTCGTAGGCCGGAAGGTTCAGCGGCTTGCCCGAGCACAGCGAGAACGCAGAGCCGTGGGCCCAGCACTCCAGCGTGGTGCCCTCGACGAACCCCTCGGACAGTGAGATGTCACCGTGCGTGCAGGTGTCACCGATCGCGTGGATCTGCCCTTCGGAGTCGAGCACGACCGCGATCGGCACCCCGTCGAGCTCGACGCGCAGCGGAGTGTCCTCCTGCAGGTCGCTCACGGCGCAGGCCCGCTGGGCGGTCACGCGTTCACCGCCTGCAGCTCGAGCTCGATCGCGGCGAGCAGCTCCTCTTCGAGGGAGGGCACGCCGAGACGCTGCACGATGTCGCTGAGGAAGCCGAGGACGACGAGGCGGCGCGCCTCCTCCTCGGTGATCCCGCGCGCCTGCAGGTAGAACAGCTGCTCGTCGTCGAAGCGTCCGGTGGCGCTGGCGTGGCCCGCACCCAGGATGTCGCCGGTCTCGATCTCGAGGTTCGGGATCGAGTCGGCGCGTGCGCCCTCGGTGAGCACCAGGTTGCGGTTCGCCTCGTAGGAGTCGGTGCCGGTCGCGTCGGGACCGATGAGCACGTCGCCGATCCACACGCTGTGCGCGCCCTGACCCTGCAGCGCGCCCTTGTACAGCACGTCGCCGATCGTGTGCGCGCCCTTGTGGTGCATATAGACCTGGCTCTCCAGGTGCTGACCGGCGTCCGCGTAGGACAGACCGTACAGGCGTGCCTCGGATCCGGCTCCGGCGAGTTCGACGTTCGGGTTGACGCGCACGACACCGCCGCCGAAGCTCACCACGAAGTGCGTGAGCGACGCATCGCGGTCGACGCGGGCCTGGTGCGCCGAGGCGTGGATCGCGTCGTCGGCCCACTCCTGCGCGCTCACGACCGTGAGCCGGGCGCCGTCTCGCACGAGGATCTCGACGTTCTGGGCGAGCTGGGCGGATCCAGTGTGCCGGAGCACGACCGTCGCCGAGCTGTTCGGGCCGGCCTCGATCACGATGTGCTGATCGGCGCGCAGCTCGGCGCCCTGCCCCACCAACTGCACGAAGATCGGCTCGGCGATCTCCTCGTCGGCGGGGATGGCGATGTGCTGCGCCTCGGTGCCGCCCTGCCAGGCGACGGCGGAGACGACGTCCTCGGGACGGAAGAACTCGCCGCGCGGGGCATCGCCGAAGCCGAGTGCCGTACGGAGGTAGCGGGAAGGCGTCACATCGACCGTGACACCGTCGCTGTCGGAGCTGGTCTGGAACAGCCCGGTCAGCTGCGCGACGGGTGTGTGCTTCCAGTTCACCTCGCGACCGGTGGGCACGCCGAAGTCGGCCGCGTCGAACGAGTGCGGCCGCTCGGAGCGGGTCTGCACCGGCGCGGTGGCTGCGTTCGCGACCTGGGCGGCGGGGTCGATGTGGGCGTGCGTATCCTGCGCCTCAACGGGCGCGGTCGTAGCGGCGGTCATTCAGCCGACCGATCCTTCCATGCCCATCTCGATGAGCTTGTTGAGTTCCATCGCGTACTCCATCGGCAACTCGCGCGCGATCGGCTCGATGAAGCCGCGCACGATCATCGCCATCGCCTCGTCCTCGGGCATGCCGCGGGACTGCAGGTAGAAGAGCTGCTCCTCGCTGACCTTGGAGACCGTGGCCTCATGGCCGAGCTGCACGTCGTCGACGCGGATGTCGATGGCCGGGTAGGTGTCGCTGCGGGACTTCGTGTCSACSAGCAGCGCGTCGCARCGCACSGTGTTSGCGGAGTGRTGCGCKKYCGCRTCCACCCKSACCTCRCCGCGGTAGCCGGCKCGSCCKCCGCCRCGGGCGATSGACTTSGASACGATCGACGACTGCGTGTACGGCGCCATGTGGATCATCTTCGCGCCGGCGTCCTGATGCTGACCGGGACCGGCGAAGGCGACGGAGAGGGTCTCGCCCTTGGCGTGCTCGCCCATCAGGTAGATCGACGGGTACTTCATCGTCACCTTGGAGCCGATGTTTCCGTCCACCCACTCCATGGTCGCGCCCTCGTGCGCGACGGCGCGCTTGGTGACCAGGTTGTAGACGTTGTTCGACCAGTTCTGGATCGTCGTGTAACGCACACGGGCGTTCTTCTTGACGATGATCTCGACGACCGCGGAGTGCAGCGAGTCGCTCTTGTAGATCGGGGCGGTGCAGCCCTCGATGTAGTGCACGTAACTGTCCTCGTCGGCGATGATCAGCGTGCGCTCGAACTGGCCCATGTTCTCGGTGTTGATCCGGAAGTAGGCCTGCAGCGGGATCTCCACGTGCACGCCCTTGGGCACATACACGAAGGATCCGCCGGACCACACCGCGGTGTTCAGCGCGGCGAACTTGTTGTCGCCGGCGGGGATCACAGTGCCGAAGTACTCCTCGAAGAACTCGGGGTGCTCGCGCAGCGCGGTGTCCGTGTCCATGAAGATGACGCCCTGCTGCTCCAGGTCCTCGCGGATCTGGTGGTAGACGACCTCGGATTCGTACTGCGCGGCCACACCGGCGACGAGGCGCTGGCGCTCGGCCTCGGGGATGCCGAGGCGCTCGTAGGTCTCGCGGATGTCCTCCGGGAGGTCCTCCCAGCTCTGCGCCTGCTTCTCGGTGGAGCGGACGAAGTACTTGATGTTGTCGAAGTCGATCTCGCTGAGGTCGGCGCCCCAGGTCGGCATCGGCTTGCGGCCGAAGAGCTGCAGGCCCTTCAGACGCGTCTTCAGCATCCATTCCGGCTCGCTCTTGAGYGCCGAGATACCCCGCACCACGTCCTCGGAAAGGCCGCGTCGCGCGGTTGCGCCGGCCGCATCCGTGTCGTGCCAGCCGAACTCGTACACCCCCAGACCATCCAGCTCCGGGCGGTCGATCAGCACATCCGACATCACACTCTCCTCTTGGGCCGTAACGGTTCATCCGCCCCGGCACACCGTCGCTCCCATCGAGTCTGCAGGGGAACGGGTGCCGCTTCTGGGCCCTCATCATGGACGCAAAGCATTCGCGCCTAAACTGTTGTCGATGGCAGAGCCATGCACATTCCGCGCTCCTGCGACCATCGCCGACACCTGAGATTCTACAGGTTCCCYCCGACATCCGGGCCGCAGTGCGCCCGCCGGAAGGGTTCCGGAGGAGCCATGCCCGAGATCGTGACACCGTCCGCCCGCCGTACCCGCTCCGGATTCCTGGGCCGAGTCCATGATCGGCTTCCCGATCGGGTCGACCTCCGTGTGCGGATCGCCGCCTGGGTCTCGTTCGTGCTGGAAGTGGCGATCGTCGGCACCGGCGGCGCCGTCCGCCTCACCGATTCCGGGCTCGGCTGCGAATGGCCGCTGTGCACTCCGGACTCGCTGTTCCCGACAGCGGCGCAGAGCTATCACTCGCTGATCGAGTTCGGCAACCGCGGCCTCAGCTTCTTCGTCGGCCTCGCCGCGATCGCCGTGATCGTGCTCATCTCCCGCTTCCGCGCGGAACGACGCGACCTCTGGGTCATGTCATGGATCATCTTCGCGGGTGTGCTGGTGCAGGCCGCGGTCGGCGGGATCCTGGTCATCTTCCAGCTGCACCCGAACATGGTCGCGTTCCACTACCTCGTTTCGCTCGTGCTGGTCGCCGTGTCGGCAGCCTTCCTGGTGCAGATGCGGCAGCCGCGCGGCACACGGGTGCGCGCCGTTCCGAAGGGCGTCGCGATCCTTGTGCACATCACCTCGTTCGTGCTGGCGTTGACGGTGCTCTTCGGGGTGCTCACCACCGGCGCAGGCCCGCACTCCGGCGACCCCGCGGTGACGCTGCGCAACGGCTTCGACGCGACCCTCCTCGAGCACGTGCACTCCTGGCCGGCGTACGCCCTGTTCGCACTCACCCTTGCCTTGCTCGTGATCACCCTGGTGAACTCGCTCTCCGCGATCCGCAATGCGGTGATCGCCCTGCTCGCGATCGAGCTCGTGCAGATCGCCGTGGGCCTCTACCAGGCGCGCAACGCGCTGCCTCCGCTCGCCGTGGGTGTGCACATGGTGCTGGCAGCGATACTCGTCGCGGCGTGCACGGTGCTCGTGCTGCGGCTGAAGCGCCCCGGGGCGACGTGGCCTGCAGCCGCAAGCACTCCGAGCGCCGGCACCGCGGACGCCGGGCCCTCGCACCCTCGCGACTGACGCGCCCTCTCGGCTGATCCGCTCCGCCGGTCAGCCGGTGCTGCGTTCCGCTCCCGGGCTGCCGTCCTGCGCCCAGGCGACCCCGAGGGCGAACAGCGTGGCCACGCCGTAACGCTCCATCGCCGCCGCGATCCTGCGCCGCCCGGTGCGCGGCGTGATGCCGAGCGAGCGGGATGCGGCATCCAGGGTCATCCCTCGTCGCATCCGGTGCAGCAGCTGTCCGTACCCGCCCGGATCCTTCTCGACCGGACTGGCCTGCTGCCAGAGCTCCGCGAAGTAGGCCTTCGCCATCCCGGCGATCACAGGGCTCGCGACGGCGAGCACGCTCTGGGGCGCCGTCTCGCCCCACACCAACGGCACCCCGGTGACATCCAGGTCGTCCACCCAGAACCAACTCGGCGGATCCGGCAGCATGCGGAACTCCACACCGGAGTCCCCGAACGCGCGCACCATGGCGGACAGCTGCTCGTCGAGCGGCATCGCAGGGATGATCGCCTGCACCGAGGAGTATGTCGACATCGCCGCGGCGAACGCCCTGCTGCGCTCGGGACTGCTCGCGCGATACCGGTCGAGGTCGGTGAGCACGGCCCGCACCCGACCACTGGAACCCACCCGGGATGCCTGGACGGCGAACCACAGGTCCTCGGCCGCGTGCGGGCCGTGGGCGCTCTGCAGCGAGAGCCGGTCCTGAGCCACCGCCTCGCCGAAGTTCCAGGACGAGGTGCGACGGGCCACGGCGTCCACGATCGCCGCGAGCTGGTCGCTGCGGGACTGCGCCTGGGCGCGCTCGGACTGCAGCACCCGTTCGATCGCGATCGCCGCGGCGTGCACCGGGGGGTTGAGCAGGATCAGCTCGTCCTGCAACGACAGGCTTCCCGCTTCGGCAAGGCGCTCCAGACTCGCGAGCGCGAGTCCGTGGTCGAGCCCGGAACGCGCGACGACCGCATGCACGTCGAAGGGGCGCTCGCGCAGCAGCAGATCCAGCAGCTCGTCGTCGCTCATGTCATGTCCTCTTGCGGACAGCGCGCGAACCGGTCCTTGCGCCGTCCTGATCAGGTCAGTTGGAATGTGTTCTGGACGCTAGCAGGATGTTCGGGATCAAGGACGGATCCTCACCTGCGTGCTGGGGACGCGGGTCCCGGCGCAGGGACGCCGGGACCTCTCCCCCTGATCCGCACTTGCGTGGTGCAGCGGATCGCGTCGGCGTCGGACGCATACCGGCCTCATAGGCGATGCAGACCGGACGCACGAGTTCGCCCGTGAGGCTGGGTCCATGACACGCGCATTGAATCGCAGCCTCCCGTTCTGGATCCTCGTCGTCGCCTCGATCGGCCTCATCGCCGCAGGAGTACTCACCGTCCTCGACCATCTCGGCACCATGACCGCCACCCTCAAGGACGGCAGTGCGACCGGGCTCGAGGTGTACGGGGGTCAGTCCTGGATCGTGCTCGGTTCGGCCCTGATCGGGGCGGGTGCGCTGGGCGTGCTGCTCGCCCTCGCGCTCGCGGTCGTCTCCACGCTGCTCGGCGCCACGGCGCAGCCCGTCGACAGGGCGCCTCTCGCGTTCGACGACGTCGACCTCGACCCGGAGCCCGAACTCGACCCCGAGGGGGCGCTCGACGCACCTGTCGCGCCGCACGAGATCGAGCGGGAGCAGCAGGTCGAGACCGAAGCCGACGAGGCGACGACCGAGGAGGCTCAGAAGGGCAGCAACGGATCGATCGCGACGGCCACGAAGATCAGCGTCAAGTAGGTGATGGAGGCGTGGAAGACGCGCATCGGCTTGGCCGATGCGCCCTTCACCGCCTGCGCGTACAGCCGGTGCGACTCGTACACGAACCACCCGCCGAACACCAGCGCCGACACGGTGTAGACCAGGCCCATCCCGGCCACCGGGATCAGCAGCAGGGAGCAGGCCAGGGTCGCCCACGCGTACAGGATGACCTGCAGCCCCACCTGCGATGCGGAGCGGGTGACGCCGAGCATGGGCACGTCGACGTCGTCGTAGTCGTCCTTGTACTTCATCGACAGCGGCCAGTAGTGCGCCGGAGTCCACAGGAACACCAGCACGAACAGCACGAAGGCCGGCCAGTCCAGCGATCCGGTGACAGCCGCCCAGCCGATGAGCACGGGGAAGCATCCGGCGATGCCGCCCCAGATGATGTTCTGCTCGGTGCGGCGCTTGAGGATCATCGTGTAGATCACGACGTAGAAGAAGATCGCGGCGGCGGAGAGCACGGCGGCGACCCAGTTCGTGGTCAGCCAGAGCCAGACGGTGGAGGCGACGGCGAGCACCCAGGAGAACACCAGGGCTCCGCGCGGGGAGACCTCGCCGGTCACCAGCGGGCGCTTCTCCGTGCGGTGCATGTGTGCATCGATGTCGCGATCGATGTACATGTTGAAGGATGCGGCGGATCCGGCGCTCAGGGATCCGCCGATCACCGTGGCCGCGACCAGCCAGAGGTTCGGCAGGCCGTGCTGCGCGAGGAACATCACCGGCACGGTGGAGACGAGCAGGAGCTCGAGCACACGGGGCTTGGTCAGCTCGACGTAGGCCTTGATGGTCCGCTTCAGAGAGCGCTCGGCGGCGACGGACTCGATGGTGGTCGCGATGCTGACCGCCTCCTTCATGCGCACACGGGAACTCATTCATCCTACGCCACGGTGCGGGYCCGGCCCGCCCCTCCTTCCCGCCCCGAGCACCGCTGCGAGGCGCGTCGCGCAACAATGTGTCGTGACCGGGCACACGGCGATGCGTCCGCACTATGCTGAAAACACTCGCGCGCCCGTCAACGTGCCAGCCCTTCCGTGATGTCGCGGGTGGCGCGCAGACAGCGGGCGCACACACTGTCTTCGAAAGGGCTCTGGAGTGTCGGAACTGCTGTGGGAAGAGATCGATCGGCGCGCGGTGGACACCGCTCGGGTTCTGGCGGCGGATGCCGTGCAGAAGGTCGGGAACGGTCATCCGGGTACGGCCATGAGCCTGGCCCCCGTGGCCTATCTGCTCTACCAGCGCGTCCTGCGCCACGACCCCGCCGACACCCACTGGATCGGGCGCGACCGGTTCGTCCTGTCCGTGGGGCACTCCTCCCTCACGCAGTACATCCAGCTCTACCTGGGCGGATTCGGCCTCGAGCTGACCGACCTCGAGGCGCTCCGCACCTGGGGCTCGCTGACCCCGGGCCACCCGGAGTACGGCCACACCAAGGGCGTGGAGATCACGACGGGACCGCTCGGCCAGGGCCTCGCCTCGGCGGTGGGCTTCGCCTACGCCGCCCGCTACGAGCGCGGCCTGTTCGACCCTGAGGCCGCCGCCGGCACGAGCCCCTTCGACCACTACGTCTACGTGATCGCCGGAGACGGCGATCTGCAGGAGGGCGTGACGAGCGAGGCCTCCTCGCTCGCGGGCCACCAGCAGCTCGGCAACCTCATCGCCATCTACGACTCCAACCGCATCTCGATCGAGGGCGACACCAACGTGGCCTTCACCGAGGGCGTGCGCGAGCGCTACGAGTCGTACGGCTGGCAGGTGCAGCACGTGGACTGGGTGCGCACCGGCACCTACGTCGAGGACGTGAAGGAGCTCTTCGACGCGATCGAGCAGGCCAAGGCGGAGACCTCCAAGCCGTCTCTGATCATCCTGAACACGATCATCGGCTGGCCGGCGCCCAACAAGAAGGGCACCGAGTCCGTGCACGGCAACGCCCTCGGCGCGGACGAAGTCGCCGAGACCAAGGTCGTACTGGGCTTCGATCCGGAGAAGTCGTTCGTGGTCGAGGACGCGGTGATCGAGCACACCCGTGAGCTCGGCGCCCGCGCCGCCTCCGAGCGCGCCGCCTGGCAGCAGGACTTCGATGCCTGGGCGGCGGCGAACCCGGAGCGCAAGGCGCTCCTGGACCGGCTCGAGGCACACGAGCTGCCCGAGGGCATCGAGGACGCGCTGCCCGTGTTCGAGGCGGGCACCGAACTCGCGACGCGCGCGGCGTCCGGCAAGGTCATCAACGCCCTCGCCCCCGAGCTCCCCGAGCTGTGGGGCGGATCCGCCGACCTGGCCGGATCCAACAACACGACGATCGCAGGCGCCAAGTCCTTCATCCCCGCGACCTGGTCGACCCACGACTGGGACGGCAGCCCCTATGGCCGCGTGCTGCACTTCGGCATCCGCGAGCACGCCATGGGCTCGATTCTGAACGGTATCGTGCTGCACGGCCCGACCCGGCCGTTCGGCGGCACGTTCCTCATCTTCAGCGACTACATGCGCCCCGCGGTGCGCCTGGCCGCGCTCATGAACGTGCCGAGCGTGTTCGTGTGGACGCACGACTCGGTCGCCCTCGGCGAGGACGGCCCCACGCATCAGCCGATCGAACAGCTCGCCTCGCTGCGCGCGATCCCCAACCTGACCGTGGTGCGCCCGGCCGACGGCAATGAGACCGCCGCCGCCTGGCTGGAGATCCTGCGCCGCCACGGCGGCCCCACCGGCATCGCGCTGACCCGGCAGAACGTGCCGAACTTCGCGCGCGGCACGGGCGAGGCATCGGGTGACACCTTCGCCGCGGCGTCGAACACGGTCAGAGGCGCATACGTCCTGGCCGAGGCTCCGAACGGCACGCCGGACGTCATCCTCATCGCGACCGGATCCGAGGTGCAGCTGGCCGTCGCCGCCCGCGAGGCTCTGGCCGCCGAGGGCGTCAACGCCCGCGTGGTGTCCGCCCCGTCCCTGGAGTGGTTCGCCGAGCAGGACGAGGCCTACCGCGAGGCGGTGCTGCCGTCGGGCGTCAAGGCTCGCGTCTCGGTCGAAGCCGGATCCACCCTCAGCTGGCACGGCATCGTCGGCTCGACCGGCCGCTCGGTCGGAATCGACCACTTCGGAGCCTCCGCCGACTACAAGACCCTGTTCCAGAAGTTCGGCATCACCACGGAGGCCGTCATCGCGGCCGCCCACGAGACCATCGCCGCCTCCGCGGCCGCTTGAGCAATACGTAAGAGGAGATCCGCATGACCACCCCCACCGCAGCCCTCTCCGCCGCAGGCGTCAGCATCTGGCTCGACGATCTGTCCCGCAGCCGCATCACGTCCGGCAACCTCGCCGAGCTCATCGCCACGCGCAACGTCGTGGGTGTGACCACCAACCCGACGATCTTCGCGAACGCGATCACCAACCCCGACGACACCTCGTACGACAGTCAGGTCGCGCAGCTCGCCGCCTCCGGTGCAAGCGCCGAAGAGGCGATCTTCGAGGCGACCACGCAGGACGTCCGCGACGCCCTCGACGTGTTCCGCCCGGTGTGGGAGGAGACCGGGCACGTCGACGGCCGCGTGTCGATCGAGGTCTCCCCCGACCTCGCGCACGACACCGAAGGCACCATCGCTCAGGCCAAGGAGCTCTGGGCCAAGGTCGATCGCCCGAACCTGCTCGTGAAGATCCCCGCGACGAAGGCGGGGCTGCCCGCGATCACGGCAGCGATCGCCGCCGGCATCAGCGTCAACGTGACGCTGATCTTCAGCCTGGAGCGCTACGCCGAGGTGATCGACGCCTACCTCGCGGGCCTCGAGCAGGCGAAGGCCGCCGACATCGACCTCTCGACGATCCAGTCGGTCGCGTCGTTCTTCGTGTCGCGCGTCGACACCGAGACCGACAAGCGCCTCACTGCGATCGGCACGGACGAGGCCATCGCGCTCAAGAGCAAGGCTGGTCTCGCGAACGCTCGCCTCGCGTACGAGCTGTACGAGCAGACCTTCGCGGGCGACCGCGCCGCGGCCCTGCTCGCCGCCGGTGCGAATCGCCAGCGACCGCTCTGGGCCTCCACAGGTGTGAAGGACCCGGCGCTGCCCGACACCTTGTACGTCACCGAGCTCGTCGCAGCCGACGTCGTCAACACGATGCCGGAGAAGACGCTCGAGGCGACCTTCGACCACGGCGTCGTCACCGGCGACACSGTCACCGGTACCTACGACGAGTCCCGCGCGGTGTTCGCCGGTCTCGCCGCGGTCGGCGTCGACTTCGACGACGTGACCCAGGTGCTCGAGGACGAGGGCGTCGCGAAGTTCATCGACTCCTGGCACGAGCTGCTCGGCCAGGTCCGCGAAGGACTGGAAGCCCAGCGGTGAGCTTCGAGATCCACACGTCCGGGGCGCCGAAGGCGGCGATCGACGAGGTCGTCCCGCGCCTGGTGGGCGAGCTGATCGCCTCCCGGATCACCAACGGCGATCCGACCGTGTGGGGCGAAGCCGCCGAGGCCGAGGCGAGCATCCGCCTCGGCTGGGTCGACGCCGTGAGCGTCTCGCGCCCCCTGGTGCCGGAGATCCTGGCACTCCGAGCCGACCTCGCGGCGAAGGGCGTCACCCGGGTCGTGCTGGCGGGGATGGGCGGATCCTCACTCGCTCCCGAGGTCATCTCGCAGACCGCCGGCATCGACATCACGATCCTCGACTCGACTTCGCCCGGGCAGGTGCTCGCGGCGATCGACGCAGGACTCTCCGACACGGTGCTCGTGGTGTCGTCCAAGTCCGGCTCCACGGTCGAGACCGACTCGCAGCGCCGCACGTTCGAGGCGGCATTCAGCGATGTCGGCATCGACCCCGTCGAGCGCATCGTCGTCGTCACCGATCCCGGCTCGCCTCTCGACGAGTCGGCGCGCGCCGCCGGCTACCGGGTGTTCAACGCCGATCCGAACGTCGGCGGCCGGTACTCCGCCCTCACCGCATTCGGGCTGGTGCCGTCGGGTCTCGCCGGCGTGGACATCACYGAGCTGCTCGACGAGGCCGAAGCCACGCTGCTGCAGGTCGCGATCGACTCCGCCGAGAATCCGGCGCTGCTGCTCGGCGCGGCGATCGCCGCGAGCGCACAGGCCCCGGGCGGGCCGCGCCGCGACAAGCTGGGTCTGATCACCGACGGCACCCACATCGTGGGTCTGCCCGATTGGATCGAGCAGCTCGTCGCCGAGTCGACGGGCAAGGAGGGCACGGGAATCCTTCCTGTGGTCCTGCTCCCCGTCTCCCCCGAGGTGGAGAACCGGCCGGTTGACCTGCAGCTGGTGCGCCTCGTCGACGATGCCGACGAGTTCCACCTCCGCGAACGCCACCCCGGCGAGATCCTCGTCAGCGGCACGCTCGGCGCGCAGTTCGTGGTCTGGGAGCACGCCACCGCTGTCGCGGGCTACCTGCTCGGAATCAACCCGTTCGACCAGCCCGACGTGGAGTCGGCGAAGGTCGCCACCCGTGGGCTGCTGGACGCGCGCCCGGAGCCGTCGCCCGCAGCCTTCGTGCAGGACGGCGTCGAGGTGCGCGCGTCCGACGCCTCTCTGCTCACGTCCGGCACGATCGCCGGGGTGCTCGACGCTCTGTGGCAGACGCTGCCGACGGATGGCTACGTGTCCATCCAGGCCTACGTGAACCGCCTCGAGATGCCGCAGCTGCAGGGCCTGCGCGAACTCGTGGCCGCGGACTCGGCACGTCCGACCACCTTCGGCTGGGGCCCGCGGTTCCTGCATTCGACGGGTCAGTATCACAAGGGCGGTCCTGCCCAGGGCGTGTTCCTGCAGATCCTGGAGCGTACGGACCTGGATCTGGAGATCCCGGATCGTCCATTCACGTTCGGCCAGCTCATCGAGGCACAGGCCGCGGGCGACGCCGGTGTGCTCGCCGCGCACGGCCGCCCCGTCGTGACCCTGACGATCACCGAACCACAGGACGATGTGCTCGACCTCTTCGAGGCCGCGCAGTAGGCATTCCACAGAGCACTCAGGAGAATCCCCCACTGATGACTGTTCCCGTCTCCCGCGGCCGCAACCCGCTGCGCGATCCCGACGACCGCCGGCTGAGCCGGATCGCGGGGCCCAGCGCTCTGGTGATCTTCGGCGTCACCGGCGATCTGTCGCGCAAGAAGCTGATGCCCGCCGTCTACGACCTCGCCAACCGCGGCCTCCTGCCCCCCGGGTTCGCCCTGGTCGGCTTCGCCCGCCGCGACTGGGAGGACCAGGACTTCGCCCAGGTCGTCTACGACGCCGTCAAGGAGCATGCGCGCACCCCGTTCCGCGAGGAGACGTGGGCGCAGCTGCTGCAGGGCATCCGGTTCGTCTCGGGCGAGTTCGGCGACCCGGACGCGTTCCGACGCCTGCGCGAGACGGTCGAGAAGCTCGACGTCGAACGCGGCACCATGGGCAACCATGCCTACTACCTGTCGATCCCGCCGAACCAGTTCCCGCTCGTGGCGCAGCAGCTGCGCGACTCGGGGCTCGTCGAGGGCCACGAGGACGCCGACCACTGGCGCYGGGTGGTGATCGAGAAGCCGTTCGGGCACGACTTGGCCTCGGCCCGTGCGCTGAACGACGCGCTCGAGGGCACCTTCCCGGCCGACTCGATCTTCCGCATCGATCACTACCTGGGCAAGGAGACGGTGCAGAACATCCTGGCGCTGCGCTTCGCGAACGAGCTGTACGAGCCGATCTGGAACCGCAACTACGTCGACCACGTGCAGATCACGATGGCCGAGGACATCGGCGTCGGCGGCCGTGCCGGCTACTACGACGGCATCGGCGCTGCCCGCGACGTCATCCAGAACCACCTCCTGCAGCTGCTGGCCCTCACCGCCATGGAGGAGCCGATCAGCCTGTCCGCAGAGCACCTGCGCGCCGAGAAGGAGAAGGTGCTGGCGGCGGTGTCGCTGCCCGACGACCTTTCTCTCGCGACGGCTCGTGGACAGTATGCGGGCGGCTGGCAGGGTGGTGAGCAGGTCACCGGGTTCCTCGACGAGGACGGCATGGATCCGGAGTCCGCCACCGAGACCTATGCCGCGGTGAAGCTCGAGATCAACACCCGGCGCTGGGCGGAGGTGCCCTTCTACCTGCGCACCGGCAAGCGTCTGGGCCGCCGCGTCACCGAGATCGCGGTCGTCTTCAAGCGCGCCCCGGAGCACCTCTTCGGCAGTGGACAGACCTCCGAGCTCGGCCAGAACGCGCTGGTCATCCGTGTGCAGCCGGACGAGGGCGTCACCCTCCGCTTCGGTTCGAAGGTCCCGGGCAGCGGCAGCAATGTCCGCGACGTGACGATGGACTTCGGCTACGGACACGCCTTCACCGAGGCCAGCCCCGAGGCGTACGAGCGGCTCATCCTGGACGTGCTGCTCGGCGACCCGCCGCTGTTCCCGCGCCATGAAGAGGTCGAGCTCAGCTGGAAGATCCTCGACCCCGTGGAGCAGTACTGGGCCGCCGAGGGCGGTCCCGTGGAGCAGTACGCTCCCGGATCCTGGGGACCGGCCTCCGCCGACGCCCTGCTCGCCCGCGACGGACGTGTCTGGAGGCGCCCGTGATCATCGATCTGCCCGACACCACCACCAGCCAGGTCGCGAAGAACCTGGTCAAGGCCCGCGAGGAGRGCGGCGTCGTCGCCCTCGGCCGCGTGCTCACGCTCATCATCGCCGCGACCGACGATGTCGCCGAGTCCGCCATCGACGCCGCGAACGACGCATCCCGCGAGCACCCGATGCGTGTGATCGTGCTGACCACGAGCGACGGGGATTCCCACCTCGATGCGCAGATCCGCGTCGGCGGCGACGCCGGTGCGAGCGAGGTCGTCGTGCTGCACGCCTTCGGCGACGCCGCGAGCAACGAGGAGAGCCTCGTCACGGGTCTGCTGCTGCCCGACGCCCCCGTGGTGGTGTGGTGGCCGCGCGAGGCTCCGGAAGCACCTGCGGCCTCTCCCCTGGGCCGCATCGCGCAGCGCCGCATCACCGATGCAGCTACCGCGCAGGACGTGCGCGCTCAGCTCGAAGTTCTCGGCCGTACGCACGTGCCTGGCGACACCGACCTGGCCTGGACCCGGCTCACGCACTGGCGCGAGCAGCTCGCGGCGGTGCTGGATCAGCCGCCGTACGAAGACGTCACGGCCATCGAGGTACGCGGGTCCGCCGCCTCGCCGTCCACGGCGCTTCTGGCCGGCTGGCTGCGCCTCGCTCTCGATGTGCCGGTGCGCTGGGCGTATGAGAGCCCTGAGGTGTGGCACGAGGGCATCAAGTCGGTGCGCCTGACCCGTGCGAACGGCGACATCCTGCTGGAGCGCCCGGTACCGGGATCCGCCGTGCTCACCCAGCCCGGGCAGCCCGACCACGAGCTGCACCTGCCGCGGCGCACGCTGCGCGAGTGCCTTGCCGAGGAGCTGCGCCGCCTCGACCCCGACGTGCTCTACGGCCGCGTGATCACCGAGGGCTGGGAGCTGCTCGAGGCCCCGGAGCCGGTGGCCTGACGATGGCTGCGGATTCCCCCGCCAAGCGGGTCGTCATCGGCGAGGATCCGGCGTCTCTCGCCGGCATCGTGGCTGATCGGTTCCTCGTCCGCGTGCACGCACGCATCAGGGACGGGCGGCTCGCCCACATCGCCCTCACCGGAGGCAGCATGGGAACCGCTGTGCTGCGGGCTGTCGCCGAGCACCCGCGCGCGACCGAACTGGACTGGTCGCTCGTGCACTTCTGGTGGGGCGACGAGCGCTTCGTGCCGGCGGACGATCCCGACCGCAACGCGGGACAGGCGCGGGCGGCGCTGCTGGACCGCATCCCGGTCCCGCCGGAGAACGTGCACGAGATGGCGGCGAGCGATGCGGGGCTGAGTCTGGACGAGGGCGCCGCGGCCTACGCGGCGGAGCTCGCGCGCTTCGGCGATGCGGAGCGTGCCTGGCCGTCGTTCGCCGTGTGCTTCCTCGGCGTCGGCCCCGACGGGCACATCGCCTCGCTCTTCCCGGACCACCCGGAGATCACGGTGACCGACGCCGCGGTGCTGCCGGTGCGGAACTCGCCGAAGCCGCCACCAGAGCGGATCACACTGACCCGTCCGGTGATCAACGCCTCCAAGCGGGTGTGGCTCGTGCTCACCGGCGCGGAGAAGGCCTCGGCACTCGGTCTCGCCCTGGCGGGGGCGAACTACGAGAACGTGCCGGCCGCCGGCGCCAAGGGGCGCAAGCGCACCGTGTATTTCGTCGACGAGGCAGCGGCCGCCGAGGTCGCACCCGACCTCATCGACATCGATTACTGACCGACCCCGCAGGGCCGGATCCGGTTCCCGCTCAGGCCCCTGAGGATCCGTTCCCGCGCTCATCGGCGTCTCCGCCGGCGCGGGGAGCGTCTTCACGGCGGAACGGGGCCACGTTCGACGGCCACTCCGGCGCATCGGGATGATGACCCGGAGCACCCTCGGAAGCACGCCCGGGCGAGGCCGAGGGCGCGGCAGCCTGCGACGCGGCCCCGCTGGGCGGCGTCTGCGTCGTCGAAGATCCGGATTCCTCGCGCGCGCCGGAGGGCATCGCATCGCCGGAACTGCCCCGAGTGATCGGCAGCTCCTGGCTCTCGCTGATGACCTGCGGATGATAGCGGGCGAGCGTGACCACGCCCCAGCCCGCGATCGCGCCGGAGACCCCGAAAGCGATGAACACCCACGGCGGCGCCGCTGCTCCCTCTTCGAGCACGAGCAGCCCGATCAGCACCGCCACCATGGGGTCGACCACGGTGAGCCCGGCGATCACCAGATCCGGCGGACCGGAGCCGTACGCGGTCTGCACGAAGTAGGCGCCTGCGGCACCCGCCGCGATCAGGGCGATCACGCACACGGCGGTGAGCCAGTCGAACTGCCCGAACTGGATCCGGCTGATCACGGCCTTGGCGAGCGTGGCCACGAAGCCGTAGAGGATGCCGGCGCCGGTCACATAGAAGAGCGCACGCATACGGCGCCGCAGGATCAGCCAGCAGGCGCCGAGCACGATGATGACGACCAGCAGGATCGTGAGGATGGTGAACAGCTGGATCTCGCTGATCTCGCGCTCCACGGCGAACAGGGCCGCGAACAGCACGAAGATGAAAATGCCGCCCACGCACGCGAAGATCGAGACGAGCGAGCGCTTGGTCGGCGCGACGCCCGTCACCCGGGCGTTCAGCAGCGTCGTGATGACGAGCGCGATCGCGCCGAGCGGCTGAACCACGATCAACGGCGCCTTGGTGAGCGCAGCCAGCTGGCAGACGATGGCGAGTGCCAGCATGAGGGTGCCGATGATCCAGGAAGGGCGTGTGAGCAGCCCACGGACCTGCGCCCAGCTGAGGCCTGTGGCGGCGTCGGAGCCGCTGAGTCGCTCCACCTTCTCCACACCGCGGTGCTGGTACTGCGCGCCGAGCGACATGAACACGGCTCCGGCGAGGGCGAGAGGGATGCCCATCAGCAGACCGGGGTTCTGGAACACCCCGGCGAGATGCTCGCCGACGTCGGCCGTCCCCATGGTCCGCGTCACGTTCTCCAGCACCCTTCGAGCCTACCTGCCGCCCGCCGCCGACTAGGGTTGACGCGTGGCTGTGCTTCCGATTCGCATCATGGGCGACCCCGTTCTGCATTCCCCCGCCGATCCGGTCGGCGAGATCACCGATGAGATCCGCACTCTGGTGGCGGACATGCACGAGACCATGGACGTCGCCCCCGGCGTCGGACTCGCCGCGCCGCAGGTCGGTGTCGGCCTGCGGATCTACGTCTATTCGTATGTCGACGACGACGAGAACCCGTGGCGCGGGGAGATCATCAACCCTGTGCTCTGGATGGCGCCCCTCGAGCCTGGCTCCCCCGACCCGGACCTCGAGTCCGAGGGCTGTCTGTCCTTCCCCGGCGAGCGGTTCCCGCTGCGCCGCTCGGAGCGAGTGCTGGTGACCGGCATGGATCTGAACGGCGACGCGGTGCGTATCGAGGTCGACGGCTGGCGCGCCCGCATCATGCAGCACGAGTTCGATCATCTCGACGGCATCCTCTACGTCGATCGCCTCGACGACGGCGACTGGAAGACCGTGCAGAAGATCGCCCGCAAGCGTGGCTGGGGCCGCCCCGGCGCCAGCTGGCTGCCCGGCGTGGACGATCTCGAAGGCTGAACCCGAGAACTTCCACTCGGCACAGAAATTCCCCAGGACAGCGCATCTTTCGCGCAGGTTTGAGATTTCCTCTTCCGCACCGGTACGTTCGTACCGTTCCCGCGTTCTGCGTGGATTCATAGCTTCTAGAGGGGGAATTCCCATGAACGACCGCGCTCTTCTCCGCCGCGTCGCCGTCGTCGGCTCTGCGCTGGTCTTGGCCGCCGGGCTCAGCGGCTGCAGCGTGATCGGCAGCATCCTCGGCAACGGGGGCGGCGACGCGCCGCGCGACGACAAGGCCCAGGTCACCCAGAGCTCGAGCATCGGCATCTTCAATCTCAAGCTCGGCGACTGCAAGATGAGCGATTCCGGGACGACCGTCAGCGACACCGACGTCGTCCCGTGCGACAAGCCGCATGACGAAGAGGTCTTCTACGAGTTCAAGCTCCCCGACGGGGAGTACGACTCCGCCGCGATCGACAAGGAGGTCGAGAAGTGCGCGGGTGACGCCTTCACGACATTCATCGGCATCGCGTACGACGACTCGACGCTCGACGTCGCGTACATGACGCCGACGAAGGACACGTGGGAGGAGATGAACGACCGTCTCGTCCAGTGCATCGTGAGCGACCCGGCCGGACAGACCACGGGCTCCCTCAAGGGATCCGCGCGCTGAGCGCGCCGGAAGCCGCGTCCTAGGAAGGGTCCGCTGCGGTGGGCCCTTCCGTCGTTCACGACGTGCGCGACGACGCGCCCGGGCGTCGTGCCGTGGCGGAGTCGGGACGCAACCTTTGCTATAGTTGACGAGTTGCCCGCGCAGCGGGAAGCATTCCTCGGTAGCTCAATTGGCAGAGCAGCCGGCTGTTAACCGGCAGGTTCTTGGTTCGAGTCCAAGCCGGGGAGCGATCCCCTCGAAGGCCCCGTCTCACGACGGGGCCTTCGTCGTTCCCGAGCGGGCACAGCCACGACGATTCGGGGTCGTCGGGCGTTACGGCTCACCTCATGCCGGGACCACTCAGCGCGGGTGCTCGGTGCCCGGGGTCCAGAGCAGATCCGCGCCCGCGCCCCGTGCGACCACATGGCCCTCGCGGATCATGAGCGTCTCCGCGCCCAGTTCGCGTGCGAACGCCGCGTCATTGCTGACCAGGAGCGCCGCCATCCCGCGTTCGGTGCGGCGGCGCGTGATCGCGGCGAACACGACGGGCCGCACCTCCAGGTCGAGGTTCGCGAGCGGCTCGTCGGCGATCAGCACGGTCGGATCGAGCACCAGGGCGCGGGCGATCGCGACGCGCTGGCGCATGCCCGCGCTGAGCTCGTACGGAAACGACGCGGCGAGGCCCAGCGGCAGGTGCAGTTCGTCCAGCAGCGTCGCCACCCGGATCGCCAGCGCCTTCACGTTCACGCGCCGCTCGCGCTGCAGGATCGGCTCTGCGATGATCTCCTRCACGGTCAGCTGCGGAGTGAGCAGCGCCCCGGCGTTCTGCGGGAGATAGCCGGCCCGATACGTCAACTCGCGCAGCCGGCGTCCGGGATGACGCACCGAGACGCCGCATACCGTCGCGGATCCGCCGACGACCCGGATCGAGGGGTCGGCGGCGCCGGCGAGGGCGCCGACCAGCGTCGACTTCCCGGCTCCGGTGGCACCGGCGATGCATATCAGCTCCCCCGCCGGCAATGCGAAGGTCACGCCATCGATCGCCCTGGTGGGAGCGGAGTGCCCGATCCGGTCGATGACGATGTCCTCGCAGACGATCGCGGTGGATGCATCCCCCGTCGCACGTGCCATGCACCCATCCTGCCCGATGCCTGCGGGCTCGGCGCCCTGGACCGCGGCGGGCCTCAGTACTCGATGAAGCGCTGCCGCTCAGCGTCGATCTCGACGATGCGACGCGCGATCGAACGGGCGCCCTCGGAATCGGCGGGCAGTCGCTGGATCGCGCCCAGCAGCTCGTGCTTCTCGCGCTCCAGTCCGCGCACGATGAGCCGGCGGCAGAGGTCCGTCGCGGATGCTCGGGCGCCCTGCTCGTCCCGCGCGGGGAACGCAGCCATGAGCAGTTCCCCGCCCAGCCCGCGGTACGGCTCCCGCACGGCGTCCACGGCCTGCAGCGCCCAGCCCGGTCGCTGCCGGTCGGAGATCTGCGCCACGGCCTCGCGCACGGCGTCCAGGGCGGGCACGGAGAACGGCGCGGTCATCGCGCGCTGCAGCAGTTCCGGATCGAGCTGATGCCCGTACTGCAGCGCTCCCATGAGCGCGTCGCGCTCGAGTGAGGCCTCCCCCGTGCGCGGAAGCGTGGCGAGCGTCACCACCGGAATGGATACCGGCGCGGAGGGGCCGTCGAGCGCGCCGGGATGCGAGCCCATGGCCGCTGTCGTGGTCCGCTGCTCTCGGGTTCCCGCATCGCCCTGACGGCGGCGTTCATGGCGGCGTACCTCCGCATGCACGTCCGTGGGGTCCATGCCGAGCCGGCGGGCAAGGATTCGCTCGTACTCGGGACGCAGCAGGGCGTCGCGAATCTCGCCGACGATCGGTGCCGCCGCGCGCAGTGCGCCGACGCGCCCCTCCGCAGTGCCGAGATCGAACGAGGCGATCTTCCGATCGATCACGAACTCGAACATCGGCACCTTGGCCGACATGAGGCCGCGCACGGCCTGGTCGCCGCGCTGCAGGCGCAGATCGCACGGGTCCAGCCCGTCGGGCGCCACGGCGACGAAGGTCTGCGCGTTGAACCTGTCGTCCTCCGTGAAGGCGCGCAGCGCCGCCTTCTGACCCGCCTCGTCGCCGTCGAACGTGAAGACGACCTCGCCGGCCGCGGAGTCGTCGCCCATGACCCGGCGCAGGAGCTTGATGTGCTCGGCCCCGAAGGCCGTACCGCAGGTCGCGATGGCGGTTGTGACGCCGGCGAGGTGGCACGCCATCACGTCGGTGTACCCCTCGACCACGACGACGCGCTTGGGATCGCCGCGGGAGATGTCGCGCTTGGCCAGATCCAGTCCGTAGAGCACCTGGGCCTTCTTGTAGATCGGCGTCTCCGGGGTGTTCAGGTACTTCGGCCCCTGATCGTCGTCGTAGAGCTTGCGGGCGCCGAACCCGATGGTCTGGCCCGTCACGTCACGGATCGGCCACACCACCCGGCCGCGGAACCGGTCGTACACGCCGCGCTGGCCCGCAGAGACGAGTCCGGCCGCGGTGAGCTCGTCGCGGGTGAACCCCTGCGCGCTGAGCGCTTTGAGCATGCCGTCCCAGCCGCGCGGTGCGTAACCCACGCCGAAATGGGCGGCGGCCCCCGCGTCGAACCCGCGCTGGCCGAGGAACGCGCGCGCAGACTCGGCCTCCGGGCTGAGCAGCTGGCCGCGGAAGAACTCCGCGGCCGCGGTGTTCGCGGCGTAGAGCCGGCTGCGCCCGCTCGTCTCCGGCGCGGGGCCGCCGTCCTCGTAGTGCAGGGTGTATCCGACGCGACCGGCGAGGCGCTCCACCGCCTCGGTGAAGCTGACGTGGTCCATCTCGCGCAGGAACGAGTACACGTCGCCGGAGGCGCCGCAGCCGAAGCAGTGGTAGTAGCCGACCTGCGGGCGCACGTGGAAGCTGGGGCTCTTCTCGTCGTGGAACGGGCACAGGCCCTTCATCGAGCCCACCCCCGCGGACTTCAGCGAGACGCGCTCCCCCACGATGTCGGCGATGTTGGTGCGCGACTTGACCTCGTCGACGTCGGCCTGCAGGATCCGGGGCATCAGCGCCCGCCGTGTTCGACGTCGACGAGCGCAGCCCGGGGGGTGTGCGCAGAACGCGGCCTGGCGTGCCGGGGCGACCAGATGCCGACCTCGGCGGGGTCGATGTCCCCGACCAGCCGGTTGTGCCAGTCCACCGCGGTCTGATCCGTCAGGCTGGCGACCTGATCCACGACCACTCGGGCGCGCTCGGCATCGGATCCGGCCGCGTGGAAGTCCGCGGCGAAGGCCGGTTCGAGCACGTCGGCGCCTGCGGTCCACAGGGCATCCGTGGACCACAGCGCGTCGGCGAGGCGCTTGAGCACCCGGCGCTGCTCCTTGTAGACGCCGCGACGGGCGTCGATCGTGACGATCGCCTGCCCCATGATCCCCTTGAGCACAGCGATCTCGGCCTCGATCACCTTCGGCACCACCACGTGCGCGCTGTACCGGGCGAGACTCGTGCCCGGATATGCCTCTCGGGTCGCGGACACCGCGGCGCGCGCGAAGCGGCCGATCATGTCACTGGTGAGGTTCTTCAGCCTCGCGAGATCACGCCGCGACCGGTCGAAGGAGCTCAACCACATCGGCTGCCGGGTGAGTCGGTACAGCGCGTCGGCGAGATCCTCACGGGTGAAGTCGTATCCGACCCACTGCTGGACGCGCCCCACCAGCGCGTGATGCTCGGCCGGATCCGCCAGCTGSGCSACRTCCAGGTACCCGTTGACGATCGCRTCCTCGAAGTCGTGCACCGAGTAGGCGATGTCGTCGGAGAGATCCATGATCTCCGCCTCGATGCAGCGCAGGCGGCCCGGCGCGCCCTCACGCATCCAGCGGAACACGTCCTCATCGTCGGGGTACACGCCGAACTTGAGCCGGCCGCCGGGATCGGGCAGAGGGCTGTCGACGGTCCACGGGTACTTGCACGTCGCATCGAGGCTGGCCCTGGTGAGGTTGAGTCCGACCGAGCGATCGCGGTCGTCGAGCACCTTCGCCTCGAGGCGCGTGAGGATCCGCAGCGACTGGGCATTGCCCTCGAAGCCGCCGATGTCCTCGGCCCAGTCGTTGAGCGCGCGCTCCCCGTTGTGCCCGAACGGCGGGTGCCCGAGGTCGTGGCTGAGGCACGCGGTGTCGACGACGTCGGCGGAGACCCCGAGCGCAACC
The DNA here is from genome assembly GCF_056398985.1 of Microbacterium sp. 01T413_2. Taxonomy (NCBI): domain Bacteria; kingdom Bacillati; phylum Actinomycetota; class Actinomycetes; order Micrococcales; family Microbacteriaceae; genus Microbacterium; species Microbacterium sp. 01T413_2. The sequence continues at coordinate 23,142 of NZ_JBFTQL010000009.1, forward strand.
GCGAGCTCGCGTCCCACCTGCGCCACCTCGAGCGAGTGCGTGAGACGGTTGCGGGCGAAGTCCGCCGTGCTCGCGGGGCTCAGCACCTGCGTCTTCGCCGCGAGACGGCGCAGCCCCGCCGAGTGCAGCACGCGGGCGCGGTCGCGGGCGAAGTCGTCCCGTTCGGAGCGGTGGGTCTCGGCGAAGAAGCGGGCGGCGTCGTGCGCGTCGTAGCCATCGACGCGCACGACGTCCTCAGCCGCCACTGTTCTCGACCTCGGCGCCGCGCATCATGTCGGTGACCTCGGAGGCGACCTCGCGCGAATCCAGCCATCCGTCCGGCAGCGCCGTGCGCTTCGGCGTGCCCGCGCGACCGCGCTGGCCCTCGGCTGGCGCACCCGGATACGGCGCGTCTCCGAGCGTGCCCAGGATGTCGTCGATCTCCTGCAGGGTCGACACGCGGGCGAGGGCTGCCCTCGTCTCGCCGCCCACCGGGTAGCCCTTGAAGTACCACGCGACGTGCTTGCGCACGTCCTTGCAGCCTCGGTCCTCGTCCTCGAAGAACTCGACCAGGAGCTCCGCGTGCCGGCGGAACGCGTCCTTGACGAAGCCCAGGGTCGCGTCGACCTGCACCGCGTTCTCGTCACCGAASGCGCCGGCGAGCTCGCCGAACARCCASGGTCGGCCGAGRCAGCCACGGCCSACCACGACACCGTCGCAGCCCGTCTCGGTCATCATCCGCACCGCGTCGTCCGCGCTCCAGATGTCACCGTTGCCCAGGACCGGGATCGAGGTCACCGCCTGCTTGAGCTCGCCGATCGCCGACCAGTCCGCATGTCCGGAGTAGTACTCCCCCGCCGTCCGCGCGTGCAGCGCGACCGCGGCGGCCCCGGCGTCCTCTGCGGCACGGCCCGCGTCGAGGAACGTGAGGTGATCCTTGTTGATGCCCTTGCGCATCTTCACGGTGAGCGGCACGTCGCCCGCGGCCTTGACGGCGCGGTCGACGATGTCGGCGAACAGTCCGATCTTCCACGGCAGCGCCGCTCCCCCGCCCTTGCGGGTGACCTTGGGCACGGGGCAGCCGAAGTTCAGGTCGATGTGGTCGGCCCTGTCCTCCGCGACGATGATCCGCACGGCCTCGGCGATGGTGGCCGGATCCACCCCGTAGAGCTGGATCGATCGCGGCGTCTCGCTCTCATGATGCTGGATGAGACGCATGGTGATCGCGTTGCGCTCCACAAGCGCCCGCGAGGTGATCATCTCGCTGACGTACAGCCCCGCGCCGTACTCGCGGCACAGGCGACGGAACGCGGTGTTGGTGATGCCCGCCATCGGCGCGAGCACGACGGGGACGTCGATGCGCAGCGGACCGATCTGCAGGGGCCGGACGGAGGCAGGGGCGAGAGTCATATCCTGTCCATTGTCCCAGATCCGAAGCCTCCGATCCCCGTCGCTCCTAGGCTTGGGGATATGTCCGACACCTCSCTGCGCCAGATCCCCTTCACCGATGCCGAMGGCGGCACCCGCACCCTCGACGACTACGGCACCGGCCCCGTGCTGGTCGTCAACGTCGCCTCGAAGTGCGGACTGACGCCGCAGTACGCGCAGCTCGAGGAGCTGCAGCGCCGGTTCGGCGACCGGGGCCTCACCGTGGTCGGGTTCCCCTGCAACCAGTTCTTCGGGCAGGAACCCGGATCCGTGGACCAGATCCTCGAATTCTGCTCCACGACGTATGGGATCTCGTTCCCGATCAATGACAAGGTCAAGGTCAACGGGCGCGGCGCCGCCGATCTCTACAAGACCCTCAAGCAGACCGAGGACGGTCACGGCAAGGCGGGGCGGGTGGAGTGGAACTTCGAGAAGTTCCTCGTCGCCCCGGACGGATCCGTGCGGCGCTTCCGTCCGCGCCAGGTCCCCGACGACCCCGAGATCGTCGCGGCCATCGAGGACGCCCTGACCTGACCACCCCCGCCACCTGATCGGAAGGGGGCGGCAGGGCGTCAGCCCTCGAGCACCTCGGCGGTGTCGCCGCGCTTCGCCCACAGCTCGCGCAGCACGCCCGCGAACGCCTCCGGCGGCTGTGCGCCGCTGACGCCGTACTGCCCGTCGATCACGAAGAACGGCACGCCCTGGATGCCGTAGGCCTGAGCCTGCGCCTGATCCTGACGCACGTCCGCCAGGTGCCGCTCCGTCTGCAGGGCCTCGAGCGCGGCCTCACGGTCCAGACCGATCTCGGCGGCGAGATCGGCCAGATCATCGATGCGGCCAACGTGGCGTCCCTCGACGAAGTAGGCCGACATCAGCCGCTCCTCCATGTCGTGCTGGCGTCCCTGTGCCTTGGCATGATGCAGGAGCTCGTGCGCCTTGACGGTGTTCGTGTGCTGCAGCAGGTCGAAGCGGTAGTCGAGCCCGGCTTCCTTGGCGACGCCGGTCACGCGGTCGAGCATCTGCTCCACCTGAGCGCGCGGCATCCCCTTGTGGCCGGCGAGGAAGTCGGCCTCGTCGCCCTCGAAATCGACGGGAGTGTCCGGCGAGAGCTCGAAGGAGTGGAACGTGATCGACACCTGCGGCGCGTCCTCGTCCTCCGCGGTGGCGGCGAGACCCGCCTCGAGATTGCGCTTGCCGATGTAGCACCAGGGGCAGGCGATGTCGGACCAGATGTCGATCGAGATGGGTTCACTCACACATCGATTCAACCGCATGTTCCCGGGGATATTCCGGATGCTAGCCTCATCCGGTGCCCGCCGCCCCCGCCCCCGCGCCGCGGCGGATCCTCATCGCAGGCGTGACCGGGAGCGGGAAGACGACGTTGGCACGCCGTCTGGCAGCGACACTGGGGCTGCGCCATGTCGAGATGGACGCGCTGTTCCACGGGCCCGACTGGACTCCGCGTCCCACATTTCTCGACGACGTACGGGAGATCGCCGCGACCGACAGCTGGGTCATGGAGTGGCAGTACTCGAGCAGAGGCACGGATCCGATCCTCGCCCCGCGCGCAGACCTGGTGATCTGGCTCGACTATCCATATCGCATCGTGCGCACGCGTCTGCTGTGGCGGACGATCTCCCGCAGCGTGCGCCGCACCGAGCTGTGGAACGGCAACCGCGAGAAGCCGCTCTGGGACATGCTCCGCCACGGTCCCGAGGAGAACATCCTGCGCTGGCAGACCACGACACTGCACAAGTGGCGCGACCGCATGCCCGAGATCGCCGCAGAGCATCCGGATCTGCCGATCCTGCGGTTCACGCACCCGCGCGAGACCGAGGAATGGGTGCGGACGCTGCGGGACAACGGCTGGCCGCCGCCGCAGTACCGCTCAGAACAGCAGCGTGGCGAGGCGCTTACGCGCCGCGACGACACGCGCATCCGCGTCGCCGACCAGGCCGAACAGCTCGACGAGGCGCTCGCGGACGACGCCCTGCTCGTCGGCCGGCACCGCGGTGAACAAGTCGAGAAGCCGGTCGAACGCATCGGCCACGTGGCCGCCTGCGACGTCGAGGTCTGCCACGGCGAACTGCGCGGGAATGTCCGTCGGCGCAGCCGCAGCCGCGGCGCGCGCCTCGTTCAGGTCGAGATCCTGGGTGCGGAACAACAGCCGGACCTGCCCGAGGCCCGATCGGGCCTCCTCGTCACGCGGATTCTCCGCCAGAGCCTTCTCGTACGCCTCGATCGCCGCAGCGAAGTCCCCTCGCTCGATCGCGTCGAACGCCGCCTGGTGCAGCGGTGGCAGCGGCTGCTCGACCGGCTCCGCCGCATCGTCCCCGGCAGCGGCTTCGCCGACCGGGATGGTCCCGGTCACGCCGTGCTGCGCCGCCAGCTGCAGCAGCTGCGCGAACACCTCCCGCACCTGCTCCTCGGGCACGGCGCCGGTGAACAGCGGCACGGGCTGGCCCGCCACGAGCGCCACCACCATCGGGATCGACTGCGCGCGGAACCCCTGGGCGAGCTGCGGGTTGGCGTCCACGTCGACCTTGGCGAGCACGACGCGGCCTGCGAGCTCGGTGACGACCTTCTCCAGCACCGGGCTGAGCTGCTTGCACGGGCCGCACCACTCGGCCCACAGGTCGACGACCACGGGAACGCGCTGCGACAGCTCCAGCACCTGCCCGAAGGTGGCATCGGTGACGTCGACGACCAGCGGGATCGCGGCGCCGTCCACCGGGCCCTGCTCCTGGTCCGGAGCACCTGATGCAGGTGCGGCCGGGCGATTGCGCAGCGAGGAAAGGTCGACAGCGCCGCGGAGGGCGGCGGCGGACAGCTCGGTCATTTGATCTCCGTCACACTCTGGAGCTGCTGGGACGCTGCCAGCAGCGTGATCTTGTCGTCGGATCCCTGCGCGGGCACGGCGAAGAACAGCTGCATCCCGTACACGGACACGAAGCCCGTCTTCGACTCGTCCACGCCCGTCAGAGCTTTCGCGGGAGCATTCACCACGGTGCCGTTCGTGTCGACGTTCTTGATCGAGGCGTCGGTGCTGGTCGGCTTGATCGTCTGCGAATCGTCGACCGTCACCGAGACGATCGCGCCGCTGTCGATGCTCGACATGGAGACGGGCGCGCCGGCGCCGGCGGTGGCGGCGAAGGCGAGACTCGACGTGGCGTCGGCGCCCTTGTCCTTCAACGCCTGGAGCACGGTCGCCCGGCTGTCCTGCACGGACTTGGCGAAGGCGAGCGCCGACTTGTCGAACTTGTCGTAGAACTCGCTCTTCTCGCCCTGATCGATCACGTTCGCGAACTCCGCGGCCAGCTCATCTGGCGCGGCCACGAGGAACGGCGAGTCCGGCGGGGTGAGCTTGGCGCCCAGCCACGCAGGAGCCATGTTGGGCAGCTTCGCGGACGCCTGCATCTCGGCGACCGAGGAGATCTTGTAGTCGGACCACGGATCCGGCTGCGTCATCATCATGATCAGCGGGGCGACCTTGTCGTCGCTGCCGTGCTCGACGAGCATGAGCACGGTGCGCGGCCACGAGTCGTACGCCTGGGGCACGAGGATCTTGACCTTGTCGGCCGGGATCGTCGCCGGCAGCGAGAAGTCGGCGACGCTCTTGCGCACGGCATATGCGGTCTTGCGCGCCTCGAGGGCCGCGCCCTCCAGGCGGGTCCCCGCTTTGGCCGCGTCGAGGTTCTTGTCGGCGTCGGCGAGCGTGCCCGAGATGCTCTCCAGGATCCGTGCTGCCTGCGCCTCGGTGACGGCGGGAGCCTGCTGGCCCGCCTCGACGGCCTGGGTCTCGGTCGGCGTCGGCGTCGGCGAGGTCGCGGGATGCGGCCAGATGTCCGGCGAGCAACCGCTGAGCAGAGCGGCGGTCACGCCGACCGCGGGCAGCAGGAGCAGCGCCCGTCGACGCCTCGGACCCATGGCACGGCGCTCGCGCACGACGCCGTCCTGACTCGACGCCTGATCGGACTCCGGCGACGCCTGGTCCCCGGCTGGAGCGGGGTCGGCCTCGGGGGCCGCGTCGATGGCGGCGCGGTCCGCGACGTCGATGGGTTCGGTCACCGGAAGGGGCGGCGGGGCCTTGCGGCGCGGGCCACGGCCCCTGCGCGAATGCCGGATCGCGAGCACGTACAGCACCAGCCCGACCAGGAAGAGGATGCCTCCCGCGACCATGAGCGGCCCTGCCCACGGCGTCGCGGTGTCGAGGGGCCATTTCAGCACCACATCGGTGGGCGCCTCGGCCTTCCCGTCCGAGGCGACCAGCACGCTCACGCCGTCGGGCACCTGCATCCGATCGACCAGCGAGTTCTTGTCGGTGAAGCTGTCCAGCCACAGATCGGATCCGGCGGGGTTGCGCTGAACGTCCTTCGCGCCGTCGCTCGCGACGGTCGGCTCGATCACCTTCGCGGTGGTGGTGCCGTTCTTGGCGAGGGAGATCCGGTTGTAGCTGGCGTCGCTCAGCCAGGCCTCGAGATCGGCGGTGCGCGCCTGAGCGACGAAGATCGTGCCGTCACCGTGGGCGACGAGCGTCTGCTCCCCCGGGTGGGCACGGAGGACGGCGGAGTCGATCACCGTGTACGCCTGCGGGGCCTTCACGGCCAGCTCGGCCGCGACGTCCTTCGGGCCGAGGAAGATGGTCCGCTGCGCGATGCCCGTCCCGATCAGGACGGCCGCCAGCACGAAGGCCAGAACAGCCCATACAAAACGCACGAAAAGTCTCCTCCGCGATCCTCGGGCAGGCGCCCGGGATCTCCGCTCGACGTTTCAGACTAGCGAAACGACCTGTATGGATGCCACGAGAGGCCCCTCGGCGCGCTCAGCCACGGCCGTTCGGCGATGCTCTGAGGCTCTGTGAGCTGCGCCGGTTACGCTGAAGAGCCCAGCCCGAAGGATCCCATGAAGCTGCACAACCCGTTCCGCACCGCCCTGGTGGCGACCCTCGGCGTGGGCCTGGGCATCATGCTCATCCAGAGCGTGCAATCCCTGTCCACGATCCTGCTGTACGTCGGAACAGCCTTGTTCCTGAGCCTCGGCCTGGATCCGATGGTGAGCTGGCTGACCCGTCGCCGTCTGCCTCGGTGGGCGGCCGTGCTGATCACGATCCTGGTCGTGCTCGGGGTGTTCGCGGGCATCGTGCTGATGGTGATCCCCATCCTGGTGACCCAGATCTCCCAGCTCGTTCAGCAGATCACGCAGATCGTGAACAGCGGCACGGCCATGGCCGACTTCAAGCACTGGCTGGAGGGGCTGCTCCCCAATCTCGACGTCGACACCGTGTTCGGCTATGTCAACGACTGGCTGAACAAGAACCTCGGCGATATCAGCAGCTCGATCGGACAGGGCGTGATCGTGGTCGGAGGTGCCCTCTTCGCGGGGATCAGCGGCACGTTCATCGTGCTGATCCTGACGATCTACTTCACGGCGGCGATCCCGTCGCTCAAGGGCGCCGTGTACCAGGTCGTCCCCGCCTCCAAGCGCGACCGCTTCATCGATCTCGCCGAGCAGATCACCGCCTCGGTCGGGCACTACGTCATGGGCCAGGTCGCCATGGGCGTGATCAACGGCGTGCTGAGCTTCATCTTCCTGTCGATCATCCAGGCGCCCTTCCCGATCGTGCTCGCAGTGATCGCGTTCTTCTTCTCCCTGATCCCGCTCGTCGGCACCCTGACCGGCTCGACGCTCATCGTGCTGCTGTGCCTGATCCCCGGGCTCGGGTCTCCCCCGTGGGCCTGGTTGATCGCCGCCGCCTACTACCTCGTGTACATGCAGATCGAGGCCTACGTCATCTCGCCGCGTGTGATGAACCGCGCGGTCGCCGTGCCCGGAGCCGTGGTCGTGATCGCGGCGCTGTCGGGCGGCGCGCTGCTCGGCCTGCTCGGCGCGCTCATCGCGATCCCGGTCGCGGCCAGCATCCTGATCATCTACCGCCAGGTGCTCATCCCGAGGATGAACGAGAGATAGCCGCCCTCAGGCCGCGGGCCACTCGCGCGGCAGCGGAAGTGCGGCGGGGTTCACCGCCGAGACGATCTCGTCCAGCACGCGACGAGTCTGACTCTCACCCACCCAGAGGTGCTTGCCACCGTCCACGGCGATGAGCTCGACGTGCGGGATCGCTGCGAACCGCGCCGCGGCCTCGGCCGGACGCAGATAGTCGTCGAGCTCGGGGACCAGGACCACCACGCGCCGCTCGTCGTGCGCCCAGGCGGCCACCTCGTCGGCGGTCGCGCGATGCAACGGCGGCGAGAGCAGGATGACGCCCTCGATGTCGTGCTCGCGGCCGTACTTGAGCGCGAGCTCGGTGCCGAACGACCAGCCCACGAGCCATGGCCGGGGCAGGCCGCGCTCCCGCGCGAACGCCATCGCCGCGGTCACGTCGTGGCGCTCCGCCGCTCCGCCGTCGAAGACGCCCTCGCTCGAGCCTCTCGGCGAACTCGTACCGCGTGTGTTGAAGCGCAGCACGGCGAGATCGGCCAGCGCCGGCAGCCGTGCCGCCGCCTTGCGCAGGATGTGCGAATCCATGAAGCCGCCCGCGGTGGGCAGCGGATGCAGCGTGACGAGCGTCGCCACCGGATCCGCGGCCTGCGGCATGGCGAGTTCGCCGACGAGGCGCAGCCCGTCCGCGGTGCGCAGTTCGATGTCCTCGCGTCGCGCGGGCAGAGGGCGAGGTCCGCGGATCTCCACGTCAGCTCCTGTTCCAGCAGCCGTTGTGCCAGTGCCGCCGAGCGGCCAGGTCGGCCGCGTCACCGAGCACGCCGTCCGCGCGCCAGACCACCAGATGCGCGGTGCGCGCAGGGATCACGCTCCGACAGCCCGGGCACACGTACTCCTTCTGCGCCTGCGCCGCCGTCAGAGGCTGGACGTACCACTCCGAGCCGCCCCGCGCCTCTGTACGCTTCCATCCGGCGATCAGCCGGTCGAGCGAATCCTCCTGCGGGCGCTCCTGACGTCGTCGATGCGGGCGTGGCATGGGTGAGCGCCGCTCACCACCAGTTGTTGGCGGACCAGAACGCCACGGCGGCGCCCCAGCTGCCGTAGCGGCCCACGGCGTAGCCGTTGCCCCAGCGCAGGTTGTCGACGGGGTCATAGCCGTTCCCGGGCACCTTGCTGCACGGCAGCGCCTGCACCAGACCGCACGCGCCGGATCCGCTGTTGGTGGCGTTCGGGTTCCAACCGCTCTCGCGGCTCACGATGTAGTCGACGTAACCCCAGTCGCTGGATGCGATGCCCGCTGCGGCCATCCACTCCGCCGGCGCGCCGCCGCCGCTGTAGTACATCGGTCCCGCATCCCCCGATGAACCGGAAGAAGAGGAGGAGTCATCGCTGGATGCGACCACCGGCTCAGGCGTCGGAGTCGGCTTCGGCGCGACATAGACGTCGAACGCATCGCGCGTCTGCGTGGTGGGCGTCACGCCGTGCACGGAGACGGTGATGTTCTGCGCGTCGCGGGCCGCCAGCGAATAGGCCGTGGTCGCCGCGGCGTGGGCGGGCTCCGAGGCCGACATCGCGAACCCGGCGGGAGCCACGATCGCGACGGAGAATCCGACCACGGCGAGCCCTGCGAGCACCGCGGAGGTCGCACTCCGACCGGGGCGTGCATTCGCCACCGGACGGGGAGCTGTGGCTGCGTCGTTCTGCACGGCGGTTCGGGGGCGCGCCGCAATCGAATCGTTATCGGGAGTCACAATGGGTCCGAGTTTAGCCAGCCGAACCTGAATTCGCCATGAGAATCGCTCAACGGATCGCGAGCAGCACGTCGATGGTCGCGTCGAGGAGCGCATCGACCTGCTCCTCGCGGTAGCCGCGGCGCTGCATCCGGAACGCGGTCTGACGCACCTGCTCCGCTGTCAGCGCGTCGCCGTCGCGGAGGAAGCGCACGATGCGCTTGGCGACGTGATCTACTTCGTCGACGCGGTATCCGAAGGTCAGCATCCCGGTGCGGGCGAACTTGTGCCCCTGCGGTCGGGTGAGGTGGTCCAGGATCACCTGCGCGTCGGTGCGCGCCCGCCCGACCCAGGCGGAGGCGCCGTCCGTGGAGACGACGAGGGCGCGCTCGCGCTGCGCGAATGCCTCCTCGACCCTGGCCAGCGCGGCGTCGACGGCGGCGATGTCATAGCCGCCCCGCACCAACGGGAACGAGGCCGCGCGGATGTCGGAGGATCCGATTCCGTCCGCCTCGTCCTCGAACGCACGACGCGCGCGGAGCAGGAACGTGTCGACAGCGGCGCGCTGATAGCCCTTCTCCCTTCGCGGGAGCACGGGAAAGCTCGGCGCGGCGCCGGAGGCGTCGCGATCGGTTCGTGCGGAATCGGTCATGCTGCCGCCAGAGGGGTGAGAAGGAGGTACAGGGCGAGCGCGACCACAGCGGAGGGGAGCATGCTGTCGAGCCGATCGAGCAGACCGCCGTGCCCGGGGATCCAGGAGCTCATGTCCTTGATTCCGAGATCGCGCTTGAGCAGCGACTCCCCCAGGTCGCCGATCGTCGCGGAGGCCACGAGGACTGCGCCGACGATGAGGCCGGCCCACCATGGCAGGCCGAGGAGAAAGACGCCGACGAGGGCACCGGCGACCAGAGATCCGAGGACCGCACCGGCAAAGCCCTCCCACGTCTTCTTGGGGCTGACGCGAGGCGCCATCGGATGACGCCCGCCACGCCCGAACAGCAGGCCTGAGGCGTAGGCGCAGGTGTCGGCCACGACCACGACCACGATGAGCGAGAGCACCCACCACTCTCCGCGGGGCTGACGCAGCAACATCAGCATCAGCGCGCCGAGGAACGGCACATACACCTGGATGAACCCGCCGGCCAGGGCGTCGGTGAGGACGTCGCCGTAGGTGCGCCCGTCCTTTGCGACCATCTGAGCGACCAGACGCCACACGACGACGCCGAACACGGCGACGAACAGCATCACCCAGGTCAGCCAGGCCTCGGCGAAATAGCCGCCCGCCGCCAGCGCCGCCCCGAGCACGAGCTGCGGCCACAGGTCGACCTTGCGTCCGCCGCTGCGCAGCGCGAGCACGAGCTCCCAGACGGCGATCAGGATGATCGCGAGGCCGATCACCACGAACGACCACTTCGCCAGCAGCAGGGAGGCGAGGATCACACCGCCGATCAGCAGGCCGACGCCGGTCGCGACGACGAGGTCGCGCCCGGTGCGCTCCTTGATGCGCTCGTTCGCCTGATCCAGCTGGTCACGAGCGTGCGAGACATGCGTCTCGATCTCAGCCTTCTTCGCACGGAATTGCGCCTGCAGGTTCTCGCCGCTGCGCTGGACCGGACTCTCCTGGCCGCGCGGCGGTGGGATCTCGTCGTCGCGGCGCTGCTCAGCGTCATGGATGCGCGACGGAAGCGGTGGTCTCGGAGGGATCCTCGACGCGTCCTCGTCGCCGGAAGGGGTGCTCATAGGCGGTCTCAGACCTCGAGCAGCTCTGCCTCTTTGCGCTTGACAGCCTCGTCGATGAGGTCGACGTGCTGGCGCGTGAGGGCGTCGAGCTCCTTCTCGCCGCGAGCGATCTCATCCTCGCCGAGGTCGCTCTTCAGGCCGTCCAGCTCATCTTTCGCCTTGCGCCGGATGCCGCGGACATGCACCTTCGCGTCCTCGCCCTTGCTCTTCACGAGCTTGACGTACTCCTTGCGACGGTCGGCCGTGAGCTCGGGCATCGTGACGCGCACGATGTTGCCGTCGTTCGTCGGGTTAGCGCCCAGATTCGGCATGTCGCGGACCGCCTGCTCGATGGCCTTGAGCGCGGTCTTGTCATAAGGGGTGATGATCAGCGAGCGCGCCTCCGGATTGGCGAGCGATGCGAGCTGTGCAAGCGGAGTCGGCGTGCCGTAGTAGTCCACCAGGACCTTCTGGAACATCTGCGGGTTCGCACGGCCGGTGCGCACCGTGCTGAAGTCCTCCTTGGCGGCCTCGACGGCGCGCTGCATGCGGGAGGTGGTGTCGGCGAGGACATCCGCGATCACGGTGACTCCTATTCGTCAGGGGGTWGCGAYTCAAGTCTATCGGGGAGGATGTGCGGATCCCCGGCCCTACGCCCAGCGGCGCGGCCCGGGGATCCGATGCTCTCAGGCGATGACGCGGGTTCCGATCGGTTCGCCCAGTAGCGCGCGGGTGATGTTGCCCGCGGGCTCCATGCCGAACACGCGCATGTCCATGCCGTTGTCCATGCACAGGCTGAACGCCGTGGAGTCCACGACCTTGAGGCCGCGCACGAGCGCGTCCTGGAAGGTGATCTCCTCGATCCGCTCCGCCGAGGTGTCCTTCTTGGGGTCGGCCGTGTAGATCGCGTCCACGCCGTTCTTGGCGACCAGGACCTCGTCGGCGCCGATCTCCAGCGCACGCTGCGCCGCGACGGTGTCCGTGGAGAAGTACGGCAGGCCCGCGCCCGCGCCGAAGATCACGACGCGGCTCTTCTCCATGTGCCGCTCTGCACGCAGCGGCAGGTACGGCTCGGCGACCTGGGTCATGGCGATCGCGGACTGCACGCGCGGCGACGCGCCCGCCTGCTCGAGGAAGTCCTGCAGCGCGAGCGCGTTCATGACCGTGCCCAGCATGCCCATGTAATCGGCGCGGGCACGATCCATGCCGCGCTGGCTCAGCTCCGCTCCGCGGAAGAAGTTGCCGCCGCCGACGACGACGGCGATCTCGACCCGGTCGGTGGCCGCGGCGATCTCTCGCGCGATCTGGCTGACGATGTCGGGGTTGACCCCGAGCTGGCCACCGCCGAAGGCCTCACCGGAGAGCTTGAGGACGACGCGTCGTCGCCCCTGTCGTTCGGTCATGGAGTACTTCCTCTCGTCTGGGAAAAGATATCGTCTGCAGCCCCCGTGCAGGAGCGGGGGCATGACGAAGGGGTCCGGATCCTGGTGGATCCGAACCCCTTCGATGCTGTTACGCGCCGACCTTGAAGCGGGCGAAGCCGGTCACGTTCAGACCGGCGTCCTTCGCGACCTGGCCCACGGACAGCTTGTTGTCCTTGGCGTAGTCCTGCTCGAGCAGGGCGACCTGCTTGAAGAACGCGGTCACGCGCCCCTCGACGATCTTCGGCAGGGCGGCCTCGGGCTTGCCCTCGTTGCGGGAGATCTCGGTCACGATCTCGCGCTCCTTCTCCACGTCCGCAGCCGGGACGTCCTCACGGGTGAGGTAGGAGGGGTTCGCGAACGAGATGTGCTGCGCGATGCTGCGAGCGGTCTCCGCGTCGTCACCCGTGTAGGCGACGACGACGCCGATCTGCGGCGGGAGGTCCTTGCTCGTGCGGTGCAGGTAGACCTCGGTCCGCTCGCCGGAGATGGTGGCGACGCGACGCAGTTCGACCTTCTCGCCGATGATCGCGGCCTCGTCGGAGATCAGCTGCTCGACGGTCTGACCGCCGGCGTCCGCCGCGAGGGCGGCCTCGACGCTGTCCGCCTTGATGGCGGCGGCTGCGTCGGCGACCTTGTCGGCCAGCGCGATGAAGCGCTCGTTCTTCGCGACGAAGTCCGTCTCGCAGGCGAGCTCGACGAGCGTCACGGCGCCGTCCTGCTCGCGGGCGACGACCAGGCCCTCGCTGGTGGAACGGTCAGCGCGCTTGGCGTTGCCCTTCGCACCCTTCAGGCGAAGGATCTCGACGGCCTTCTCGACGTTTCCGTCGGCCTCTTCGAGCGCCTTCTTGGTGTCGACCATTCCCGTTCCGAGCTGCTCACGCAGCGCCTTGATGTCGGCGATGGTGAAGTTGGCCATGTTGTGGTGGCTCCTTGCTTCGTATGTATGCGTGGTGGATGCCGGTCAGCTGGCTTCTGCCAGATGACCGATAGGCAATTACTTGTCGGTCGACTCGGCGGCGGCGACCTCGGCCACCGTCTCGTCGGCAGCAGCGGCGATCGTCTCGTCGTGCGCCTCGGCGCCGGCCTCGTCCGCAGCGGACTCAGTCGCGGCGACCTCTGCGGCTGCGCCCTCGACGACCTCGGCCGCGGGGGCCTCGTCGGCGGCGGGGGCCTCGAGGAGCTCCTGCTCCCACTCGGCGAGCGGCTCGGCGTCGCCGACCTCGGGGTTGTGCTTGAGCTGCAGGCCCTCGGCCGCGGCGTCGGCGATGATGCGGGTCAGCAGCGAGACCGAGCGGATCGCGTCGTCGTTGCCGGGGATCGGGTACTGGAAGTCGTCCGGGTCGGCGTTGGTGTCGAGGATGCCGATCACCGGGATGCCGAGCTTCTTGGCCTCGTCGATGGCGAGGTGCTCGCGCTTGGCGTCGACGACCCACAGGGCCGACGGGGTCTTGGTCAGGTTGCGGATACCGCCCAGCGACTTGTGCAGCTTGTCGAGCTCGCGCTTCTTGAGCAGCAGCTCCTTCTTCGTGAAGCCCGATGCGGCCGGGTTCTCGTAGTCGAGCTCCTCGAGCTCCTTCATGCGGGCGAGACGCTTCGCAATGGTGGTGAAGTTGGTGAGGAGGCCACCGAGCCAGCGCTGGTTGACGTAGGGCTGACCCACGCGCGTGGCCTGCTCGGCGAGGATCTCCTGCGCCTGCTTCTTGGTGCCCACGAAGAGGATGGTGCCGCCGTGCGCGACCGTCTCCTTGACGAAGTCGTAGGCCTTGTCGATGTAGCCCAGCGACTGCTGCAGGTCGATGATGTGGATCCCGCTGCGCTCCGTGAGGATGAAGCGCTTCACCTTCGGGTTCCACCGGCGGGTCTGGTGTCCGAAGTGAACGCCGCTGTCGAGCAGCTGGCGGATGGTGACGACGGCCATGGTCGTACTCCTTGTTCGTTGAGGTTGTGCTGCCGATCGGGTGATCGGCGATCCTGGTGCCCGGCGCACACTCCGCTCTCCTGCGAGAGACCTGTGGAGTGTTCGCCACGTTGAACGCTGTGGGCACGCGTAGTCACCCCGACAGACGGGGTGCCGTGCAAGCATATCAGGGTCGCGACGCCGGAACACGCGCGATCCGTCCGCACAATCCCGCCGGTGCGCAGGCTGTGCACCGATTGCGCGGAAGACTCACTGAGCGAACGCCGCACGGCGGAGGATCGGAGGATGCACTCTCCTCGCCGCCTTGCCTCCCCGAATCGCGGCGGGCGTCCGCCGCTCGGGCTGCTCGCGGTGGCGGCCGCATTGCTCGGCGGGCTGCTTCCCGTGGTGCTTTCGGCGGCGTCTCCGGCGGCGGTCGCGGCTGGAGGTCCTGCACGCACCGGCGACGTCGGTCAGGTCGAGGTGAGTTCGCGGGCTTCGGGCCGGGGTCCGGCAGCTTCGGGCGTTGGTCCCGCGACTCCGGGCCTTGGTCCCGCGACTCCGGGCCTTGGTCCCGCGACTCCGGGCCTTGGTCCCGCGACTCCGGGCCTTGGTCCCGCAGCGGAGGGGCGCGCTTCGGCGGGTGGCTCCTCCTCGCTGCCGGACCACGATTGGCTCTGGCCGGTCGAGGGCGCGCGTTCGGTGCTCGTGCCGTTCCGGGCCCCCGCGCACGACTACGGACCCGGGCACCGCGGCATGGACATCGCGGCGACAGGCGGGGCCCGAGCACCGGCCGACGGCGTGATCGCGTTCCGAGGCGTGGTCGTCGACCGTCCGCTGCTGACGATCGACCACGGCAACGGCCTGGTCACGACGTTCGAGCCCGTGCAGTCGGAGTTGGCCCCCGGCACGATCGTGCATCGAGGGGAGGTCATCGCGACCCTGTCCACCGGCGGGCATACGCCCGCCGGTGCCCTGCACGTCGGTGTGCGCTGGAACGGCGTCTACATCAACCCCATGCTGCTGTTCGGCGACGTGCCGCGCGCGGTGCTGCTGCCCTGCGGGACCGACGGCTGCTGACCACTGCCACGGGCATGATGGCGACGCGCGTCCGTGCGTCCGTCACGCCCGTGGGTGCGCGAGGCGGTAGCTCGCCGCGAGGCGCTCCGCCGAGACGTGCGTGTAGATCTGGGTTGTCCCCAGACTCGCGTGCCCGAGGATCTCCTGCACCGCGCGCAGGTCCGCTCCACCGTCGAGCAGGTGCGTGGCAGCGGAGTGGCGGAGCGCGTGGGGTCCCACGGTCTCCGCGCCGATCACGGGCGCGAGCACACGGGCGACCAGTTCGTACACCGCGCGCGGTCCCAGGGCTCCTCCGCGCGCACCGCGGAACAGCGCAGGGCCTGGCCGCTCTGCGCGTGCGACGAGCACGGGTCGGGCGCGGCGCAGGTACGAGGCGACCGCATCACGCGCCGGCGCGCCGAACGGCACGACGCGCTCCCTGTCGCCCTTGCCGAGCACGCGGGCGGTGCCTCGGTCGAGGTCGACGTCGTCGACGGCGAGCCCGCACAACTCGGAGACGCGCATGCCCGATCCGTACAGGAGCTCCAGGATCGCGCTGTCGCGAAGGCGGACAGGATCTACGTCGAGTGCGGCGTCGCGCGCCTCGTCGAGCAGCACGCGCATCGCGTCGGCCGATGCCACCGCCGGCAGGGTGCGCCCCCGCTTGGGTGTCACGAGGCGCAGCGCGGGGTCGTGCGCGATGAGCCCGGCCTCGGCGGCCCAGGCGAAGAACGAGCGCACCGCCGCCGTCCGTCGAGCCAGGGTCGATCGCGCGTCACCCCGCTGCGTGGCTCGCCACAGCCAGTCCCGCAGCGCCTCGAGATCGACGTCGTCGAGCGCCGCATCCGCCGTCGACGCCGCGAGATCGGCCAGATCCGACCGGTACGCGCGCACCGTCGCCGGCGACAGCCGCCGCACCTGGGCGAGGTGCGTCGTGAACACCGTGGCGGCCTCGGATACGCGCATGACTCCAGCATGCGCTCCCCGGCTCTGCACCGGCGGGAGCACGCGCGGGCACCACGACCTCTCATTGCAGGATGCTGCGCCACCCGTGCTCGGAGCGGACCGCGCTGCCGTCCAGCTCCAAGATGCCGAGGAGCGCCTCGACTCGATCCGCGCTCAGCCCGCTGCGCTGCGCGAGCTGCGTGCTGCTGCGTGGCGTGCGCACGTTCAGCGCGTCGGCCAGGCGCACCATGTCCGGATCCTCCGAGGCCGTCGCCGGCGTCACCGCGGCGACCCCGAGCAGCTCGCGCACGTCGGCGACGGACGTGATGCAGCGCGCGTCGTAGTCGCGCAGCAGCCGGTGGCAGCCCGCGGACGCGGTCGAGGTGATCGGACCCGGTACGGCGCCGAGCGGTCTGCCGAGCGCGGCCGCGTGCCCCGCCGTGTTCAGGGACCCGCTGCGGTGCCCGGCCTCGACCACGACCGTCGCGGCGGAGAGCGCACTGATCAGCCTGTTGCGTGCCAGGAACCGCCACTTGGTCGGGGCGGTGCCGCAGGCCACCTCGCTCACCAGCGCGCCACTCGTCAGAATCCGCTCGAACAGCTGCGCATGCCCGCTCGGGTAAGGCCGATCCACCCCTCCGGCGAGCACGGCCACCGTCCTTCCTCCGGCACGAAGCGCGGCGCGGTGCGCCGTACCGTCGATCCCGTACGCGCCTCCGGAGAAGATCACGCGCCCCTCTGCGGCGAGCTCGGCCGCCAGCTCCCCCGCGACGTGTTCGCCGTAGCTCGACGAGGCCCTGGCGCCGACGAGCGCGACGCCGTCTCCCGTCAGCACCGTCGGATCGCCACGCAGCCACAGCGCGTGCGGGGCATGCGCACCCAGATCTGCTGCGCACGCGGGCCATTCCGGATCGGGCGGCAGCAGAAGGCTCGCTCCGATGCGTGCTGCGGTCCGCAGCGCTCCGAGATGCGGCAGCGGGTCGAGCCGGGGAGCCCAGCGTCGCCGCCCGTCCCGCAGCGCTCCCGCTGCCGGGCGGTCGTCCACGCCATCCTGGCGATCCCCCTCACCGCTCGCCATGAGGTCCAGTGCCTCCTGGGGCCCGAGCGCGGCGACGAGCGCGCCCGCGACGCCGTCGCCAGGCTCGGTGATGAGATTCCAGATCAGGCCGTCACGCACCTCGGGCCGCTCCGCATCGGGACGGACACGGGTGGCCGCCTCAAGGAAGCGCTCGTCCTCCCGGAAGGCGCGCAACCGTGCCGCGAGTGCTCCGCCGCCCGGTGCGCGCCGCTCGCTGCGCTCCGCGCTCCCCGCCGCAATGGTCTGCTCCGTCGCGCTCATGCCGTCATCCCCTTCTTCAGGAACAGGGCGCGCCCCACATGGGCGAGCCCCGGTGCGTCCGCACCCGCCAGGTCGGCTACCGACCACGCCAGCCGCAGGACCCGGTCGTATCCGCGCAGCGTGAGGGCCCCGCGTTGCAACGCGCGATCCAACGGCGCCCGCGCCTCGGCGGGGAGCCGGAAATCTCCCTGGCGCAGCCATGTGCCTGGCACGTGCGCGTTGAGCCGCCACGGCGTGCCCCTCCAGCGCCGCGCAGCGCGGTCCCGCGCCTCCTCGACCCGCCCGCGCGCATCGGCCGTCGAGAGCGTGCCGCGCTCCTGCGTGCTGACCTGGGCGGCCGAGACACGGGCGACCCGCACCTCGATGTCGAGCCTGTCCCGGATCGGACCGGACAGCCGTGCCGCATAGCGCCGGATCGCGGAGGGAGGGCAGATGCACTCCTCGCCGACCACGCCGAAGGCTCCACAAGGGCACGGATTCGTGGCGAGCACCAGCTGGAACCGCGCGGGGAAGCGCGTCGTGAACTCGGCGCGATGGATCTCGATCATCCCCGCCTCCAGTGGCTGCCGGAGCGCGTCCAGGACACCGCCCGGGGCCTCGGCCGCCTCGTCGAGGAAGAGCAGCCCGCCATGGGCTCGGGCGATCGCACCTGGCCGGGCCGCTCGGGATCCGCCGCCGATCATGGCGGCGATCGACGCACTGTGATGGGGCGCGACGAACGGCGGCCGGAGGTCCAGGCGGGTGAGGTTCTCCCCCATCAGCGAACGGATCGAGGCGGCTTCGAGGGCCAGCTCCTCGTCGAGGTCCGGGAGGATCCCGGCGAGCCTGCGCGCCAGCATGGTCTTGCCGGCGCCGGGCGGACCGGACAGGAGCAGGTGGTGCCCTCCTGCCGCGGCGGCCACGAGGGCGGCGACCGCCTCGTCCTGTCCGATCACATCCGCCAGCTCCGGCGCAGGACCACTCCGCGCCGGTGTCGCCGCGGCGAGCACCGGTTCAGGATCGCCGAGCTCGGCCAGATCGGCACCGTGCAGCAACGCCACGTGGGCGAGGCTCACGGCCGCGTGCACCTCGAGCCCCGGTACGAGCCGGGCCTCGGCCTCATTCGCGACGGGCACCACCGCCCGCTCGAACCCGGCCTCCCGCGCCGCATGCAGCGCCGGCAGCACCCCGGGAATCGGGCGCAGCCGCCCGTCCAGTCCGAGCTCGCCCAGATGCACCGTGTGAGCGAGCGAGACCTCATCGAGGGATCCGGTCGTGCCGAACGCCGCGATCGCGATCGCGAGATCGAACGCGGCCCCGTGCTTGGGCAGGCCGGCGGGCGACAGGTTCACCGTGAGCTTGCGCCGCGGCAGGTCGAGGCCGCTGTTGCGGCAGGCGTTGTGCACACGGCGCACCGCCTCGCCGAGCGCGCGGTCCGCAAGCCCGATGAGATCGAACCCCGGCGTCTGCTGCGAGAGATCCGCCTCGACGTCCACCATGTGGCCGTTCAGCCCGGTCAGGGCGACCGCCCAGGTGCGCGCGGTCATCGCAGATCCTGCAGGTGTTCGAGGACTCCGATCGCCGGATCCGCGCCCACGATCCCGATCGCCTCGAGCCGCAGTGCCTGCCCCCGGCTCGCCATCGGGTGCTCCCGCACCCATACGTGCACCAGTCGCCACAGCCGCTGCCGCTTGCGCTCGTCGATCGCTTCGAACGGGTGTCCGTAGTCGAGGGTGCGCCGAGTCTTCACCTCGACGAACGCCAGCGTGCCATCGCGCTGCGCGACGATGTCGAGCTCACCCTGATCGCACCGCCAGTTGCGGTCGAGGATCCGGTATCCGAGTCGGGTCAGGTGCGCTGCGGCGCGGTCCTCCCCCGCGCGTCCGAGATCGTCTTTGGCTGCCATGTTCGACAGCCTGACCGCCGCTGCGGCGTCGTGGAGCGCCGTTCACGCAACCCGTGCGCAATCGGCGGGATCATCCGCCTGGGGAGGAAGATCGCGGGAGGGGCAGCGGTCAGGCCAGAGGGCGCCCGCCACGGCATGAATCACTCGCCGTCGAGTGAGAGCTCCTGCGGCAGTTCGAACTCGCGGCGCGACAGCTCCTCGACGTTCACGTCCTTGAACGTGAGCACGCGCACGGACTTCACGAAGCGGTCGGCGCGGTAGATGTCCCACACCCAGACGTCATTCATGGACACTTCGAAGTAGAAGTCATGCTCGGTGTCCCGGCGCACCACGTTGACCTCGTTGGCGAGGTAGAAGCGGCGCTCGGTCTCGACCACGTACTGGAACTGCAGGACCACGTCGCGGTACTCGCGGTACAGGGCGAGCTCGAGCTCACGGTCGTAGTCGTCGAAGGCGTCGTCATCCATGATCCCCCCATCCTACGAGAGCGGGATCCGCGCGGCCGCATCCTCGCGCGCGGTCAGAACAGCGTGGGCGCGTCGGCGATCGCCCAGGACGAGCGGTGGTGGCGGGTCAACCCGCGCAGACGGATCGCCTCACGGTGCTCGATGCTCGCGTAACCCTTGTTCCGCTCCCACTGGTAGTGCGGGAACTCGGGCGCCAGGTCGACCATGAGGGCATCGCGTGCCACCTTGGCCAGCACCGAGGCCGCGGCCACCGACGCGCAGTCCCGGTCGGCCTTGATGATCGAGCGCACGTTCAGGCGCCCGGGATGCACGGCAGAGACGTAGTCGTGGTTGCCATCGAGGATCACGAGCGCCGTCGAGGCCTCCCAGGCGTCCCCACAAGCCGCGATGATCGCACGGGACGCGGCGAGGCCCAATGCGCGCATGATGCCGACCTCGTCGATCTCGGCGCTCGAGGCCCAGCCCACCGCGCTCGCAGGCGCCCAGGCGCCGGCACGGTCGGCGACCTCGCGCCGGCGCTTCTCCGGCACCAGCTTGGAGTCGCGCAATCCCTGCGGCACCCGCCGGCGTGCGGCGGCCGCGTCCACCACGGTCGCGCCGACGGCCACCGGGCCGGCCAGCGCTCCTCGCCCGACCTCGTCCAGGGCGATGAGATGGGAGTGCTCCCGCAGCAGCCGCCGCTCGAGGACCAGGCTAGGCTCGACGACCGCCACGGCGGCGCTCCTGTGGCTTCGGCTTCGACACCCCGTTGAACACGGCGTAGTGACCGTCGACGAGGCCGAACCGGTCGAACGGCCACGTGGTGAGGAATGCGCGCCCGACGATGTTCTGCATCGGCACGAATCCGCCCCCGGGCTGATCCTGGTGATAGCGCGAGTCCTCGGAGCGCGTGCGGTTGTCCCCCAGCACCCACACCGCGCCCTTGGGCACGGTGACATCGAACGGGATGCTGGACGCGCGTGCGTCGCCCACGCCGGGTTTGAGATACGACGACTCGTCGATCGGAGCGCCGTTCACGGTGAGCTGGCCCAGTGAGTTGCAGCACACGACATGATCACCCGGAAGGCCGATGAGGCGCTTGACCAGATGGTCGTCCGAGTCGGGGGCGGCGACCCCGATCAGGGTGAGGAACCATTCCCCGGCCTCGAACAGCGGGGACCGCGGCGGCTGCGGCGGCGCCGGCGGCAGCCAGCCGCCCGGATCCTTGAAGACCACGACGTCGCCGCGGTGATAGCCGTTCCAGTGCGGAGTGACCTCATCGACGAGGATGCGGTCCTTGACGAGCAGCGTGTTCTCCATCGAGCCGGACGGGATGTAGAAGCTGCGCACCACGAAGGTCTTCACGAGGAAGGAGACCAGCACCGCGATGAGCAGGATCACCACGACGTCGCGGAGGAAGATCACCCAGCCGCGTCGTCGCGGCGTCGTCTGCTCCCGCACCGCGTCGGCGGGTCCGGCCGCCGCGAGCTCTTCCGTCATGCGCCATCCTTCACAGGCCTCGGCCGTCGACTGACGGCGCCTTCCAGCTTCTCATGTCCAGGGAACGAACAAGCGCCCCGGGAACCGTGTCTCGGGGCGCTTGTTCGAAAGCGGATGGGTCAGCGCGCGTCGCGCTTCTCCTTGATCTTCGCCTTCTTGCCGCGCAGGTTGCGGAGGTAGTACAGCTTGGCGCGGCGCACGTCGCCGCGGGTGACGACCTCGATGTGGTCGATCACCGGGGAGTGCACCGGGAAGGTGCGCTCGACGCCCACCTGGAAGCTGATCTTGCGGACCACGAAGGTCTCGCGCACACCGTCGCCCGAGCGGCCGATGACGACACCCTGGAAGACCTGGATACGGGAGCGGCTGCCCTCGATGATGTTGACGTGCACCTTGACGGTGTCGCCGGGGAAGAAGTCGGGGATGTCGGAGCGGAGCGAAGCCGCGTCGACGACGTCGAGGATCTGCATGATCGTCTCTCTCTGCATTCGCCTCAGGTCGCATGCATGTAGGAAGGGGTGAAAGGAGTGTTGTGTGCCGAACGGAGCGCTGAGCGCCCGCGGGTTCCCCTGAGGCAGAACCGGGTCACGGCACAAAGAACCATTCTGCCATGGAACCGGATCCGCACCAAAACGGGATCGGCCCCTCCCGGCCCGCGGCTCAGCGCGCGGAGAGGTCGCGCCCGGGGCGCGAGGAAGACCGCGGCCGCGCGCTCCGGGCGTCAGGCCCCTGAACGGTCCGTCTCCGTGATGACGAAGACGTCTCCCTGCTGCGACATCCGCTCTCGCTCAGGGCCGCCAGGATCCCCGTATGCCGCGGCGCGCATCGCTTCGCCGTCGATCGCGAATGCGGCCCTACCGCGCTCCGCCAGGTCCTTCCAGAGCTGCCAGAGGGTCGACCAGAACAGGCCGAGGAACGCCACGATGGTGCCGGTCAGCAGCCAGCCGAACGCGCTCTGCGGGAAGAAGCCCAAGGCGATCGTGAGGCCATGCCACACGGTGAACCCGATGACGTCGCGCCAGGAGACCGCGCGCTCCTCTCGGACGGTCGGGCGCGCGCGCACGAGCAACCCCAACGCCACCTCACCGACGAGCACCGAGGGCAGAGCGACGAACAGCACCCAGAAGAAGGCCCAGCCTCCGGCCTGGAACACACCCCAGCCGATGAACAGCCACAGCGGCAGCACCAGGGCGGCCGGGAACAGCCAGGAGAAGAAAGCGCGCCGGATCCACATACCGCGATGCTACGTCGGGGGCACCGACGCGGATCCGCGCGTTCGCTGTGAGCGTCGCCGGCGGAGAGGCGTCGGCCGCCAGAGAGGTAGGAGAGAATGGACCAGACGAGAGGACTGGGAATGATCGAACTGCGCACCCCCGCCGAGATCGAGGAGATGCGGGCGGCCGGACGCTTCGTGGCGGAGACGCTGGCGACGCTGCGTGCCGAGACCAAGGTGGGCACGAACCTGCTCTCGATCGATCGGCGCGCGCACGACATGATCCGCAAGGCCGGTGCCGAGTCCTGCTACATCGACTACCACCCCTCGTTCGGCGCGAGCCCGTTCGGGAAGGTCATCTGCACGTCCGTGAACGACGCCGTGCTGCACGGACTGCCCCACGACTACACACTGCGCGACGGCGACCTCGTCTCCCTCGACTTCGCCGTCTCCGTCGACGGCTGGGTCGCCGACTCCGCCGTGTCGTTCGTGGTCGGCACCCCGCGCGATGAGGACCTTCGCCTCATCGACACGACCGAGCGCGCCCTGGATGCAGCGATCGCGGCGGCCGTGGTCGGCAACCGGATCGGCGACATCTCGGCCTCGATCGCCGCCGTCGCTCACGGCGAGGGATACTCGATCAACACGGACTTCGGCGGGCATGGCGTCGGCCGCATCATGCACGGCGACCCGCACGTGCCCAACGACGGCCGGCCCGGACGCGGCTTCCCGCTGCGCGCCGGCCTCGTGATGGCGCTGGAGCCCTGGTTCCTCGCGACCACGGACGAGCTCGTCACCGACCCGGACGGCTGGACGCTGCGCAGTGCCGACGGCTCCCGTGGCTCGCACTCGGAGCACACGGTCGCGATCACCGAGGACGGCCCGATCATCCTCACCGACCGCACGTTCCTCGGCGTCGACTGATCCCGGATGCGCACGCGCTGAGGCGCACCCCGGAGCCGAGCGGCCGCTGTGCCGAAGCGGGTGCTGTGCCATTCTGTCGGCATGCCTCTCGCCGCACGGATGCCGGATCGCCTGTTCCTCGCGCGGCATGGCCAGACCGAGTGGAATCTCGAGCGCCGGATGCAAGGTCGGCTCGACTCCCCACTCACCTCCGCCGGCATCGAGCACGCGCATGCGACCGCACGGCAGCTGGAAAGCTCAGGCGTCGGGCTGATCTGCACGAGTCCGCTGGGACGCGCACGACGCACCGCGGAGATCGTCGCCGAACACCTCGATGTGGCCGTGGTCGTCGTCGACGAACTCGCGGAGGTGGATCTGGGGACCTTCGCGGGGCGCACCTGGGATGAGATCGATGAGACCCACCCCGGTGTCCGCGCCCTGCGGTCGGAGAACCGATACGGATGGGCGTTCCCCGGTGGCGAAAGCTACGCGTCGGCGCGACCGCGGGCACTCCGGGCGCTGGAGGAGTGCTCCTGGGCCGGTGAAGGGACACCGCTGCTCGTCACGCACGAGATGATCGGCCGGCTGCTGCGCGGCGCCATGCTCGGGTACGGGCATGCGGACACGCTCGCGCTGCGCCACCCGCATGGGATCGTCTTCGAACTCGCCCACGGAACAGAGCGCCTGCTCTGAGAAGGTCCGTCAGGATCCCGATCCGCCTCCGGTCGGTCGCCATGAGGCAGCGCGGGACGGCGCTCAGCCCTCGTCGGACAGCAGGTCGGGGCGGCGGCGGCGGGTGCGCTCGAGCTGTTGCTCCCGACGCCAGGCAGCGATCGCGCCGTGGTTCCCGCTCAGTAGGATCGGCGGCACCTCGCGCTCGCGCCAGACCGACGGCTTCGTGTAGGAGGGGTACTCGAGCAGGCCATCCTCATGCGATTCCTCGACGAGGCTCTCAGGGTTGCCGACGACACCGGGGATGAGCCGGCCGATCGCCTCGATCATCGCCATGACGGCGACCTCTCCCCCGTTCAGCACGTAGTCGCCGAGACTGATCAGGCGCACTTCGCCGAGGCTTGCGGCCTCCTCGAACACGCGCTCGTCGATGCCCTCGTAACGGCCGCAGCCGAAGATCAGATGCTCGCGGTCGGCGAGCTCGCGCGCGGTCGACTGCCGGAACACCTCGCCCGCCGGTGACGGGAAGATGATGGTGGGGCGAGCGTCAAGCGGCTCCGGAACAGAAGCCGTGCGAGCGGGCTCGGTCGCGAGCTGGTCGAGCGCGAGCCCCCAGGGCTCCGGCTTCATGACCATGCCGGCGCCGCCCCCGTAGGGCGTGTCGTCGACGGTGCGGTGCCGATCGCTCGTCCAGTCCCGCAGGTCGTGGACGTTCAGGTCCAGGATCCCGCTGTCGCGCGCCTTGCCCAGCAGCGAGAGGGTCAGCCCGTCGAAGTACGACGGGAAGATCGAGACGACGTCAATCCGCACCGGGAGCGTCCTGCTCGGAGGCGTCGGCGGGTGCGTCCTCGTCCGCGAGCTCCTCGAACAGTCCGGCGGGCGGCGTCACGACGATGCGTCCGGCGGCGATGTCCACGGTCGGCACGATCGCCGAGACGAACGGCACCATGATCTCGGATCCGTTCCCCGATGCAGGCCGGACGATGAGCAGATCCTGCGCGGGAAGGTGATCGACGCGGATCACGCGCCCGACGACGACGTCATCGCGGACGACGTCCAGCCCGGTGAGCTGGTGGTCATACCAGGCGTCGTCTTCGGGCTCCTCGGTCTCGTCCTGGTCGATCCACAGGATCGCCTTGACCAGGCCTTCGGCCGCGGTGCGGTCATCGACGCCCTCGAAGAACACGACGGAGCTGCCGTTCATCACCCGGTGCTCGCGGACGGTGATGGACTTGCCGTGCCACGGAGATGCCTCAGGCACCTGCAACGTGAACTCGGCGCCGGGCACGAAGCGCCCGGCCGGATCGTCGGTGTACAGCTCCAGCTTGAGCGCGCCCTTGAGGCCGTGCGCCTTGACGAGGCGCCCGACGCGCAGCTGGTTGCGGCCTGACGGGCGGTCGGTGGTGGCCACGCTCAGTCGTCCGCGACGTCGACGCGAACGCGACGTCCGTCCGCGAGCGCGGTGATCAGCGTCCGCAGGGCCTTGGCGGTGCGGCCGCCGCGCCCGATCACGCGACCTCGGTCATCGGGGTGCACGTGCACCTCGAGGACGTCGCCGCGGGGCGACGAGGTGGCGGTGATGGTCACATCCTCCGGGTGATCGACGATCCCCGAGACGATGTGCTCGAGCGCGRCAGCCAGCACGACGGATTACTCCGCGTCGGTCGCAGCGTCGGCTGCGTCCTCGGCGGCGGTCTCGACGGAAGCCTCCTCGACGGGAGCCTCCTTCTTCTCGACCTTGGGCTTGATGACCGACTTCTTGGAGGAGTCGGCCTCGAAGGCCACCTTCTCGCCGGCGACCTTGAGGGTGGACTTCGCGTCCTTGTCACCCTTGAACTTGCCCCAGTCGCCCGTGATCTTGAGGATGGCGGCGACCTGCTCGGTCGGCTGCGCGCCGACCGACAGCCAGTACTGCGCCCGCTCGGAGTCGACCTCGATGAACGAGGGCTCCTCGGTGGGGTGGTACTTGCCGATCTCCTCGATCACGCGACCGTCGCGCTTGGTGCGCGAGTCGGCGACGACGATGCGGTAGTACGGCGCGCGGATCTTGCCCAGGCGCTTGAGACGAATCTTGACAGCCACGATTCTCCTGAATGGTGTGGAAGGAAGACGAACTGATCACCTGGAGCGTGGGGTGCACACCCGGTGGAAGCTCTGCGGGTGGATCACGGCCGGATAGAGGGTCGAGCGGTGATCCAGCTGTCCATTCTGCCAGATCCGCGGCCCTGAGGCGAAACGACGCGGATCACGGTGGGTTTGACTGCCATCCGATCTGTACTGCATGACATATTACTGGGTAGAGTGAGGGCATGTCCGATGTGATCGCCGATCTCGCCCTCATCGATGCGGCGACCCTCGCGGCCCGCGTGAGCATGGCCGACGCGATCCGGGCCGTCGGCGAGGTGCTCCGCGGCGGCTTCGACCCCGAGGACGATCTGCCCCGCACGATCCTCGATATCCCGCACGGGCAGCTGCTGCTCATGCCCGCCGCCTTCGGCGGGATGGCCGGACAGAAGCTCGCCTCCGTCGCTCCGGACAACCCGGCACACGGACGGGACCGCATCCAGGCCGTCTACGTGGTGCTGGACGGCACGACGCTCGCGCCGATCGCCGTCATGGACGGCACGGCTCTCACTTCTCTGCGCACGCCGRCCGTCAGCGCCGCCGCGGTGGACGCGCTGGCCGGCCCCGATGCCGGCGACCTCGTCGTGTTCGGCACCGGACCTCAGGCCGTGCAGCACGTCCGGGCGCTCTGCGCCGTGCGCGCGCTCCGCACGGCACGCCTGATCGGACGGGATCCGGCCAAGGCCGCGGATGCCGTCGCCCACGCCCGGGACTTCGCGACGGAGGCGGATGTCGCCGTCGGATCCGTCGCGGACCTCGCCGCCGCCGACCTCATCGTGTGCGCGACCACGGCGACGGATCCGCTCTTCGTCGCCGACGCGGTGCGCACAGACGCCACCGTCGTCGCGATCGGCTCGCACGAGCCCGGTAAGGCGGAGCTGCCGCCCGCTCTGCTCGGCCGCGGTCAGGTCGTGGTGGAGAGCCGTCGCGTCGCGGCGGCGGAGGCCGGGGACGTCATCCGTGCCCTGGATTCCGGCGCGCTGCGGCCGGAGGAGCTCGTCACGATGCATGAGCTCTTCACGGGAAAGGTCTCCCCCGCCAAGGACCGGCCGAGGATCGTGAAGACGTGCGGCATGGGGTGGCAGGATCTGGCGGTCGCCGCCCGCGCAGTCCGCACCGGAGAGGAGCGATGATGACCATGATCACGGAGGATTGGCACACCGCCGGAGAGCCGTTCCGGATCGTCGAGGGCGTGCCGACCCACGGTGCCACCGTCGCCGAGCGCCGGGTCGACGCGATGAACGGCGAGGCGGACGGCGTCAGACGCTTCCTCTGCCTCGAGCCCCGCGGCCACGACGACATGTACGGCGGCTTCCTCACGCCGCCCGACGACGCCGGCGCCGACTTCGGCGTGCTGTTCTGGCACAAGGACGGCTTCTCCACCGCCTGCGGGCATGGCACCATCGCACTCGGCGCGTGGGCGGTGCGCACGGGCCGAGTGCCCTCGGATCCGGACGGCGAGACGACGGTCACGATCGATGTGCCGAGCGGTCGCGTGCAGGCCCGCGTGCGACAGCAGGGCGGCCGGATCACCGAGGTGGTGTTCCGCAACGTGGAGTCGCGGGTGCTCGCGCGCGGAATCTCCCTGGAGACGTCGCACGGGCCGGTCGACGTCGACCTGATCTTCGGCGGCGCCGTGTACGCGACGCTGCCCGCCTTCGCGGTCGGCCTGTCCGTGCTCCCGGAGCACACCGCCGACCTCATCCGCATCGGGCGCGAGATCAAGTGGGCGCTGAACGAGCATCCGGCCGCCCAGCTCGACGACGCGCGCCTGAGCGGCGTCTACGGCACCATCCTGGTCGACGACCTCGGACGCACCGAGCGCGGCCCCTGGCAGCGCAATGTGACGGTGTTCGCCGACGGCGAGGTGGATCGCAGCCCGTGCGGATCCGGAACAGCCGCCCGTGTGGCGCTGCTCGCGGCATCCGGCGTGCTCGGCGACGGCGAAGAGCTCACGCACGACTCGATCCTCGGAACCCGCTTCCACGCGAGCGTCGTCGAGCGCACCGCGGACGGCGTGATCCCCGAAGTGCGCGGCCTCGCGCATCGGGTCGGATCCTGCGCCTTCGAGCTCGACGAGGGCGACCCGCTGCCCGAGGGCTTCAGCCTGCGCTGACGTCCGGGGCCTGCCCTATCGTGAGGGATCCTGGCCCGCCCGGCTCACCCTCRCCTCCGATCACCGTCAAGGAGCACCTATGCGCACCGGATCCCTCAGCATCCTCGGAGCAGCCGTCTGGGACGGCGAGCGCTTCGAGGAGCGCGACCTGCACATCGTCGACGGCCGCGTCGCCGATCGCCCGGCCGACGGCGCGACGACGGTGGGCGGTCATGGCCGCTGGCTCATCCCCGGCCTCATCGACGCACACTTCCACGCCTACGCCACGAGTCAGGACGGGCTGGAGGACGAGCGCGGCCCGCTGAGCTTCGCGGCGATCAACGGGACCCGCCGTCTCGGTGCGGCGCTGCGACGCGGCTTCACCACCGTGCGCGACGTGGCAGGCGGCGACATCGGCCTCGCGCGCGCGATCGATGCCGACCTCTTCGACTCGCCGCGCTACCTGTTCACCGGCCCCGCGCTGAGCCAGACCGGCGGCCACGGGGATCCGCGCTCCGCGCACATCGACATCTGCTTCACGCACGGACACATGTGCGAGATCGTCGACGGGGTCGAACCGTTGCGCCTCGCCGTCCGGAACCGGCTGCGCACGGGCGCACACGCGATCAAGGTGATGACGTCCGGCGGAGTGTTCTCGCTGACGGATCCGATCCGGGTGCCCCAGTACTCCGAGGAGGAGCTGCGGGCCGTCGTCGCCGAAGCCACCCGGCAGCAGTCCTACGTCGCCGCCCACGCGTACTCCGCGGAGGCGGTGCGGCACTCGATCGACAACGGCGTCCGGTCGATCGAGCACGGCAACCTCATCGACTCCCCGACGGCGCAGCGCATGGCCGAAGCGGGCGCCTTCCTCGTTCCCACGCTCGCCGCCTACGACGCCATGGACCGACGCGGTGCGGGGATCGGCCTCAACGCCGTCTCCCTCGCCAAGAACGCCGAGGTCCTCTCCCACGGACAGGAGGCGGTGCGTCTCGCACTCGCCGCCGGCGTCCCGGTCGGTTTCGGCACCGATCTCATGGGCGAGCTCGAGGACGATCAGCTCTGCGGGGTGCGTCTGCAGGTCGAGGCGGCCGGCGCGGCGGAGACGCTGCGATCGATGACCACGGTCAACGCCGCCCTCATCCGCGACGAGCGCGCCGGACGCCTCGGCCTCGGCGCGTACGGCGACGCCGTGCTGCTGACGGCCGACCCCCTGGCCGAGCCCTCGGCGCTGTGGGAGCAGGACGCGCGCGCTCTCGTGGTGCGCGCCGGGCGTGCCGTCGGCTGATCCGCCGGCGGCAGAGCTGATCCGCCGAGGACGGAGAAGGGGCGGCCGCCCGTCGTCGGGCCGGCCGCCTCACTCGTGCTCGCGCCTCAGCGGGCGAACGCACCCCACTCGGTGGAGCGGCCGGCCTCGCTGCGGGTCTGCGGCACGTGCCACGGGTTGTCGTCGCGCAGCGGCGGCGGAAGCAGCTCCTGCGGCGCGTTCTGATACGCCACTCCACGCAGGAACCGGGTAATGCCGGCCGTGCCCACGCTGGTCGCATCGGTGGTCGTCGCAGGGTAGGGGCCGCCATGCTGCATCGCCGGAGTCACTGAGACGCCCGTGGGCCAGCCGCCGAACAGCACGCGGCCGCTCGTGGCAGCCAGGGCGTCGACGAGCACGTCCAGGGATCCGTCGGCCAGCTCGGCCGGACGCGCGTGCACGGTGGAGGTGAGGTTGCCGGGGAACAGCTCCTCGTGCACCGCAGGCAGCGCCGATGCGTCGGTGTAGCGCACGATGATGGACAGCGGTCCGAACGACTCCTCGAGCAGTGCCTCTCGGTGTGAGCGGAGCGTTTCGAGGTCAACGGCGACGACCGTGGGCGTGGCGTGGCGCTGTCCTTCCTCGTCCTCGTGGACCTCGCCCTCGGCGAGGACGGTCGTGCCTTCCGCGCCGAGCACGGCGGACCTGCGGCCCTCGAACGCCCGCCCGATGCCGGGGTTCAGCAGGCGGTGCTCTGCCACACCCCCGACCGCGGGTGCGACCGCGGACAGGTCGGCGTCGGCCGGCACGAACAGGAAGCCCGGCTTCGTGCAGAGCTGACCGGCGGATCCGGCCACGGACGCGACGAAGCCCTGCAGCAGCTCGGCATCGGCGTACGTCGCGTACACCGGATTCACGCTGCCCAGCTCGCCGTAGAACGGGATCGGCCGTGGGCGGGCGGCGGCGATGTCCGCGAGCAGACGCCCGACGTGCGTGGAGCCGGTGAAGGCCCCCGCGCGGATCCGCTCGTCCTGCAGCAGGTCGACGCCGTTCTGCTGCCCCTCGATGAGCTGGAACACGCCCGTCGGCATCCCGGCGCCTTCGAGTGCCGCCGCGGCGATGGCGGCCGTGCGCCGGGACAGCTCGGGGTGCCCCGAGTGCGCCTTGACCACGACCGGGCAGCCCGCGGCGAGGGCCGCCGCGGAGTCTCCGCCGGCGACCGAGAACGCGAACGGGAAGTTCGACGCCGCGAAGTTCAGCACCGGTCCGACCGGCTCCAGCACGCGGCGGACGTCCGGACGCGGGCCGATCACGTAGTCGGGATCCGCCGCGTCGATCCGCGCGTCGAGGTAGGCGCCGCCGGCGATCGTGTCGGCGAACAGGCGCAGCTGCCAGGAGGTGCGCTTCACCTCGCCCGTGAGCCGCGCCTCGGTGAGGCCGGTCTCCCCCATCGCGATCGCGATGAGTTCTCCCGCGTGCGCGTCGAGGGCGTCGGCGACCGCGACGAGCGCGGCGCCGCGATCGGTAGGCGACGTGGCGGCGAAGGCGCGGGCCGCGGACGCCGCCCGCGCGGCGACCTCGGACACGGTGGGCGTGCTCTCAGACATGCATCTCCTCCTAGAAGACGAAGCCCTCGGGGAACGGGTCGTCCCCGTCGAGGATGTACTGGCCGAGCCCGGTCACCCAGGCTCGGCCGGTGATCGTGGGGATCACGGCGGGCCTGTCGCCCACGCTCGTCTCGCCGACCAGCCGGCCGACGAACTCCGTGCCGATGAACGACTCGTTCACGAACGGCGTGTCCAGTGCGAGCTCACCGCGAGCGTGCAGCTCGGCCATGCGGGCGCTCGTCCCGGTGCCGCAGGGCGACCGGTCGAACCAGCCGGGGTGGATGGCCATGGCGTGACGCGAGCGGACAGCGTCGGATCCTGGCGCGATGAATTCCACGTGGTGCACGTGGTTCGCGCCCTCCAGCAGCGGGTGCGCGGGTGGGGCCTGCGTGTTGATTGCGTCCATGATCTGCAGGCCGGCGCGGACGATGTCGCCCTGCCGAGCGCGATCGAACGGCAGCCCGACCTCGTCGAGGTCGACGAGTGCGTAGTAGTTGCCGCCGAACGCGACCGAGTAGGTGATCTCGCCGATCCCGGGAACCTGGATCCTCTCGTCGAGACGGTCCACGAAGCTGGGCACGTTCTCGATCGTGACGTTCACGGCGCGTCCCTCCTCGACCGAGACACGCGCGATCACGAGCCCCGCCGGAACGTCCAGCCGGATCTCGGTCACCGGCTCCGTGACCTCGACCATGCCGGTCTCCACCAGCACGGTGGCCACTCCGATCGTGCCGTGCCCGCACATCGGCAGGAATCCGGATGCCTCGATGAACACCACACCCCAGTCGGCGTCGTCGCGCGCCGGCGGCTGCAGGAGCGCGCCCGACATCGAGGCGTGCCCGCGCGGCTCGTTCATGAGGAAGCCGCGCAGCCCGTCGAGGTRCTCCATCGCGTACAGGCGGCGGTCGTTCATCGTCGCGCCGGGGATCCGGCCCACACCGCCCGTGACGACGCGGGTCGGCATGCCCTCCGTGTGCGAGTCGACGGCCTGCAGCACCCGGCGCGCGCGCATCAGCGGACTCCGGCGAGCCGGGCGTGCAGACGCCGGAGCACGGACGGCGTGCGCATCAGGCGACGACCGCCGAGCGCGCGGCGAGGGCAGCCAGGGCGCGCTCGGTATCGGCGGTGACCTGTGCGCGCTGCTCGGCGCTCAGCGGGCCGCGCGGCGGACGGGTGGGGCCGCCGTAGGAATTGCCGCAGATGTCCATGGAGAGTTTGATCGCCTGCACGAACTCGGTGCGCGAGTCCCAGCGGAACACGGCGACGAGCTGCTCGTACAGGGCCTTGGCCTCGTGCCATTTGCCGTCGGCGCAGAGGTTGTAGAGCTCGACCGCCTCGCGCGGGAACGCGTTCGGGTAGCCGGCGAACCAGCCGACGGCGCCGTTCACCATGAGCTCGAAGAGCACATCGTCGGCCCCCGCGATGATGTCGATGTCGCAGAGCTCCTTGATCTCGTAGACGCGGCGCACATCGCCGGAGAACTCCTTGATGGCCACGACCTCTGGGATCTGGGCGAGCTTCGCCACGAGCGCCGGCACCAGGTCGACCTTGGTGTCGAAGGGGTTGTTGTAGGCCATGATCGGCAGACCGGCCTTCGCGACCTCCTCGTAGTGCGCGATGACCTCGCCCTCGTTGGCGCGGTAGATGGTCGGCGGCAGCAGCAGCACGCCGTCCGCACCGTCCTCGCGAGCCAGCTCGGCCCACTTCCGCGCCTGGTGGCTGCCCACGCCGTGCACGCCGGCGATGACGATGCCACGGCCGTCCACGGCCTCGACAGCGACCTGGATGACCTTGCGGCGCTCCTCGTCGGTGAGCGAGGAGTACTCGCCGAGCGAGCCGTTCGGACCGACACCGCGGCAGCCGTTGGACATCAGGAAGTCGACGTGCTCGCCGAACTTGTCGTAGTCGACGGCGAGGCCTGCGGGCGCCGAGGAGTCCTCGGTGAACGCGAGGGTCGTCGCGACGACGACGCCGCCGAGGTCCATGGTCTGCTCAGTCATTGCGATGTCCATTCTCTCCTGTGCCCGGCCGCCGTGGCCGGGTACTCGTGGGTGGTCCGTGTGCTGCTCGTCGGCTGGTCGCTGACCACTCCGAAATGCGTCGCGACGTCTTCGTCGCGGTAGTATGTAACATATCACCCACTACAACGAGTGAACAAGATCCTCCATGTGGGTCAGTCCGCGAGGTCCGAGCGGGTCGCGGCGAGCTCGCCGATCCGCACCGAGGACAGCACAGGACGGCGGTCGTAGCCGACCAGCGCGCCCACGATGTCCTCGACACTGCGGCCGCAGGTGCGCCCCTGGCATGCGCCGAGGCCCGCACGCGTGGCGAGACGCATCCCCCGCGACGAGACGTCGGCATACTCGTCGAGCGTCCGCCGGCGCACCGATTCGCAGCGGCACACGATGGTCTCCGCGTCCAGCCAGGCGGTCCAGCCGGATCCGATCCGATGCGTCTGAAGCCGGGCGGCGAAGGCGCGCATGCGACGGCGCTCGGCCAGCGGCGCCCGGTATCGGATGTCCACCGGGGCGACCCCGGCCGCGGCGAGACCTGCCACCGCCCCCTCGGCGAGCGCCGCGTCGGCCCCGCCGATGCCGGTGATCTCCCCCGCGGCGTAGACGTCTTCGACGCTCGTGTCCTGCTGGGACCCGACGCGCACGAATCGGTCGGATCCGATCTCGCATCCTGCCTGGATCGCCGCCTCGAGCCGGGGGGTGAAGCCGTGGCCGAGCGCGACGGAATCGCATTCGATCGTGCGCTCGCTGCCCGGGATCGGGCGCCAGTCCCGGTCGATGCGCTGCACGGTCGCCGCTTCCACGGCTGTGCCGCCGTGGATGCGCGTGACCGCCGCGCCGAAGCGGTACGGCGTGCGGTGCGCCGCGAGCGAGCCGAGATACGAGGCGAGCTCCCCGGCCTTGGCGGTCGCGGCGGCGAGCTCCCACGGGCGCCGCCCCCAGCCTCGCGCGACGGCCGTGATGCTCGCCGCCTCCACGACCTCGGCCACCTCCCCTCCGACGCGGCCGATGCTCTGCGCGACGGGGAGCAGGAACGGGCCCGCCCCGCCGAGGACCGTGCGCGTGCCGAGCCGCACCCCGTCGCGCTTCGCGAGCGCCTGTGCGGCGCCGGCCGAGGTCACGCCGGGAAGCGTCCAGCCGGGCACCGGCAGCACGCGGTCGTGCGCACCGGTGGCGATCACCAGGGCGTCGGCCAGGACCGTCTCACCGCGGCGCTGGGCGGCGTCCGCGGGTCCGATGAGCGCGTGCACGCGCAGGGGAGCCCCCGGTTCGATGCGCCACACCGAGGCGGAGGAGAGCACGCGCACGCCCTCGAGCTGCTCCTGCAGCGATCCGAACCGCTCGGTCTGGTGCTGCAGGTGCGGATCCGTGATCCCGGGGTGGTGCCGCCAGAACTGTCCGCCGACGCGCTCCCCCTCGTCCAGGACCGTGACCGCGGCACCGGCCTCGACCGCGGCCGCGGCCGCAGCCAGCCCCGCMGGCCCCGCACCGATGACCACCACGCGYCKCGCGCTCATGCCCGKCCCTCCCGCTCGACGACATCGCCGTCGCACGCCGCGCGCTGACAGGCGCGGACGCCCTCCACGCCGTTGACCGTGACGACGCAGTCCTGGCAGATGCCCATGCCGCAGAAGATGCCCCGCTGCTCTCCCGCCGCCGTGCGCCATGTGCGCCGGCCGGCGCCCAGCAGCACACCGGCGATGGTCTGCCCGTCCCGCCCTTGCACGGCCGCGCCGTCCACGATGATCTGCACGCTCACGCGGCGGCCTCCTTTCCTGGTGCGCCCGTACTGCGTCTCTCGACGCCGCCCTGGCCCCGCCCGTCGGAGCCCTGCAGGCTCGCCCGCGAGGGCAGGAACGGCGTGGGATCCAACGGCGCGGGGGTACCCAGCACGGCGTGCGTGATGAGTGCGCCGGTGGTCGGCGCGAGTCCGATGCCCGCCCCCTCGTGTCCCGCCGCGTGGAAGAGTCCGGCGATGGTGGCATCGGCGCCGATCGCCGGCAGATGATCCGGCGCGTACGGGCGGAAACCGTAGTAGGTGCGCAACAGCATGGTGTCGCGCAGGAACGGGAACAACCGCGTCGCTTTGGCAGCGATCTCGGACAGCGGCGCGAGCAGGCCGTCGCCCGAGAAGCCGACGCGCTCCCGGCTGGATCCGATCAGCACGGTGCCGGACGGCGTGGACTCGACCACGGTCGATGTCTGCAACGCGGCGTCGCCGGATCCGACTGCACTCACGTAGTCGGCGTCGTAGACCTTGTGGAACACCCGCTGCGGCATCGCCGCCGTGACGAGGATCGTGCCGCGGCGCGGCCGGATGTCCAGCACGCTGCCGAACAGCGCCGCCGTCTCTCCCGCCCAGGGGCCGGCGCAGTCGACCACGGCGTCGGCCTCGACCAGCCCGCCCGCCGTGCGCACCCCCGTCGCACGTCCCGCCACGACGACGCCCGCGACGACCTCTTCCACGATCAGCCGCGCGCCGAGGTGCACCGCCCGGGCGAGCATCGCCTGCGTGGCGAGGCTCGGCTGCACCTGCGCATCGTCGGGGTAGTGCACGCCGAGAGCGATCTCCGGGCTCAGGTGCGGCTCGGCGGCGCGCACGGCTACCTCCTCGAGCGCTTCGGCGCGGATGCCGATGCCGTGCTGCGAGACCGCGAAGGACCTCAGCGCGTCGGCGCCCCCGGGGAAGGCGACGACGATGCCGCCCTTCGCCTCGAACTCGGTCGCGGGCTGACCGGGAACGCGATCCGCGTCCAGGCGCTCGGCCAGGGCGCGCCAGGCGCGGTTCGCCTCGATCGCGAGATCGGCCTCCGGTCCCGGTTCCTTGTCGGAGACGAGGATGTTCCCCTCGCACCGGCTCGAGGTCTCCCCCGCGACACCGCTGCGATCGATGACGATCACTTCGGCGCCCGCTTCGGTCAAGGCGAGTGCGCATGCCGCGCCGATCGCCCCGGCGCCGATCACGACGACCCTCATCCTCAGCCGCCGAGGTACGCGTCGACCACGCGCGCGTCGGCGGCCAGCTCCGCGGCCGAGCCGGAGAGCGTCGCCCGACCGGTCTCCACCACGTATGCGCGGTCCGCGATCCGCAGCGCAGCGCGCGCGTTCTGCTCGACGAGCAGCACGGTCGTGCCGTGCGCATTCACCGCCTGGATCGTCTCCATGACCTGCTTCACGACGAGCGGCGCGAGCCCCATGGATGGCTCGTCCAGCAGCAGCAGCTTCGGACCTCCGATGATCGCGCGCCCGATCGCCACCATCTGCTGCTCGCCGCCCGAGAGCGTGCCGCCCTGCTGCTTGCGGCGCTCAGCCAGTCTCGGCATGAGCGCGTACACCTGATCGACGCGCTGGGCGATCAGCTTCTGGTCCCGCACGGTGTAGCCGCCGAGCAGCAGGTTCTCGTGCACCGTCATCGTGGAGAAGATCCGCCGTCCTTCCGGCACGTGCACGAGTCCCGCGGCCACGATGTCCCACGGCTTCGCGGTGGCGAGGTCCATGTCGCCCCAGCGCACCGTGCCGCTCTTGGGCCGTACGAGCCCGGAGAGCATGTTCATCGTGGTCGACTTGCCGGCGCCGTTGTTGCCGAGCAGGCAGACGATCTCGCCCTCGTGCACGTCGAAGCTGAGCTCTCGCAGCGCGTGGACGCGGCCGTAGTAGACGTCTGCCGCCTGGACTGTGAGCGAGCTCATGAGCGCTTCCCCTTCTTCGTCGTGCCGTCGCCTTCGAGCAGGGACAGGTCCACCGTGCCGGTCTGCAGCTTCGTGGCGTCCAGCGGCTCGTCCTCGACACCGAGGTACGCCTCGATCACGATCGGGTCGTGCTTGATCTGCTCCGGCGTTCCGACGGCGATCTCCTTGCCGTAGTTGAGCACAACGATGCGCTCGGCGAGCTCCATGATCAGCCCCATGTCATGCTCGATCAGCACCACCGCGACGCCGAGGTCCCGGATGCGCCGGATGAGCTGCATGAGCGCCTGCTTCTCGCTGAAGTTCAGACCCGCCGCCGGCTCGTCCAGCAGCAGCAGCTTCGGACTCGTGGCCAGCGCCCGTGCGATCTCCACGCGGCGCTGCTCGCCGTACGGCAGCTGCGTCACGTAGAGGTTCTCGTCGTCCGTGAAGCCGACGAAGTCCAGCCAGCCGCGCGCCGCCTCGGCACAGGCGAGCTCGGCACGGCGGTAACCGGGAGTGTGCAGGAAGGTCGCCCAGAAGCCCTCGCGCAGGTTCGCGTGCATGGCGGTCTTGACGTTGTCCAGCACGCTGAGCTCGCGGAACAGCCGCAGGTTCTGGAACGTGCGCGCCATCCCCCACTTCGTCACCCGCGACGGCAGCACCCGGTAGAGGCCGAAGCTCTGCAGCAGGTCCACCAGGCGCAGCTTCCGCAAGAAACCCGGTGCCTGGCGCACGATGTCGTTGCCGTCGAATACGACGGATCCGGACGTGGGCAGATAGAACCCCGAGATGCAGTTGAACGCGCTCGTCTTCCCCGCTCCGTTCGGCCCGATGACGGCGAGGATCTCGCCCTCCTGCACGGAGAAGCTCAATCCGTCGACGGCCTTCACGCCGCCGAACTGCAGTCGCAGGTCCGAGACCTCCAGCAGCGCGCTCATCGCGTCTCACCCTCTTCCGCCGTCGCGTCCTCCGCCTCGACCGGCGTCTCATCCTCGTCGACCGGCACCGGCGACAGGAAGCCCTGGGTGGGCGGCGGCACGGGTCTCCGCTTCTTCAGCCACGGCAGGATCGCCGTGGAGGGCCAGAGCCCCGCCGGGCGGAACAGCATCACCACCACGAGCAGCAGGCCGAAGATGAGGAAGCGCCACTCCGAGAAGTCGCGCAGCAGTTCGGGGGCGAGCGAGACGAACAGCGCACCGATGATCACACCGGGGGTGGAACCCATGCCGCCCAGGACGACCGCCATCAGGATCAGCGCCGAGTAGAGGAACTGGAAGCTGTTCGGGCTGATCGCGCTGAGGTGCGTCGCCATGAGCTGCCCCGCCACACCGGCCCAGACCGCGCCGATGATGTAGGCGGAGATCTTCGCGAGGTAGGTGTTGATCCCCATCGCCTCGGCGGCGTCCTCATCGTCGCGGACCGCCTTCCAGGCGCGCCCCATCTTGCCCTTGGCGAGCCGGCCCGCGCCGATCACGCCGACGAGCACGACGATCGCCGCGACGAAGTAGTAGAAGAGCACCCGCTGCGGGAAGACCAGTCCGCCGATCGTGAGGCCGTCGGCGAAGCTCCAGCCGCCGAAGCTCCACGTCGGGATGCCGTGGATGCCGGAAGGGCCGCCGGTGATCTTCAGATTGTTGGCCGTGATCCGGATGATCTCGCCGAAGCCGAGTGTGACGATGGCGAGGTAGTCGCTGCGCAGACGCAGCGTCGGTGCGCCGATGATGATGCCGGCCACCATGCAACACAGGATCGTCGCCGGAAGAGCCATCCACATGGGAAGTCCCACCACGGTGGTGAGGATGCCCGAGACGTAGGCGCCGACTGCGAAGAAGGCGATGTAGCCCAGGTCCAGCAGACCCGCGTAGCCGACGACGACGTTGAGCCCCATGCAGAGCATCACGTAGATCAGCGCGCTGGTCGCGATCGACATCGTGTACCGCGAGGCATCGATGAACGGGAGCACGGCGAGGAGCACGATGCACACCCCGCCGAGGGCGCGCAGGAAGCCCTGCTGCGAGGAGAGCACGCCGCGGGGCGCAGACGGACGGTCGAACAGCGGCGAGGGCGCGCGCAGCTTCGCGTCGCGCAGCGCCGAGGTCACGGAGCCTGGGGTTGCGGTGCCGGACATGTCACATCCTCTCGACGACGCGGGCGCCGAGCARCCCCGTCGGTTTGAAGGTGAGGAAAAGGATGAGGAACGCGAACGAGAACACGTCGCGCCATTCGCCGCCGAACCATGCGGATCCGAACGACTCCAGCAGGCCCAGCAGCAGTCCGCCGAGCATCGCGCCGTAGAGGTTGCCGATGCCGCCGATGACCGCCGCGGTGAACGCCTTCAGACCGATGATGAATCCCATCAGGAAGTCGATCGAGCCGTAGTAGGCGCCGGCCATCACGCCGGCGGCTCCGGCGAGGGCGGATCCGATGAAGAACACGGTCGCGATCACGCGGTTCACGTTGATGCCCATGAGCTGCGCGCCCTGCGGGTCCAGCGCGATCGCGCGCATCGCCCTGCCCTGACGGGTGCGCTCGACGATGTGCGCGAGCACGAGCATCAGGCCCGCGGCGATGATGACCAGCACGATCTGCGCCGGGGTGATCCGCATGCCGAGGAAGTCGAAGCCGGCGGACTCCAGCCGCACCGGGAACGCCTCGGGGTTCGGCCCGAAGATCTGCCGCACGGCGTACTCCAGGGTGAACGAGACGCCGATCGCGGTGATCAGCACGGCGAGCCGTGGGCTCTTGCGCAGCGGACGATAGGCGATCCGCTCGATGCCGACTCCGATGAGGCCGGTGGTCACCATGGACAGCAGCAGGATCACCAGCAGCAGCGGGATCGAGCTCTCATTCGAGATCCCGAAGGCCGAGAGCGTCGCGAAGCCGGCGAACGCGCCGAGCATGTAGATGTCACCGTGCGCGAAGTTGAGCAGCTTGATGATCCCGTAGACCATGCTGTATCCGAGCGCGACGAGGGCGTAGAACGAGCCGACGATGAGGCCGTTCCAGATGAGTTGCATCACGAGGATGTCCTTTCCGGGGTGAGCGAAGGCCGTACGGGGGCGATCCGCGAAGATCGCCCCCGCGGTCGGCTCAGCCCTGGAGGTTGTCCTTGAGGACGAACTGGCCGGAGGACGGATCGATCGAGACGATCACGAAGCCGCCGCCCGACCGGGTGTGGTCGGGCATGAACGTGAGTGGACCTGCGAGCGTCTTGAAGTCCTTGAGTCCCTCGAGCGCCTTGACCACACCGTCGAACTTCGTGCCCTTGGCCGTCTTCATCGCCTCGGCGACCACCTTGACCGCGTCGTAGGACTGGGTCGAGTACGGRCCGGGGTCGGCWCCKGCGAGCTTCTTGTAGTCGGCGATCCACTTSTCGGCGCCCTTGAGCATGTCSGGCGTCTGSGTGAAGGTGCCGAGCACGTTCTCGGTGTARCCCTTGCCCGCGATCTCGGCAAACTTCGCGTCCACCGATCCGTCGCCGACGAGGAAGGACCCGCTGAAGCCGGCGTCCTTGGACTGACGGGCGATCAGACCGCCCTCCTGGTAGTACCCGGTCCAGTACACGAGGTCGGGCTTGGCGCCGGAGAGCTGGGTCGCCACGGCGGAGTAGTCGTTCTCACCGGGCGTGATCACCGCATTGAAGTCGACCGTGAGGCCCGCGTCCTTCGCCTGCTGCGCGAACGAATCGGCGAGATCCTTCGAGTAGGCGGTCGCATCGTTGATCGCCGCGACGGTCTTCGCTCCAGACTTCTGCGCGTACTTCACCGCCGACGCGGCCTGCTGGGTGCCCGTGCCGTTGATGAGGAACACGCCGGGGAGCTTCTGCTTCACGAGCTCGTTGGAGTTCGCCGCCGGGATCACCGTCGGGATCTTCGCCTCGTTGAAGATCGGCAGGGTCGGCAGCGTGGCGCCCGAGCAGTACCCGCCGACCGAGGCGACGACGCCGTCGGTGACGAGCTTGTTCGCGGCGGCGACCGCGGTGGTCGCATCGCACGCGTCGTCCTGCACCTCGAGCTGCAGCTTGCGCCCGTCGATGCCGCCGTCCGCGTTGATCTCGTCGATGGCGAGCTGCGCGCCGTTCTTCATGTAGTTGCCGAACGCCGACTCGCTGCCCGAGAACGGCGCGAGCATGCCGAGCTTGATCGGTCCGGATCCGCCTCCGGATCCGCTGTCGCCGCCGCTCGCGAGACCTCCGGAGCAGCCGGCGGTGGCGAGCAGAGCGCCCGCTGCGACGACGACGGAAAGTGCGCGCAGGGCGCGTGTGGTTCGGGTGTGCATGTGAGGACCTCCTGGATGCGACATTGCATTCGTGGTGAATACCATGTGACACATTACTCATGCGGAAGGCTCAGCGGAAGGGGGTCCTGGCTCAGTTCTCCTCGCGCCCGCTCCACACACCGCCGACGTGGCCCAGGTGCCGGCGCATGAGCGCCTCCGCACCGTCGCCGTCTCCGGCGACGAGCAGATCGACGAGCTCCGCGTGCTCTCGCGCGGTGGGCATGAGGGTGTCGGAGTCGGCCAATCGCACGAGCCCCACAAGGCGGGTCTGCTGACGGAGTTCACGCACGGTGTCGACGAGTTTCTGGTTTCCCGTGACCGCGAGGATGCGCAGGTGGAAGGTCGTGTCGGCCTCGAGGTACTCCTCGAAGCGGCGTTCCTGTCCCGCCGCCACGATGCGCTCCGCGAGCTCGCGGAGCTCCTTCTCGAGCGCCTCGTCGATCGCCCCGGCGACGCGCCGCATCGGCGGTGCCTCCAGCAGCAGACGCACGTCGGTGAGCTGGTTCAGCTCGTCGGCGGAGACTTCGGTGACTTGGAAGCCGCGGTTGCGGATGGGCCGGAGGAAGCCGCGCCGCGCGAGATTCAGCATCGCCTCGCGCACGGGGGTGGCACTCACCCCGAAATCRCCGGCCAGGGTGGGCACCGTCAGCACCTCTCCTGGGGGCGTCTCCCCCGACACGATCCGCGCCCCGATCATGCGCTCCACCTGCTCGCGCAGACTCTCCGCAGGAACGAGAATGGAGCCGGCACTCATGCGCGGCACCCGTCGCAAAACGTCATACGGCACATGCTAGCGCCGTGCATGCCATCATTGGCCGACGACCTCCTGCACCGAATCGAGGCCCCATGCCGATCGAGTTCGCCACCTCGCCGCGTTCCACGGTCGGACTGGAGTGGGAGCTCATGCTCGCCGATCCGGCCACCGGTGATCTGGTCGGGCGTGCTCCCGAGCTGCTGCGCGATCTGGAGGGGGCGAGCGCGGACGAGCGGCACACCGTCACCGGCGAGCTGCTGACCAACACGATCGAGGTCACGAGCGGCATCGGATCCACCGTCTCCGCCGCCGTGGCCGACATCGCCGCCGCGATCGCGGCCGTCCGCGCCGCGACAGATCCGGCCGGCATCGAGCTGCTCTCCGCAGGCAGCCACCCCTTCGCGCAGTGGTACGACCAACAGGTCACCGACAAGACGCGCTATCACTCGCTCATCGAGAAGACACAGTGGTGGGGCCGCAACATGATGATCTGGGGCATCCATGTGCACGTCGGGGTCGAAGACCGCGACAAGGTGCTGCCGATCATCGGCGCACTCACCTCGTATCTGCCGCATCTGCAGGCGCTCGCCGCCTCGAGCCCGTTCTGGGCCGGAGAGCGCACCGGCTATGCCTCGAACCGCGCCCTCGTGTTCCAGCAGCTGCCGACGGCGGGCCTGCCCTGGCCGCTCCCGGACTGGGCGGCCTACGAGGGCTACCTCGACGACATGGTGCGCACCGGGGTGATGTCCGATGCCACCGAGGTGCGCTGGGACATCCGCCCCGCACCGCGCTGGGGCACGATCGAGGTGCGCGCCTGCGACGGCATGTCGACCCTGCACGAGCTCGCCGCGGTCGCCGCCCTCACCCAGGTGCTGGTGGAGTCGTTCTCCCGTGATCTCGACGAGGGACGGACGCTGACTCCGCTCGCGCCGTGGTTCCACCGCGAGAACAAGTGGCGTGCGGCCCGCTACGGACTCGATGCCGAGCTCATCGTGTCGGCCGACGGTGCGCAGCGCTCGGTGCGGGAGCATCTGACCGAGGAGCTGGAACGGCTCGCGCCGGTGGCGGCGGATCTGCAGTGCTCGGCGCAGTTCGGCGGGGTCGCCGACATCCTGCACGGCGGCGCGAGCTATGAGCGCCAGGTCGCCGTGGCCGACGCGACCGGCGGCGATCTGCACGAGGTCGTCGAGCACCTCATCCGCGAGTTCCGCTCGGGCCCCGAGACGCTCTGAGCGGGACGAGCCCGGGTTCTCCGACGGCGATGCCGCGGCTCTCGAAAGGTCAGCCCTCCACGAGCTGGCGCGCGAGCCCCTCATCGAGCACCACGTCGGTGACCAGCCGCGCCCCGATCGCCGCCTGCAGCG
The DNA here is from genome assembly GCF_056398985.1 of Microbacterium sp. 01T413_2. Lineage (NCBI taxonomy): Bacteria > Bacillati > Actinomycetota > Actinomycetes > Micrococcales > Microbacteriaceae > Microbacterium > Microbacterium sp. 01T413_2. The sequence goes on from NZ_JBFTQL010000009.1 coordinate 66,366, forward strand.
ACGGCAGCTTCTGCGCCCCCGCCACGACGCAGAATCGCCGCGCGACGCGGCGCAGTCGGTCCAGACCGGGCCCGGTCGCACGGGCGTTCACCGCGATGTCCTTCCAGGTGCCGTCGGCACGGAAGAACACCGTCGCCACGTCGCCGATCGCTCGATCCTCGCGCAGGCTCCGATAGTCGTCCCGGCCCAGATAGCCACCCACATAGACCCGGCTGGGCACTTCGGCGCTCGGCGAACCCACGCTGAACACGGCGAGGTCCATCTTCGCCTGCAGATCCAGCACCCGCAGCGTGCTGCGTTCGCGCCACATCGCCTCCCGTGTGCGGGGGTCGTCGAAGAAGGCGGGCACGGGGAACTGCTGCACCTGAGCGCCGAAGGCGGAACCGAAGCGCTGCAGGATCTCGCTCGAGTACTCCACGCCGCTGGTCAGCGTGTTCCCGGCGCCGTTCAGCTGGACGATGGTCGTGCCGCGGGTCTCCTTCTGCCCGAGGTCGCGGCTGACCGCGCTGATCGTCGAACCCCAGGCGAGCCCGACCACCATGTTCGAGTCGATGATCTGCGTGAGCAGGCGGCCCGCGGTCAGCGCCACGCGTTCGAGACGCTCCACCTCGGTCACGCTCTCCGGCATCGGCACGACGTGCGCGGTCACGTGCAGACGGTCGTGCAGCTGCTGCTCGAGCTCCCCCGCATGTTCGAGGGGAGAGTTGATGCGGATGTCGACGAGCCCCACTTCACGTGCATAGCTCAGCAGGCGGGACACCGAGGAACGGGAGGTCCCGAGTTCGTCGGCGATGACATCCATCGTCTTGTCCTGGAGGTAGTAGAGCCGGGCTGCGGTGAGGGCCGCGACCGCCTTCGACTGGCGCTTCCGTTCAACCATTTCGAGCCCTTCGCGTATCGATTCGACCGATTCTTGCACATTCGTGCACGGCGCTTGACCATACGGGCGGCTGGGGGAATGCTGTGAGAAATCCGGAAGGAGACGAAGATGACYGACCACGTCCACAAYGCCGCAGAACGCCCCGAGGTGACTCGCGTYCGCGAAGCGGGCCGCRCCACCGTGCTGGTGATCGGCGGCGGGATCAACGGGATCTCCACCTTCCGCGACCTCGCTCTGCAGGGAGTCGACGTGGTCCTCGTCGAGCGCGGCGACTTCGCCTCGGGAGCGTCCTCCGCCTCGAGCCATATGATCCACGGCGGCATCCGCTACCTCGAGAACGGCGAGTTCCGCCTCGTCAAGGAGTCGGTCACCGAACGCAACGGCCTTCTCAAGATCGCCCCGCACTACGTCAAGCCACTCGAGACGACGATCCCGATCTACTCGACCTTCTCGGGGATCCTGTCCGCGCCGCTGCGGTTCCTCACGCACAAGTCCGGAAAGCCGCAGGAGCGCGGCGCCTTCCTCATCAAGATGGGCCTGACCATCTACGACACCTTCTCGCGCGACGGCGGCATGGTCCCGCGGCACAAGTTCCTCGGCCGCAAGAAGTCGCTCGCCGAGCTCCCCTCGATGGATCCGAAGATCAAGTACACCGCGACCTACTACGACGCCTCCATGCACGACCCCGAGCGCCTCGCGCTGGACGTGCTGCAGGACGGTCGTGCGGCGCACCCCGGTGCAGTGGCGCTGAACTATGTCGAGGCCATCGGACACGAAGGGGACGCGGTGCTCGTGCGCGACCGCGAGAGCGGGACCGAGTTCCCGATCGCCGCGGACGTCGTCGTGAACACCTCGGGCCCGTGGACCGACCTCACGAACGAGGCCATGGGCGAGCTGACCCGCTTCATGGGCGGCACCAAGGGGTCGCACATCGTTCTGGACAACCCCGAGCTGCACGCCGCGACCCGGGGCCGTGAGATCTTCTTCGAGCACTCCGACGGCCGCATCGTGCTGATCTACCCCCTCAAGGGCAAGGTGATGGTCGGCACCACCGACATCGACGCCGACCCCCGCGAGGTGCCGCTGTGCACCGAGGAGGAGATCGACTACTTCTTCGACCTCGTGCACCACGTCTTCCCGACGATCGACGTGAACCGCGATCAGATCGTGTATCGCTTCAGTGGGATCCGCCCCCTTCCCCGCCATGAGGACACCGCCCCCGGATTCGTCTCCCGCGACTACCGCGTGGAGGTCGACAACAGCCGCGCCGTCCCGCATCTCAGCCTGGTCGGCGGCAAGTGGACCACGTTCCGCGCCCTCGGCGAGTCGCTCTCCGACCGGATCCTGGAGCTGCTGGGTCGCACGCGCGTCGTGTCGACCCTGGGTCGGGCGATCGGTGGCGGCAAGGACTACCCGCAGGACGACGCGGCGCGCGTCGCCTGGATCGCGAAGAACCTGCCCGGCGCCGGCGAGCGCGCCGAGCAGCTGCTGAAGCGCTATGGCACCCGCGCCGCCGAGGTGTGGACATTCGTCGAGCAGGGCCCGGACGCCCCGCTTGCCGGTGGGCAGCTCTCGACGCGCGAACTCGAATGGATGGTGCAGAACGAGCTGATCGTGCGCCTCGAGGATGTCATCCTGCGCCGCACCAGCCTGGCGTTCACCGGCGACGTCACCGAGGAGATCCTCGAAGAGGTCGCCGAGGCGCTCGCGCCGCTGCAGGGCTGGGACCGCGCACGCGCTGCCCACGAGATCGAACTGACCCGGGAACTGCTGAACACCCGGCACGGACTGTCCCTCGTCGCCCGCACGCGCGGGTAACGGGGTTCCGCCGCCGCCCTCCTCGGCGTCTACTCGAACACCGCATCGGCAGAGGGGCCGATGCTCTGCGAAAGGTCAATGGAGACATGCCTGAAGTGAATATGGGGCTCTATTTCCTGTCCGAACTCGTCGGAACGGCGATGCTGATCCTCCTCGGATGCGGTGTCGTCGCCAACGTCGCCCTGGCGAAGAACAAGGGTCTGGGCGGCGGCTTCCTGATGGTGAACTGGGGATGGGGCCTGGCGGTCTTCGCCGGCGTGCTCGTCTCCGCCTACTCCGGAGCCATCCTGAATCCGGCCGTCGGCATCGGACTTCTGGTCGCGAACAAGATCTCGTTCGCTCAGTTCGCCGTCGCCGCGGGCGCGGAACTGCTCGGTGCGATCATCGGTGCCGTGCTGTGCTGGCTGGCGTACAAGCAGCACTTCGATGAGGAGCCCGACCCGGCGAACAAGCTCGGGGTCTTCTCGACGGGCCCTGCGATCCGCTCCTACGGCTGGAATCTCGTCACCGAGATCATCGGCACGTTCGTCCTGGTGTTCGTGATCTTCGCGTTCGCCGACTACGGCGACGTCAAGGTCGGCACGCCGGGAGGCCTCGGCCCGCTGACGGCGCTGCCCGTCGCCCTGCTCGTCGTCTCGATCGGCGCTTCGCTCGGTGGCCCGACCGGCTACGCGATCAACCCGGCTCGTGACCTCGGCCCGCGCATCGCTCACGCGATCCTGCCGATCAAGGGCAAGGGCTCGAGCGACTGGGCGTACTCGTGGGTTCCGGTGGTCGGCCCGCTCATCGGCGGTACCATCGCCGCTCTCCTCGCTCCGGTGCTCCTGCACCTCGCGAAGTAACCCGAACCGCTATTCAAAGGAGAACTGCACATGGCTGATTACGTCATCGCCATCGACCAGGGCACGACCTCGAGCCGTGCCATCATCTTCGACCGCAAGGGCAGCATCATCGCCACCGGTCAGAAGGAGCATGAGCAGATCCTGCCGCAGGCCGGCTGGGTCGAGCACGACGCGTCGGAGATCTGGGCCAACGTCCAGGAGGTCATCGGCCTCGCTCTGACGCGTGCGCACCTGACCCGCCACGACATCGCCGCGGTCGGCATCACCAACCAGCGCGAGACCGCCGTGGTATGGGACAAGACCACGGGCAAGCCCGTGTACAACGCGATCGTCTGGCAGGACACGCGTACCCAGCCCATCGTCGACCGTCTGGCTGCCGACGGCGGCGTCGAGCGGTTCAAGCAGATCGTCGGCCTGCCGCTGGCGACCTACTTCTCCGGCACGAAGATCGCCTGGATCCTCGAGAACGTCGAGGGCGCGCGCGCCAAGGCGGAGGCGGGCGACCTGCTGTTCGGCACCACCGACAGCTGGGTGCTCTGGAACCTCACCGGCGGCGTCAACGGCGGCGTGCACGCCACCGACGTCACCAACGCCTCTCGGACCATGTTCATGGACCTGGAGACGCTGCAGTGGCGCGACGACATCCTCGAGGCCTTCGGCGTGCCGAAGTCGATGATGCCGTCGATCCGCTCCTCTTCCGAGGTCTACGGGGCCGCGGAGGGATCCTCGCTGCTGCGGGAGACCCCGATCGCCGGCATTCTGGGCGACCAGCAGGCGGCGACGTTCGGCCAGGCGGCGTTCAACACCGGTGAGAGCAAGAACACCTACGGCACGGGCTGCTTCCTGATCTTCAACACGGGCGAGGAGATCGTCCATTCGAAGAACGGGCTGCTCACGACCGTCGGCTACAAGCTCGGCGACGGCCCGACGCACTACGCGCTGGAGGGCTCGATCGCGGTCACCGGATCCCTCATCCAGTGGCTGCGCGACCAGCTCGGGATCATCGACTCCGCCCCCGAGGTGGAGGAGCTGGCCCGCCAGGTCGAGGACAACGGCGGCGTGTACATCGTGCCGGCGTTCTCGGGTCTGTTCGCGCCGTACTGGCGTCCGGATGCCCGTGGCGCGATCGTGGGTCTGACCCGCTACGCGAACAAGAACCACATCGCGCGCGCCGCGCTCGAGGCGGTGGCGTTCCAGACCCGCGACGTGCTCGACGCGGTCAACGCCGACGCCGGAGTGGACCTCACCGAGCTSAAGGTCGACGGCGGCATGGTCGCGAACGACGCGCTCATGCAGTTCCAGGCCGACGTGCTGGGCGTCCCGGTGGTCCGCCCCGTGGTCGCCGAGACGACCGCGCTGGGCGCCGCCTACGCGGCCGGCCTCGCGGTCGGGTTCTGGAGCGGCCTGGACGACCTCTCCGCCAACTGGCAGGAGGACCGTCGCTGGGAGCCGAGCATGGACGCCGCGGAGCGCGACCGACAGCTCCGGCTGTGGCGCAAGGCCGTCACCAAGTCGATGGACTGGGTCGACGACGACGTGAAGTGATCTGACGCACGAAGAAAGGCAGGCCCGGAGGAACGATCCTCCGGGCCTGCCTTTCTCATGTCTCCAACGGGATGGATCAGGGGGTCAACGCGGCCTTCACGGGAGCACTGCGGTGCAGGTCGCCGCCGAATGCGACGAGCTGGAACTGCCGCCCTCCGGCGAGATCCACCGCCTCKGCGAAGAACACGTCGCGGTGCACGCGGCCCAGCCAGGTGGTGCTGCCGTCCCCGATCTGCAGCACGTCGTAGCCGACGGCATCGGCCTGGAGATCCCAGGCGAAGCTCAGATGCCGTCGCCCGTCTCCGGCATCCCCCGCGTCGGCGACATGGAAGCCGGTCGGCGTCGATGGCTTCAGCGGTTTGCCGGCCTCCCGCAGCGACACGCGTCCGAGACGGCCATCGCCACTGGTGCGCAGCGAGATCCGCGCGACGCGTCTCCCGTGCATCTCGATCCCGCCGGTCCAGCCGTCCCAGTCCGCGGACGCCGATTTCGCCAGCGACTGCCAGTCGATCTCGGACGGTGCATCCTGCCACGTGATCCCGATGTCGATGGTCTGCAGCCCCTGCGCGCGGACGTCGACCGACATCGCCTTCGCGGCCGTCAGGTCGGTCTTGAACAGGTGGATCACGCCTCCGCCGCGCAGAGCGAGGCTGTGCCCGCTGCCGTAGCTGGCCGACTCGTCCAGCGTGACGACGAGGTCACCCTCGGTCCAGTACTGCCAGGTCAGCGCCCGGTCCGCGCAGCCCATGTTGTCCCAGCCGCCGTCACGCACCTTCGTTCCGTCGAGGAAGAATGCGGATCCGGCGCCCACGTTGAAGTCGGTGGCGATCGGCAGGCTGCCGTACGGCGAACGCTCCGTGATCCAGTGCGCGATGCCATCCCACTGCCGGTAGTCGAGGGTGTCGGTGCGATACGGGGGCGTGCGGGGCTCGAGCCGTCCGGACGTCCCCGGGTTCCCTGTCGGGCCGGACCAGAACCGCTGCTCCAAGTCGCGGTACGTCGCGCGCCCCTCCGCGGTGGACGTGGTGCCGTCCCACGATCCGTTCAGCCAGATCTGGGAGTCCACGAAGAGCGCGACCGAGGTCGGCGCAGGACGACCCGGGCCCGCCACGCTGCCGAAGTCCTCTTCGGGCCGGAACCCGCCCTTCTGGTGTTCGACGCCGGCGAAGCCCACCATGCGAGGGTCGTAGCCCGCGGCGACGGCTGATGCGGCGCTCCTGCTGAGATCGCGGTCTGCGCCGCCGGTGGTCGCCTGCCACCAGTAGTTCATGAACAGGGAATCGTAGATGGGCGCGTCCGGCGTGCCCAGCCAGCGCAGGTTGTTCTCGCTCAGCCTGTTCTCATAACTGACCTCGCCGCTGTCGAAGTCCGCCGAGTCATAGCCCTGCAGATAGAAATCGGGATCCGCGCGCTTGAGGTAGCGCAGGAAGTCCTGGAACTTCTTGATCTGCGCCGCACTGACGCTGCCCTCCTGATTGATGAACAGGCCGTCGAATCCGAAGTATTTCCGGATCTCGATCATCTTGTCCGCGACGGGGAAGGATCCGTCGCCGGACTGCACGAGGAATGCGTCGAAGTCGACGGGGCGCGGCCAGAACCAGCCACCGATGGAGCGCGCGCCGTTCTTATGCGCGGCCTCGGTCCAGCCGGGATTCGGGATGTCGATCACGCCGTACGGACGTCCGGGGGCACGCTGCCCATCGATCATCTCGATGGGTGCCGGCCCCTTGACCTGTCCGTGCCAGGTGCCCCAGATGTCGATGTACGACCAGTACCGCTGGGTGTACACCTGCGCCTCCAGGCCGATCGCCTGGTTGTGGCCCTCGTAGATGCTCCCCGCGTCGTCGATCGTGAGCGTGGACAGCTGCACGGCGGGGTCGAGATCCGGATGCGCCTGCGTGGCGGCGAAGGGCGCGATGCGCGTGGCCCGTGGGATCAGACAGCGCAGGTGCCGCGCCCACGGCGTCGTGCCGGCGTCGAAGGCGAGCAGATCATCAGCGGCCCAGCCGAACGTATAGGGCCCGGGCGGCGTTCCCCCGGATGCCGGCACAGGTGCGGCGGCATCGGTTCCCGCGGCAGGACGCGCCGCCGCGTGGGCGATCCCCGGCGCCCCGGCGAGCAGCGCTGCTAGCCCGACACCTCCGACGGTCAGGAATGTTCTGCGGTTCAGGTCAGCCATATGCACCCTCCAGGTTGCGCTCCGTTGCGTGGCGGATCCGCGTCCCGTCACTGGAGACGCGAAGCCGCGTCCAGGCTATAACGCTTTAGTGTTCGGATGCGAAGCTCGAATCCGGCGCGTCGGTGGTCGCGGCGCACAACGATGCGAGGTTCTGGGTATCCGCCGCCGTCGCCGGACACGCCGCGGGCGCCGGGCCGCATCGGCCACGGCGCCCGCGAGCGTCGACGTCAGTTCTTGCCGAAGAGCTTCTGGATCTCAGCCATGTCGGCCTCGCTCGGCGCCGGCCGGCCACCCAGACCGAATCCCGATCCGGTCCCGGCTTCGCCGGTGGCGATGCCCGCGTTCTCTGCCGCGCGCTTGGCCGGGTTGCCGGAGCGGGATCCGGATCCCTTGCCCTTCTTGCCGCGCTTCGAAGAGGCGCCGGGGCGCCCCATGCCGGGCACCGGGCCCATGCCGGGGATGTTCGGGGTGCCTCCGCGGGCGACGGTCTTCATCATCTTCGCGGCCTGCTCGAACCGCTGCACGAGCTGGTTCACGTCGGTCACGGTCATGCCCGAACCGCGCGCGATGCGCAGGCGCCGGGAGCCGTTGAGGACCTTGGGGTTGCGGCGCTCCCCCGGCGTCATGGAGCGGATGATCGCCTCGGTGCGGTCGATCTCGCGCTCGTCGAAGTCCTCGAGCTGCTGCTTCATCTGGCCCATGCCCGGGAGCATCCCGAGCATCTTCTTCATCGAGCCCATCTTCTTGAGCTGCTGCATCTGCTCGAGGAAGTCCTCGAGCGTGAAGGTCTCGGTCGCAAGCTTCTCAGCGACCTTGAGCGCTTCAGCTTCATCGAACGCACTCTGAGCCTGCTCGATGAGGGTGAGGATGTCGCCGAGGTCGAGAATCCGGCTCGCCATGCGGTCGGGATGGAACGGCTCGAGGTCGTCGAGACCCTCGCCCGTCGACGCGAACATGATCGGCCGGCCCGTGATCGAGGCGACCGAAAGCGCGGCACCACCGCGGGCATCGCCATCGAGCTTGGAGAGCACGACGCCGGTGAAGTCCACGCCGTCCTGGAACGCCTTGGCGGTGTTGACCGCATCCTGACCGATCATCGCGTCGATGACGAACAGCACCTCGTCGGGGTTCACCGCGGCGCGGATGTCGGCGGCCTGCTTCATGAGCTCGGCGTCGACGCCGAGGCGTCCGGCGGTGTCGATGATGACGATGTCGTGCTGCTGGCGGCGTGCGTGCTCGACGCCGTCGCGCGACACGCGCACGGGGTCGCCGACGCCGTTGCCGGGCTCCGGGGCGTAGATGGTGGCGCCCGCCTGCTCCGCGACGACGGTGAGCTGGGTCACCGCGTTCGGACGCTGCAGGTCGGCGGCGACGAGCAATGGCGTGTGCCCCTCGCCCTGCAGCTGCTTGGCGAGCTTTCCGGCGAACGTGGTCTTTCCGGATCCCTGGAGGCCGGCGAGCATGATCACAGTCGGCGGGTTCTTCGCGAACTCGAGACGGCGCTGCTGACCGCCGAGGATCGCGATGAGCTCCTCATTGACGATCTGCACCACCTGCTGCGCGGGGTTCAGCGCCTTGTTGACCTCGTCGCCCAGCGCCCGCTCGCGCACCTTGGCCGTGAAGTCCTTCACGACGGGAAGCGCGACGTCGGCGTCGAGCAGAGCGCGACGGATCTCGCGGACGGTGCCGTCGACATCGGCGGCGGACAGCTTGCCCTTCGTGCGCAGGTTGCGGAAGGTCTCGGTCAGCCGATCGGAGAGCGTGCCAAATGTAGCCATGGTGCTCCGATTCTACGCGAGCGGATCCCCCGTCCGCGGCGCGTCAGCCCCAGTGCAGGTCGGCGATGCGCGGCAGCGCGTGCTGCAGCTGCGCGAGCGGCGATCCGTGGCCCGCGCCGCCCTCTGCCCAGACGCGCAGAGACGACAGCACGACGACCGCGTAAGCGGCGCCGAGCACGTCGGCGCGGATCCGCTCGACGCCAGCGCCACGCGCGGCTTCGGAGAGCGCGGCGGCGAGCCGGCCCTGACGCAGCGCCGATTCGCGCTGCAGCTCATCGCCGAGACCCATGGCCTGTGCATTCCCGAACGCGAGCGCCAGCGGATCCGGCTCGAGCCCCTGCAGGATCGCGGCCAGGATCGTCTCGATCCGGGCCGAGTCCGCTCCCGCATCCGGCTCCGCGAGCGCCGCGACGGCCCGGTCGAGGCGCTCGTCGAATCCCGACCAGAGCACATCGCTCTTGGAAGAGAAGTAGTTGAAGAAGCTCGACCGGCTCACCCCTGCGCGCTGTGCGATGCCGGCGATCGAGGTGCCCTCGTACCCGGACTCCAGGAACAGCTCGCAGGCCGCCTCGGCGATCGTCTCGCGTGAGGAGACCCGGGGGCGGCCGACGCCGCGGGCAGGGATGGTCACCACCACACCGTATCGCGATGCGCTCATCCGGCCATTCCCCCCTATTATTGAACCGCATACAACAACTCGATCAGAGGATCGGTCATGCTCGACATCCAGACGGTGGGCCTCGCCCCCGCGTTCGTCCCCTACCTCGACGGCTGGGATCTGCAGCGCCGGATCCATGCCGAGGTCGTCGCCGGCACCCGCCCCGACACGCTGCTGCTGCTCGAGCACGAGGCCGTCTACACGGCCGGCAAGCGCACCGAGCCCCAGGAGCGACCTCAGGACGGCACTCCCGTGGTCGATGTCGACCGCGGCGGCAAGATCACCTGGCACGGCCCCGGTCAGCTGGTGGGCTATCCGATCGTCCGCCTGCCGGAGCCCATGGACGTGGTCGCCCACGTCCGCCGCCTGGAGCGCCTGCTCATCGACGTGCTGCGCCCGCTCGGCGTGGACGGATACCAGGTCGATGGTCGCAGCGGCGTGTGGGTGCGACGGCCGCTCAGTGAGGACAAGGTGGCGGCGATCGGCGTGCGCGTGCAGCAGGGCGTGACCATGCACGGCTTCGCGATCAACTGCGACAACACGCTCGCCGGCTTCCGCGGCATCATCCCGTGCGGCATCACCGATGCCGGCGTCACCACGGTCAGCGAGGTGGTGGGGCGGGAGATCGCGCCGGCGGACATCGCCGACGCGGTCGCCATGGCGTTCGCCGCGGAGTATGCGACGGAGGTGGCAGCGTGAGCGCCGCTCCCGAGGGCCGCAAGCTGCTGCGCCTGGAGATCCGCAACGCGGAGACCCCGATCGAGCGCAAGCCGGAGTGGATCAAGACCAAGGCGAGGATGGGGCCGGAGTACAAGGCCCTGCACTCGCTCGTGAAGGACGAGGGCCTGCACACCGTGTGCCAGGAGGCCGGATGCCCCAACATCTTCGAGTGCTGGGAGGACAAGGAGGCCACCTTCCTCATCGGCGGCGCGCAGTGCACGCGGCGCTGCGACTTCTGCCAGATCGACACCGGCAAGCCCGCCGATTACGACACCGACGAGCCGCGCCGCGTGGCCGAGAGCGTGCAGCAGATGGGTCTGCGCTACGCCACGGTCACGAGTGTCGCCCGCGATGATCTGCCCGACACGGGCGCGTGGCTCAACGCCGAGACGGTGCGCAAGATCCACGAGCTCAACCCGAACACCGGTGTCGAGCTGCTGGCGAACGAGCACAACGCGGATCCGGCCTTCCTCGGGCAGATCTTCGATGCGCGTCCTGAGGTGTTCGCGCACAACGTCGAGACGGTGCCGCGCATCTTCAAGCGGATCCGCCCGGCGTTCAAGTACGAGCGCTCCCTCAACGTGATCACGCAGGGACATGAGGCCGGTCTCATCACCAAGTCGAACCTGATCCTCGGCATGGGYGAGGAGCCGGAGGAGGTCGTACAAGCGCTGCAGGACCTGCATGACGCCGGCTGCGACATCATCACGATCACCCAGTACCTGCGCCCCACTCCCCGCCACCTTCCGGTGTCGCGGTGGGTGAAGCCCGACGAGTTCGTCGCCTTCAAGGAGGAGGCGGAGCGGATCGGCTTCCTCGGCGTGCTCGCCGGCCCGCTGGTGCGTTCGTCCTACCGTGCGGGACGACTCTGGGCGCAGTCCATGGTGTCCAAGGGCCGCGAGATCCCGCCGCACCTGGCGCACATCGCCGCCAGCGCAGACCTCGGCTTCGCGCAGGCCGTCTGAGACGCGGATCGCCGGTCGGGCAGCAGGGGGGCCACTCCCGTCCGGCGGTCCGTACTTCCCCCTTCGGCGGGCGACCGGCCCGGCGCGGTGCTCGGGCTCAGTCGGCGCTCATGACCGACAGCACCGAGCCGTCGGATCCGAAGTTCACCAGCAGCACGTCGTCGGCGCCGTCCGCGTCGAGGGCGTACTCGAGCACAGCGAACGGCTCACTCCCGCCGTGCTCGTCGACCAGCAGCGTCATGCTCATCAATCGGAGCGAGCGGATGATGTCGACGGCGGCATCGCCGCTCACATCGACGAGGTAGTCGGTGAGCTCGTCGCCGTACTCCTCCTGCTGCTGCAGGATGTACTCGGTGACCTCGCTGGTGCGGTCGTCGACCTCGGCGAGCATGCCGCGCCGGGCCTTGTCGTCGATCGCCTCCAGGCCCGACACGAATGCGGCCGCGATGTCGAGGGACTCCGGGGACACGTCCTCCTGATCGGGCGCGGTCAGGTCCACGGTGAGGGCATGGTCGCCGAACTCCACCGTCTCGGACCAGAAGATCGATCCGTCCGGTCCTGAGGACAGCAGTCCGAAGAAGTCGTGTTCGATCGCCATACCGCTATAAAACCAGCCTTGTGCGCGGGGCGGTAGTCCGTGGCGCGCGTGCCGCCGACAGGTTCTTCGCCATCGTGGAATCAGGACCCGACGAGCGCCTGCACGAACACGTGCGGGGTGAAGCCGGTGAGGTCGTCGATGCCCTCGCCCTGGCCGAGGAGCTTGACCGGGATGCCCGTGCGCTCCTGCACCGCGAGCACGAATCCGCCCTTCGCGGAGCCGTCGAGCTTGGTGAGCACGAGCCCTGTGACACCGGCGTGCTCGAGGAAGGCCTCCGCCTGCATGACCCCGTTCTGGCCTGTCGTCGCATCCAGCACGAGCAGCACCTCGCTGATCGGTGCCTGCTTCTCCACGACACGGCGGATCTTGGACAGCTCGTCCATCAGCCCGCCCTTCGTGTGCAGACGCCCCGCGGTGTCGATGATGACGATCTCCGTGCCCTCGCGCTTGGCGTAGTCCACGGTCTGGAACGCTACGGAGGCCGGATCCTGCCCGTGCTGCTGCGGTCGCACGATCGCGGCGCCCGCGCGCTGCGCCCAGGTGGCCAGCTGCTCGACGGCCGCCGCTCGGAAGGTGTCGGCGGCGCCCACGACCACCGAGCGCTGGTAGCCGCGCAGGAACTTCGTGAACTTGCCGATCGTGGTCGTCTTGCCCACGCCGTTCACGCCGACGACGAGCACGACCGCCGGCCGCTCCGTGAGCTTGAGCGTGGTGTCGAACTTCGCGAAATGCTCCTCGAGCGTCTCTCGCAGCATGCGCTGCAGATCCTTCGGATCCGTGGTGCGGTACTTCTCGACCTTGGCGCGCAACTCGTCGACCAGTCGCTCGGTGATGTCCGGGCCGAAGTCGGCGGTCAGCAGCGCGGTCTCAAGATCGTCCCAGGTCTCCTCGTCGATCGTGGGCTTGACGAACATGCCGCGCAATGCGCGACCGAGGGACCAGGACTTCTCCGCCATGGCTCCAGCCTACGGGGAGCGACCCGGCGAACGCGGCGTGTTCGCCGAGGGCGCGTGGCCTGCTGTTCGGCGTCTCGGCTCAGACGGCAGCGGCCGCGCGATCCCCGACGCGCTGGCCGACCACCGCCGACACGCCGTCCTGGCGCATCGAGACGCCGTACAGCGCGTCGGCGATCTCCATGGTGCGCTTCTGGTGCGTGATCACGAGCAACTGCGAGCTGGCGCGGAGCTGCTCGAACACCGTCAGCAGCCGACCGAGGTTGGCGTCGTCGAGCGCCGCCTCGACCTCGTCCAGGATGTAGAACGGACTCGGACGGGCCTTGAAGATCGCCACGAGCAGAGCGACAGCGGCGAGCGACCGTTCCCCGCCGGAGAGCAGCGAGAGCCGCTCGATCTTCTTGCCGACCGGGCGCACCGCGACCTCGATGCCGGTGTTCAGCAGATCGTCGGGGTTCGTGAGCGAGATGCTCCCCGCGCCGCCGGGGAACAGCAAAGGGAACACCTCGCCGAACGCCTGCCGCGTGTCCTCGAACGCAGAGGCGAAGATCGTCTGCATCCGCTCGTCGAGCTCGGTGATGATCGTGAGCAGATCCTGCCGGGTCTTGGTGAGGTCGGCGAGCTGTTCGGTGAGGAAGGCGTGCCGCTGCTCGAGCGCCGCGAACTCCTCGAGGGCGAGCGGATTCACCCGGCCGAGCTGAGCGAGCTTGCGTTCCGCTTCCTGCAGCCGGCGCTGCTGGATACGACGGTCGAACGGGATGCCGCTCGCGGTCGGCGCGCTCACGTCGCGGACGGATTCGTCGCCGATCTCATCTCCTTCGGCGCCTTGCGCTGCCTCTTCGGCCACGGCGGCCGCGAGCAGACTCTTGGCATCGCCCGCCGCACCTGAATCGCGCGGAACCAACTGATCAGGACCATATTCCGCAATCAGAATATCTTCGTCGAGAGCGAGTTCGGACTGCACCCGCTCGAGCAGGCTGGACAGGTGCAGCTTCTTCTCGTGGATCTGCAGCTCGAGGCCGTGCACGCTCTCGGTGAGGCCCGCCAGGCGTTCCCGGATCGACGCGTCCTGCCGGCGCAGCTCGCCCAGCTCCTCGTTCTGGGCGGAACGGGCGGACTCGGCGGCCGCGAGCGCCAGACGCGCCTCCGCGACCGAGCGATCCACGGAGTCCATGATGCGCGGCAGCTCGGCGGCGACCCCGGAGGCCGTCTCGCGCTGGGCACGACGCACCACGGCACGTCGTGCGGCCTCCGCCGCTGCCTCGCGCTCCCGCTCGCGCTGCCGTTCCAGCGACGCGACCCGTGCCTCGGCGGCGCGCACGCGTTCACGCATCGTCTCGACCCCGAGGCGCGCCTCGATCTCGGCTTCCCGCGCGGCCTCGAGCGCTTCCAGCAGGCCGTCTCGTGCCGAAGCGTCGAGAACGGGGCGCGGTGCAGCCTCGGCCGCCGCGAGCGCGTTCGTCGCCGCATCCGCGTTGGACTCGGCGTCGGCGACAGCCGACTGCGCCTGAGCGAGGCCCGACTCGAGGCGCTCGCACTCGGCGATGGCCGACTCGTGTTGCACGACCACCCTGTTGACCTGCTCGGTGTGCGCGGCCAGCGCCGCATCGTGCTCGCGCAACGTGCGCAACGCGTCGCGGGATGTACGTCGCGCGGTCTCCAGCGTCTCGGTCGCATCCTCGCGAGCTTCGCGCAACGAGTCGACGACGACCCGTACCTCGTCGAGGCGCTCGACGGCCGCATCGCGCTCCGCGACGAGCTCCAGCCGGGAGCGCTCCCCTCCGGATCCGGTGTGCAGGGTGTGCGCCGTGAGCACTTCGCCGGCACGGGTGACGATCGTGAGCGGCACGCCGGCGGCAGCCGTCGCGGCCGCATGCGCGGCACGGGCGGACGCCAGATCCTCCACGACGACGACGTGCGAGAGGACGCCGATGATGCCGGCCGGAGCGGTCACGACCTGCGCGGCGGGCGTCGCTCCCGCGATCCCCGCATCGACGACGGATACGGCTGCTCCTTCGGCGATGACGAAGTCGTATGCACCGGCCGTCGCGTCGTCCCCGGCGAGGGCGAAGGCCGCCGCCACGTCGTCCACGAGCACGCCCTCCGCGAGCGGACCGAGCACTGCGGCGATCGCGGCCTCGAACCCCGGTTTGACCTGCACCGCGTCGCCGACGAGCCCTCGCACGCCGGCGAATCCCGCGGCGACGATCTCCGCCGCGCCGCCCGTGATGGCGATGGCGCTGCTCAGCGCGGCGGCCTTCGCCGTCAGCGCCTCGGACTCGCGCTCGGCGGCGTGCAGCCGCTCGCGCAGTTCGCCGAGCGCGGTCTCGGCCGCGACAGCCCGGGCCTGCGCTCGCTCATAGGTCTCGGCGTGCTCCGAGGCCGTGCCCTCGGGCGCCTCGCCTTCCTCGATCCGCTCACGTGCCTCTGCGGCTTCGCGACGGCGCTGGTGCGCGGCCTCCAGCGCATTCTCCTGACGGAGCACCGCGCCGCGGACGGCGGCCAAGGCTGACGCGGCGGCCTCCGCCTGCCCGCGCAGGGTGGTCAGACGCATGTCGTGCGCAGAGACCAGCGCGCTCTGCTCTGCGATGTCGACATCGAGCGCGTCCAGCTCCGCCCGCGCATTCGCGACCTCCCGGGTCGCCTCGTGCGCGGCATCCTGCGCGCGGCCGATGTTCGACGAGATCTCCTCGGCCTCGTGCTTCGCCTCGTCGATCGTGGCCTGGGTGACGGTGACGGCCGTGACCGCGGCATCATCGTCGTCGGATCCGAGCAGCGCGAGYCKCTGATTSGCGAGGGTGAACAGACCGCGCATGCGCTCCTGCACCTGCTCCAGCCCGAACGMGACMCGCCGCGCCTCGTCGACCGCCGCGGAGTTCTGCACGGCCTCGAGCCGGGTGATCTCGGCCCGGACGCGGTCACCCTGCTCGCTCAGCACCACGCGCTCGGCATGACGCTCGTGTTCGTTGCGGGTATGGTCGGCGAGCGCCGTGCGAAGGGTCACCACATCGTCGGCGAAGATCCGTGCCTTGGCGTCGCGCACGACCGCCGCGATGGTCTGCGCCTCGCGAGCGATCTCGGCCTGACGACCGAGCGGTTTCAGCTGGCGGCGGATCTCCCCCGCCAGGTCGCTGAGCCGGGTCAGGTTGGTCTCCATCGCGTCGAGCTTGCGGAGGGTCTTCTCCTTGCGGCGCCGGTGCTTGAGGATGCCCGCGGCCTCCTCGATGAAGCCGCGCCGGTCCTCGGGCGAGGCCTGCAGCACCGTGTCCAGGCGCCCCTGACCGACGATGACGTGCATCTCCCGGCCGAGCCCCGAGTCGCTGAGCAGCTCCTGCACGTCCAGCAGGCGGCAGTTCTCGCCGTTGATCGCATAGTCGCTCGATCCATTGCGGAACAGGGTGCGACTGATCGTCACCTCGGCGTACTCGATCGGCAGAGCCCCATCGCTGTTGTCGATCGTGAGCTGCACCTCCGCGCGTCCGAGCGGACCACGCGTAGAGGTGCCGGCGAAGATGACGTCCTCCATCTTGCCGCCGCGGAGAGTCTTCGCCCCCTGCTCCCCCATGACCCACGCAAGCGCGTCGACGACATTCGACTTGCCGGATCCGTTCGGCCCGACGATGCAGGTGACGCCCGGCTCGAAGGCGAACGTGGTCGGCTGCGCGAAGGACTTGAACCCCTTGAGGGTCAGGCTCTTCAGGTGCATGGGCACGCTCGGCGATCGGCGGAGTTCACGGCGTCTACGCTATCGCGGTGCTCCCTGCGGCCGCGCGGGAAACGCCCGAGGTCCAGGGATTTCTGAGTGTCGGCTTGACGTCTTCTGTGAAGCTCCGCTAGCGTGACAACCCGAGCCGAGAAAGGAGGTTGCCGACATGATTACTCGCACTGATATCAACCCAGCACGTGGGATCGATGCGTCTTCGGCGACTTCCGCCGGCCTCCGCGAGCGTTTCGCCGCGTAGTAGGCGCATCTCCCCTCGCCCCGGCCCCAGGCCGGCCTGACGCTGCGTGCGTCTGCGATCCGATCCGCGATTTCCGCGTCGATCATCGATCGCCCACCCGATCCGGGACACCGTGTCCCTGGATCCGTGCAGATCCGGACATTCCGTCTCGGATCCGTCCCCTCACCCGTGACACGTCGCGGCGTCCTACCGGACGACCCTGCCGTGGAGCGAAACCGCCTTTCCGGCACGACCAACGAAAGCGAATCACCGTGAATACCGCATTGCACGCTTCGCCTCCCACCGAGTCGAAGCAGCGCGCTCTCCCCGAGCGCGACCTGTCCATCCAGCTCCCCCGCGAGGAGGAGCTGCGCAACCTGTCGCTCACCCAGCGTGTGGCCCTGCGCGTCGCCCTGCACCTCATCGTGCGGTCGCGGCCGTCGACGCAGGACCGGGCTCACGCCGCCCAGGCCGAGGCACGTCGCCTCCGCATGCTGGAGCAGTACGAGGCCGACCGCCTGGCTCGCACGGCGACCCGGCAGGTCCTCTGATGACCGGCTCTCGGATCGACGAACCGATCATCTCCCTGCCCGCCGGTGCGACCCTGCATCCGCTCGTGCTCCCCGCACGGGCGGATGCGGGCTCGCCCGGCCCGCTCCGCGACTACGCCGAGGTGCGCAACCGCTGCCTCGAAGCGGCATCGGGCCGGGATGACGACAGCTTCACCCCGGAGGAGCTGCTGCCGCTGCTCACCTCGGACGCGTACTCGCACCGCCGCCAATGGCGGATCGTCATCGGACAGCACACGGTCGGCGTAGCGCTCCTGAACATCTCGCGCGACGGCGAAGGCGACACCGCCACGATGGCGATCAGCGTGCTCCCCGAGGAACAGGGCCGAGGCCTCGCCACCGCGGTCGCCGCACACCTGGAGCAGCGCGCCCGCGCCGACGGCGTCCACACGCTGCAGGTGTGGACGGAGCATCTCCCGGCGGACGAGCCTGCGCTGGTACCGCCGACCGGATTCGGCAGCGTCCCGCGCGACCACACTGCACGCTTCCTGCTCGCACAGGGCTGGACCCTGGAGCAGGTGGACCGCGTCAGCGAATATCGCTGGGGCGAAGACGACCATCTGCCGGCACTGCGCGCCGCCGCCGAGGAGGCCGCATCCGGATACCGCGTCGTGCAGTGGCTGCTGCCGACCCCGGACGAACGGCTCGACGGGTACGCGTGGATGAAGTCCCGCATGTCGACCGACGCGCCGGACGCGGCGATGGACTCGCCCGAAGAGACCTGGGACGCGGATCGCGTGCGCGAGCAGRACGCCCGCTGGCTCGACATGGGGCATACCCTGCAGGTGACAGCGGCCGAGCACATCGCCACCGGCGAGCTCTGCGCGTTCAACGAGCTCTCCCTCAAGGGGCCGGAGGACAGTGTCACCCAGCAGAACGACACCCTCGTGCTCGCCGCGCACCGCGGCCATCGGCTCGGCCTGCTCGTGAAGACGGCGGGCCTGCTCTCCTGGCATGAGCGCTTTCCGAGGTCGGCCCGCGTGGTCACCTACAACGCGGAGGAGAACCGCCCGATGCTGTCCATCAACGAGCAGCTCGGATTCGTCCCGATCGCCTACGGCGGTGCGTGGAAGAAGGTGCTGGACTGATCCTTCGTCCAGGATCATCCCGGAGGATGACGTCGCATCGCGATCCTCACTCCGGGGGCCGATGATCCGTCGGGTCACGCCGACCAGGCTTGAGGCATGAGCACAGCAGTCATCGAAGCACACGGTCTGATCAAGTCGTTCGGATCCACCCGCGCCCTGGCCGGAGTGGACCTCCGGATCTCCTCCGGGGAATCCGTCGCGATCATGGGGGCATCCGGATCGGGCAAGACCACTCTGCTGCATGCGCTCGCCGGGATCACCCGGCCCGACGGGGGCCGCGTGATGTTCGTGCCGCCCGCCGGTGGCTCCGTCGAGGTGAGTGCGCTGGGCGAGTCCGCGCGATCCCGTCTGCGTCGCGAGTCGTTCGGCTTCGTGTTCCAGCAGGGGCTGCTGATGCCCGAGCTCTCCGCGGTGGAGAACGTCGCGCTCGCGGCGATGATCACGGGGGTCTCGCGTGCGGAGGCGACGCAGCGCGCGGCGGGGTGGCTCGCGGCGCTCGGGCTGCAGGGCATGGAGGACCGCCGCATCGGCGAGCTCTCGGGCGGGCAGGCGCAGCGCGTCGCCATCGCCCGCGCCCAGG
This sequence comes from Microbacterium sp. 01T413_2, assembly GCF_056398985.1. Classification (NCBI taxonomy): domain Bacteria; kingdom Bacillati; phylum Actinomycetota; class Actinomycetes; order Micrococcales; family Microbacteriaceae; genus Microbacterium; species Microbacterium sp. 01T413_2. The sequence goes on from NZ_JBFTQL010000009.1 coordinate 85,480, forward strand.
TCACCGGAGCGAGCGTGGTGTTCGCGGACGAGCCGACCGGCGCGTTGGACTCAGCGACCTCGGCGGAGGTCATGGACGCGCTGCTCTGGTCGACGACAGGGCAAGGACGCACGCTCATCGTCGTCACGCACGATCCCCAGGTCGCGGCGCGCTGCTCGCGCACGATCGCCGTCCGCGACGGGCGAGTGCTGGGCTCGGTGGTGAACGCATGAACGCCGCGACGCTGCGTCTGCTGCTGCGGCCCGCTCCGGGTTCTGCCGGGGTCGTGGTGATCCCCGCCATCGCGTTCGCCGTCGTGTCCGCGCTCGTGCTGACCGTCGTCGGCGGCGCGCAGGCATTCTGGCGGTGGACCGACCAGGACGCGCTGATCTACCAGATCCTTGCGGCGGTCGCGCTCGTACTGCTGGTGCTGCCGCTCGCCACCCTGGGCGGCGCCGCGGCCCGGCTTTCCGCCCGGCGCCGGGACGAGCGCCTGTCGACGCTGCGCCTCCTCGGCGTCACGGGGTTCGGCGTCGGTGTCGTCGCCGTGGTCGAGTCGACCCTGGTCGCGGTGATCGGCGTCCTCGGCGGCGTGGTGCTGGCCCTCGGTCTCGCACCGCTCGTCGGCCTCATCCCGTTCCGAGGCGCGCCACTGGGCACGGCTGTGCTGCTGTCGCCGGGGCTGCTGGCGGCGATCGCAGCCGGCACGGTGCTGCTCGCGACGGTGAGCGCGATCGTCGGGCTGCGCCGCGTGGTGATCTCACCGCTCGGCGTGCGCACCAGGACCACGCCGCCGACGCCGCACTGGGTGCGCGCCGTCATCGCGATCGCAGCCGTCGCGGCAGGATTCGTCGCCGGCCGGATCGTCCCCGGGATCGGCGGCGCGATCGCCATGATCACCGGTCTCGTCGCGATCTTCGGCGTCGGGCTGCTGGTGCTGAACCTCATCGGCCCGTGGGTGTTGAAAGTCGGCGGCCGGGTGCAGCTGCGCGGGGCGAAGACCCCGTCGCGACTGCTCGCGGCGCGCATCGTGCTGGATGACCCGAAGGGGGCGTGGCGTCAGGTCAGCGGGGTGGCGATGGCCAGTTTCATGGCCGTGTTCGCCGGCACCGGGGTCGCCCTGATGGATGTGATCAGCTCGGGCGACCCTTCGGATCAACAGCTGATGCTCGTCACGGACATGCGCACGGGCCTCGTCATCACTCTGGTCGCGTCCTTCCTCATGGTCGGCTGCTCCGTCGCCGTGACGCAGGCCTCCGACATCCTCGACCAGCGCGATCTGCACCGCAGTCTGCACTACCTCGGTGTGCCGGCCGACACGGTGGACGCCGCACGACGCCGCGCAGTGATGTCGCCGCTGCTGATCACAGCGCTGGGCTCCGCTCTCTGCGCGGCCGTGCTCATCTTCCCGCTGCTCGGGATGGCCCTCATCACGGCGCCGCTGTCCATCGCGACCATCGCCGCGGTCCTGGCCGCCGGCATTGCGCTGGTATGGATCGCGACGCGCCTCACCCGGCCGCTGCTGATGCGGGCGTTCGCCGGCTGAGCACGCTGATCTCAGGATCCGATCGCGGCCGTCAGGAACTCCTCGACGGCCGCGATCGTCGTCGCGTTGTCGGTGTGCACGATGCCGCGGATACCCAGTTGAACCGCGCCGTCGATCTGCTGCCGGCGGTCGTCGATGAAGAAGACGTTGGCAGGGTCGGCGCCCATGGCGGTCAGTGCCGCGGTGTAGGCCTCGGGATCCGGCTTGTTGGCGCCGATCTCGTGGCTGTAGCAGATCGGGTCGAAGACGGCGGAGAAGCCATAGCGGCGCTCCTCCTCTTCGCGAGCACCGTCCGCCGAGTTCGAGAGGATCGCGACTCCGGCGCGGCCGCGCAGCCCGCGCGCGTAGTCGATCAGCGCCGTGTTCGCCTCCCCGCAGTAGGCGTCCCACATCTCAGCGAGCGCGACTTCCTGCTGTGCGGGAGTGAACCCCAGCGTTCGCGCGAAGCTGTCCCAGTACTCTGCAGCCCGGCCCTGCTCGATGTCGATGCGCGGAAGCCCGGCGGCGGCGAGACGCTCGTCGTACTGCGGCCGGGTGAGGTCCGCCCGGGCCGCCCACCTGTTCTTGAGCTCTTCCTGCCAGGGTCCGTCGTCGACGAGTTCGAGCACTCCGCCGATGTCGAACAGGATCCAGGTCTTGATCCGCGCCATACCTCGACGCTAGGCGACGAGTGCCACGATGACGATGGGGAGCGCTCCCCCGCTCCCCGCACCGGTGCCGGTGCCGGTGCCGGCACCGTGTGCGGGCGAGACGGAAGTGTCCCAGAATGGATCCGTCCTGTCATCGTCCCGAGGAGCACCGCATGAGCAGCATCGTCGACTTCGTCACCGTCTCGACCGCGGGCCTCGAGTCCTCGCCCATCGCCGAGGCGCTGGCCGGTCTGCGCGCGAACGAGGCACGGTACATCACCAATAAGTACGGCTCACCGTTCACCGTGAGCACGCCCGAAGAGGACCCGGAGACGCTCCGCTGGGTCACCGAAATCCTGCGTGAGGAGCGCGACATCGTGATCGCGAGTCCCGCACTCGAGGTCAGCGGCTTCGAGGCGGACGGGATCCGGTTCGGCTACGTCTTCTACGCCTCGGGGCTCGCGATCAACGTGATGTACACGATCGCCGACGGAGGCAAGCGCGCGGTCGGTTTCAAGCTGTCGCTCGGCATGGACGTTCCGGAGGAACTGTCGGCCTTCAAGTTCGCACGCCAGCGTTCGAAGCTCGCAGGCGAGATCCGTGGTTCCTACTTCGTCATCAAGGGCGAGCACTAGCCGCGCCGGGAGCGCTCTTCTCCTCTGACCACGGATCTGGATCTTTCTCGGGACGCTCAGTTCGGCAGCGTGGCCTTGTAGATGGCCGCCGCGCCGGTGCCGATGAACACCGTACTTCCCGAGACGGCGATGCTCTCGGCGTTGCCGGTGATCCCACTCACGTCCGCCCGCTTCGTCCAGGTCGAACCGTCGGTGGATGAGTAGACGGCGGGAGCGGCCGGCGAGTTCGCCAGCATGTACGTGGTGCTGCCGTCCTGGTAGGTGTCCAGGACAGCGCTGAGACCCGGGCCCGAGATCGTGGTGTAGTTCCCCGTGGTCGTGTCGAAGGCCGCGAGACCGGCCGAGCCGTTCACCGAGATCACGTCGCCGCGGAGCGTCGACTTGGAGAAGACGATCTTCGAGCCCACCGCATCCGCATGGTAGGGGTGCGGCAGCGTGGCGATGACCGGGCCCGGGTCCACCGTGCTCCAGCCGGAACCGGGCGTGTAGACGTCGAGCCCCGTGTTGTTGTACGCCGTGTGCTGCACGCCGTCCTTGCCGGGGTACTGGAATGCCAGCGAAGCGGCACCCGTGGCAGACATCGTGCTCGCCCGAGTGTAGAGCTTCCCGCCCACGACGGACATCCAGTAGTAGCGGGCGTACTCGCCGTCACCGGGATAGGTCGCCAGTACCATGGGATCGTCCGCCGCGGTGCGCTCGATGGTCCAGGTCGCGCCGCCGTCGACGGACTTCTTGATCGCAGCGATGGTATTGGTCGGCCCGTACTCGGCCTTGTCCGGGTTCTGAATCGAACCGGCCAGGAACAGCTCGCCTCCGAGGTCGGCGGAGTCGAACACGTGCACGAACGGCGTGTTCGCCACGTAATTGCCGGCATGCGTCGCCGAGTCGTAGAGACCGTAGTTCGCCGGCGACGTCCAGCTGACCCGCGGGTCCATGTTCGGGGCGTAGACCTTGCCGTCCAACACCCGCAAGGTGTGGATCTCCTCGGCCGGCATGCCCGTGACCTCGTGCTTCTCGGCTCCGGTCGCGATCGAGTACGAGTTCAGGCTCACCGGCCCGGTGTTGATGTTGTAGTCGCCGTAGCCGGCGAAGACCTTGCCATCGGCGACGGCCAGATCGTGGATCCCCGAGTGGAACGTGCTCTGCGTCCCGACCCCGCTCGGGACCRCCTTCGCATCGCTGTTCGTCGCGAAGAGAGAAGCCTTCACCGCTGAGGTCGTGGTTCCTCCACCCGGCTTGGACGGGCCTTTCCCCGTGTGCACGGATGCCGTCAGTTGCGCAGACCCCGAGGCCGGAACTGCGTTCGCGGGCGCTGCGATACCCAGCGTGCACACCGCGACCAGGGCGAGAGCGGGAGCAGCACGAAATGCCGTGCGGGAGAGCCGGCTGCCGGCGCGAGATCCGGAATTCTTGATGGACCGCATGAGCGTGAACCTTTCGATCTGGGTTGGAGCTTGGTGCGGAGCACAACGAATTTCGAGGATTATTCTGCTATATCGGGAGTCGATAGAGGAAATCAGAGAGAGCCCGATGCGCGACGCCCCGGCGCTCGACGCGCTTGACCCGCATCCACAGACTCGAGCGCCTCAGCGAGGGAACCCCGCGCCCGTCAGGCGCTCGAGGTGGGAGCCTTCCTCTGGCATCGCGGGCAGAAATGACTCGAGCGGTTCATGAAGGCGTCGCGGCGGATCGGGCCCCCGCAGCGCCGGCACGGCTGACCCGTACGACCGTAGGCGTTCAGCGAGTGCGCGAAGTAACCGGCCTCGCCGTTGACGTTGACGTACTGGGCGTCGAAGCTGGTGCCGCCCTCGGCCAGCGCCTTCTCCAGCACTGCGTGCACCTCGGCCAGCAGGCGGTTCACCGCCACAGTGGACAGTGCGGAGGCCGGCGTCTCGGGGTGGATGCGGGCGGCCCAGAGCGACTCGTCGGCATAGATGTTGCCGACACCGCTGATGAGGTTCTGGTCCAGCAGCACACGCTTTATCGCGCTCGACCGCGTGCGCAGCGCTGCGCGGAAGACGCCGTCCTGGAACGCCTCATCCATGGGGTCCCGCGCGATATGCGCTACCTGCGACGGAAGGAGCGGTGCGTCACTCCCCCAGCCCGCGGCTCGTCCATCGGCCGTCGCCACCAGCTCATCCACGGCGAGAGATCCGAAGGTGCGCTGATCGGCGAAGACGACGGCCAGCTCGCCGTGCTGCGGATGCTCGATGAACAGCCGGATCCGCTCGTGCCGCTCAGCGGCCGCGTCCCGGCGGCGCAGCAGCAGTTGCCCCGACATGCCGAGATGCCCGACGATCGCCGAGCGTCCGTCGGTGCCGTCGGACGTCAGCGGCATCCAGAGGAACTTCCCCCGGCGAGCCACCGTCGCGACTTCGGAACCCTCCAGCCGCGCGACGAAGTCGGCGGCGCCTGCGACGTGCCGCGTGAGAGCACGCTCGTCGTGTACGGCCACCGAGACGATGCGTGCCCCGGTCATCGCCGGAGCGAGGCCGGCGCGGACGACCTCGACCTCGGGGAGCTCAGGCACGGTCGCTGAGCGCGTGCCAGGCGGCCAGCGCCGCGGCCATCTCGGCCGTCTTCTTGCTCGTGCCCGTGCCCGTGCTGGCCAGGTCTCCCGTCGTCACCGTCGCGGTGAAGCGACGGTCGTGATCGGGCCCGGTCGAGACCACCTCGTACACGGGAGCGCTGAGACCACGATGCGCGGAGAGCTCCTGCAGCGCGGTCTTCGGATCCATCGCCGCGCCGTACCGCTCCGGGTCGGCGAAGAGCGGCTCGATGAGCCGCAGCACGAGCGCCGTCGCCGCCTCGGGACCTGCGGACAGGTAGGTGGCCCCGAACACCGCCTCCATCGTGTCGGCGAGGATCGAGTCCTTGTCGCGGCCGCCGGTGCGCTCCTCGCCGTTTCCGAGCAGGATGTGCGCGCCGAGGCCGATGCCACGGGCGACCTCTGCCAGGGCGACGGTCGACACCACGCTCGCACGCCGCTTCGCCAGGGACCCCTCGTCGAGGTCCGGGAGCGTCGTGTAGAGCATGACGGTCACAGCCTGGCCGAGCACGGAGTCGCCGAGGAACTCGAGACGCTCGTTGTGCGGGATGGCGCCGTTCTCGTACGCGTACGAGCGATGCGTGAGCGCAAGCTGAAGCAGCTCGGGGTCGATGTCGACCCCGAGCTGCTCAGAAAGCGGGCGCGTCCCCACGGGGACTTCTGCCATGATCGACGGATCGATCAGACGTCGGCGACCTTGCGGCCCTTGTACTCGAGGAACAGCTCGGTGCCCTGCGAGTCCGTGACGACCTTCGCCTGGTGAGGACGGCTGTAGACGACCTTGCCGTTCTCGATGGTCTTGACGAGGGCAGGAACCTCCGCCTTCCACTGCGCGCGACGCGAGCGGGTGTTCGAACGGGAGACCTTGCGCTTCGGGGGGTTACCGGCCATGGTTTGCTACTTTCTGTGCTCTGGGCGCGCAGTTATTCTGCTGCTTGCTTTTCGACGGTGCCGTCGTGGTCTGTGATCTGCTGGAGCGCAGCCCATCGAGGATCGACAGGAGCGTCCTGCTCTTTCCCGGCGCTTCCGGTCAGCCGCTCGCCGGTCTCGGGGTCGAGTCCAGGGCAATCCGGCTGACACACCGGCTGAAACGGGAGCGCCAAAACCACCGCGTCCCTGACCAGAGTTTCAAGATCCACGTGGTCGTCTTGAACCTCGAAGTCGTTCGCTTCCTCTCCAGGGTACGCGAAAAGCTCTTGAAACTCGACTTCGACAGGCTCTTCGATCGGATTCAGGCATCGACCGCACTCTCCGCGGTACGTCGAATCGACCTCGCCGGTGACAAGGATCCCCTCGTGCACGGACTCCAGCCGGACGTCGAGATCGAGTCCCTCGCCCTTCTCGACGGAGACGAGACCCTCGCCCCACTGCTCAGGCAGAGGAATCGTCATCCGGAACTCTCGCATCTCACCGGGTCGACGAACGATGTCGTGCGCGGACAGCGAGAATGGTCCTTTGCGTCGGGTCTTCACCGGTTCAGTCTACTGGGCGCACCTGGGCGGAGGCCGGGCCCTCCGATGGGCTCAGGGACCGGCGGGCTGCCGTTCAGATGCCGCGGGCACCGGTGTCGAGGAAGCGCGCGACGGCCGGCGGCACGAACGGGGACACGTCGCCGCCGAGCGCGGCGACCTGCCGCACGAGCGAACTGGAGACCAGGGCGTGCGCCGGATCCGGCAGCAGGAACACGGTCTCGATGTCGGCGAGGTGGCGGTTCACGATCGCCATCGGCGACTCGTACGCCACGTCGACCTGCGAGCGGATGCCCTTGATCAGCACACCCGCGTTCACATCGCGGGCGTAGTCGACGAGCAGACCCATGCTCCAGGATCCGACGATGACGGTGCCCGTCACGCCGGCTTCTGCGATCGACTCCTCCAGCAGTGCGAGTCGCTGCGCCACCGGCAGCATGGCCTGCTTGTCGGGGTTGTGCACCACCAGCACGTGCAGCTCGTCGTAGAGGGCGGCGGCGCGTCGGATGACGTCCAGGTGGCCGAGGGTCGGCGGGTCGAAGGAACCGGGGACGACGGCGATCCGAGCGCTCATGCGCCCAGCCTAGCGGCGCGGATCTCTGCGTCAGCCGCAAGCGCCGTTCGACGAGCGCCCTCCGACGCGCTCAGGGGGCCGCGCGGGAGGAGTCAGTTCTTGGCGAGGGCGGCACGATCGTCGATGCTGAGGCGCTGCGCCATCGCCGCGCGCAGCCCGTCGTGCTGCTGCAGCGCGGGATCCGCCTCGATGATCTCCTCGGCGATCGCGCGGGCCTGGGCGATCAGATCCGCGTCCTTGATGACCCGCAGCAGCTTCAGCGACGACTTCGCACCCGACTGGCGCGCTCCGAGCACGTCGCCCTCGCCGCGCAGGTCGAGGTCGACCTCGGCGAGGACGAAGCCGTCGAGCGTCGCGGCCACCGCATCGACCCGGTCGCGGGCCGGCGTGCCCTGCTCGGCCTCGGTGACCAGCAGGCACAGGCCGGGCACCCCGCCGCGACCGATGCGGCCGCGCAGCTGGTGCAGTTGGGAGACACCGAAACGGTCGGCCTCGAGCACGATCATGGTCGAGGCATTCGGCACGTCGACACCGACCTCGATCACGGTGGTCGCGACGAGGAGGTCGATCTCGCCACGGGCGAAGGCCTGCATGATCGCGTCCTTCTCGTCCGCGGCCATACGGCCGTGCAGACCGGCGATGCGCACCGCGCCCAGCTTCGGGTGCGTGCTGAGCGCGGCCAGCAGCTGCACCACCCCCCAGCGCGGTCCGCGGCTCTCCTGCTCCTCATCCGCGAAGTGCTCCTGGTCCGCCTCCTCCGCGCCGTCATCGGTATCGATCGCGGCGCACACGGCGAACACCTGGCGCCCCTTCTCGATCTCCTCCGCGGCGCGCTCCCACACCCGGGTGAACCAGCCGGGGTGGTCGGCGAGGGGCGCGACGAAGGTCTCGATGCCCGCGCGCCCGCTCGGCATCGTGCGGATCACCGAGATGTCGAGATCGCCGAACACGGTCATCGCGACCGTGCGCGGGATCGGGGTGGCGGTCAGCACCAGCGCGTGCGGGCTGGTGCCCTTGGCGCGCAGCGCTTCCCGCTGCTCGACGCCGAAGCGATGCTGTTCGTCGACCACCACGAGCCCCAGATCGGCGAAGGTCGTCTTCTCCCCGAGCAGTGCATGCGTGCCCACCACGATGAGTGCCTGGCCCGCCGCGACGCGCAGCGCAGCCTTGCGCCGTTCGGGCGCGGACATCTGCCCCGTGAGCAGCGTCGGCATCACCAGGGGGGCGAGCTTCGGCCCGAGCATCTTCGTGATCGAACGCAGGTGCTGAGCCGCGAGCACCTCGGTCGGCGCGATCAGCGCCGCCTGACCGCCCGTCTCAGCGACCTGAAGCATGGCGCGCAGCGCGACCAGCGTCTTTCCGGATCCGACCTCTCCCTGCACCAGCCGGTTCATGGGCGCGCCGCCGACCAAATCCGCGGCGATCGTCTCGCCCACCGACTCCTGGTCGGGCGTGAGCTCGAACGGCAGCGCGGCGTCGAAGCGCTCCAGCAGCCCGCCCGGCTTCGCCGGGCGAGCGGTGGCGTCGAGCATGCGCACGAGATAGCGCTGCTGCATGAGCGCCGTCTGAAGAGTGAGCGCCTCGTGCATCCGCAGCGTGCGGATCGCCGGAGCGATCTCGTCCTTGGTGCTCGGCCGGTGGATGCGCTCCAGCGCAGCGCGGGCGTCGAGGAGCCCCTCCTGGAGGCGCACCGCATCGGGGACCGGTTCCGGCACCGGCCCGAGCTCGTCCAGCACCGTGCCGATCATCTTCTCGATCTGCCACGTGGTGAGGGCCGCCGTGGCCGGGTAGATCGGCAGCGGCGTGGTCACCAGCACATCGGCCTGAGTGCGCGCGCGCAGCTCATCGTCGAACATCTCGTACTGCGGGTGCGCGAACTGCGTCACGCCGCGGTAGTCGCCGACCTTGCCGGTGAACACCCCGCGCCTGCCGACCCGCAGCTCCTTCTCGCGCCATTCGAGCTGTCCGCGGAACTTGGCGAAGAACGTCAGCACCATGCGGCCGACGCCGTCGCCGATGTCGACCGTCATCATCGCCCCGCGGCGATTCTTCATGTCGCGGACGTCGACCTTCATCACCTCGGCGACGATCGTGACCGTCTCACCCTTCGGGAGATCGAGGATCGGCGTGAGCTCGCCTCGGTTGGCGTACCGGCGCGGGTAGTGCGAGAGCAGATCCCACACCGTGCTCATGCCGAAGGCCTTCTGCAGCGTCTTCGCATTCCCGTCGCCGACCGCGACAGCGAGCGGCGAGTCGAGACGGAGCGGCATGCTCAGAAGTCTAGAACGGCGCGCGGACACCGCCCTCGTCCACGACCCGGGGCAGCGCCTGGTCAGTTCTCCTGCAGGAACTCCAGGGCTGCCTCCCGAAACGCCTTCGACCCCGGTGCGTTGAAGTGATGCCGGCCGGGGATCTCGAAGAACCGTCCCTGCGGCGTCGCCTCCGCGAGTCGCACGGAACCAGCGATCACGGCGTCCTCGGACCCGGTCGCGAAGAGCACCGGCTGCGTCGGCGCCGTCGCGGGGTCCGGATCCATCGATCCCGATTCCCGCATGCCCTGGGCGAGCGCGATCAGCGCGCTCAGGTCGTTGCCGGGGACGCGCTCCGTCAGCGCGATGTAGTTCTGCGTGACCCGATCCGTGACCGGCGTGCCCTCGTCGATGAAGCGGCGCACCTGGTCCAGATCGAGCCGGCCGAGCGGGATCCCGTCCGGCACGCCGCCGAGCACCGCCCGCGGGATCCGGTCGCCGAGGTCTTGGAGGACCTGCCAGCCCACCCGTGCACCCAGCGAATAGCCGACGTAGAACGCGTCGTCGACGAGGTAGGTGTCCAGGACCTGCTCGACGTCCGATGCGAGCGTGCGCACGTTGTAGCCGACGGGATCGTGCGGCTTCTCGCTCGCGCCGTGCCCGCGCTGGTCGACACCGAGCACGCCGTAGCCTGCCTGCTGCAGCATCCGGATCCACCCGGTGAGCACCCAGTTGTCGCGCGTGCTGGAGGCGAAGCCGTGCACGATGAGCACCACAGGGCCCTCGAGCTCTCCCCAGACGTAGGTGGCGATCGCGACGCCCTCCCCCGCTTCGATGAACTGCGGCTGCGGCATGCGGGTCAGATCGGCGAGGCTCTCGGGCACGCTCCTATCCTGCTCCCTTCCGTGCCCTCCGCGGCGAATGAGTCGCGGCGCATAAGGTGAACAGGTGACGAGAATCATCGCCGGATCCGCCGGCGGCACCCGCCTGGAAGTGCCGGGACAGGGGACGCGGCCGACGAGCGATCGGGTGCGCGAGTCGCTGTTCGGCGCTCTGGAATCGATGGACGCGATCGACGATGCCCGGGTGCTCGACCTGTACGCCGGATCCGGAGCGCTCGGCCTGGAGGCGCTCAGCCGCGGGGCCCGCAGCACAGTACTCGTCGAACGAGGACGCGGCGCCGCGGCCGTGATCCGCCGCAACGCGGCTGCCGTGTCCAAGGCGCTGGGCCGGGACGCGGCGGCGAGGACGACCGTGCAGGAGTCGTCCGTGCACGCATATCTCGTCCGCGCCTCCGGACCGTTCGACCTGGTCTTCACCGATCCGCCCTACGATCTGACGGACGCCGAGATGACCGCCGACCTGGTAGCGCTCGCCCCTCTCCTGTCGCCCGCCGCCGTCGTCGTCATCGAGCGCGCGAAGCGTTCCACGCCGCCGGATCTCGCCGCTGCCGGGCTCGCACTCATCCGGGAGAAGACCTACGGGGACACCGCGTTGTGGTGGGCCGAGCCGGCCGCCGCCTGACCGTCGATCCGTGCGGGAGCGTCGGCTCCCGCATCGCGGTAGGGGTCCCAGCCGAGCGGGCCGACCGGCTCGCCGTCGCACAGCACAGGGGCGTCGGGCACGGCGCCGATCACGGTTCCGATCCGGCGGAAGCCCGGCGGAAGCACCCCAGGAGGGAACGTGGCGAGCAGGGCGTGGTCCTCGCCGCCGGCGAGCGCCCGGTGCGGATGCGCCCCCAGGGCAGACCGCTCCAGAGCGAGCGTCACGCCGGAGGCCTCGGCCATGCGGCCAGCATCCAAGGCCAGGCCATCGGAGACGTCCATCATCGCGGTGGCTCCGGCGATCGCGGCCATCGGGCCGAGTCCGATCGGCGGCGCGGGGCACAACTGGGCGGCTATCGCATCGGCCTCGCCCTCCGTCAGGGCGGCGGCGACCACCGGCACCGCCACGCCGTCGGGGTGGAAGCGCCGGAACAGCACAGACAGGCCGTGCCCGGCGAGGCCCATCTCGCCCGCGATCGCGAGAACATCCCCCTCCCGGGCGCCGGCCCGTGTGACAGCCGCACGCCCTTCCAAGTCCCCGAGCGCCGTCACGGCGATCATCAGCGTCGCCGACACGGTCAGATCGCCGCCGACGACCGCGCATCCCGGAGCGAGCGCGGCGCACGCCTCGCGGAAGCCGTCGGCGATCGCGGCGACGAAGGAGAGCCGACGATCCTTCGGCACCGCGAGCGCCACGAGCAGCGCCGTCGGGCGCGCCCCCATCGCGGCGATGTCCGCGAGATTCACGGCCGCCGACTTCCAGCCCAGGTCGTAACCGCTCGACCAGGCCGCGCGGAAGTCCGGCCCCTCCACGAGCGTGTCGGTGGTCGCGACGACCGAACCGGAGGGCGCGGCGATCACGGCGGCGTCGTCTCCCGGACCGAGCACAGTGTCGCGCCCCGCGGGCGTGCGCGCCAGGATCGTGCGCAGCACGCGTCCCTCGCTCACCTCGCCGATCATCGGATCGTCGGATCGGGGAGCCTCCGCGGTCGCATCGGATCCGGGAGCTGAAAGGTCCACCATGCTCTCAACGGTAGCCTGGAGGGATGCCCCGCCGTCTCTCCGTCGCCACCGTCCTCGTGCTCGCGACGGCGCTGCTGGCCGGGTGCAGCTCGACGGTGCATCTGAACCCCGCGGACGACGCGAACGACCCGCGCTGCGCGGATGTGTCGGTGCGGTTGAGCAACGTCCCGTCGATCGACGGGCACGATCGGCGCTGGACGGATGCCCAGGCCACCGCGGCGTGGGGCGACCCCGCCGTGGTGCTGCTCACCTGCGGCCTGCCGGAGGCGGAGCCGACGAGCGCTCTGCAGTGCATCTCCTTGCAGGGCATCGACTGGCTCGTGGACGATTCCAAGAGCCCTTATCTCACGCTCACCACGTACGGCCGCAAGCCCGCCGTGCAGCTCTACATCAACAGCAAGCCCGATGCACCGGGCAAGGGTGTCAGCGCCAATGACGTGATCGGCAATAAGAGCCTCGCTGCGGCGATCGCGACCATCCCCGCCACCCACGCCTGCACCGATCGGCCCGGGGCGGACACGGCGACACCGGCTCCGACTCCGGCCGGCTGACGCGAGCGCTCAGGACGGTTCAGTCGAGCGCGCCCGCCACTCCCGTCAACGACGCCGTCGGTACCGGATCGACCGCGGGATGATCGTCATCGCGCCGGTGCTGCAGGAGGATCTCGGCGAGCGCCGGGATCCAGATCAGCGTGGCGAGCTGAATCGTCAGCCATGCGCCGTGCGGCGTCGTGACGCCGATGACGAACGCCGCACCGATCGGCACCGCGGCCAGGAACACGAACGAGGAGACCCCGGCGAGCCGGCGCACCCACGGCCGGCTTCGGTCGGAGAACAGGAAGCCGGCGCCGATGAACGCCGCCAGCAGCGGCAGGGTCGCCGGATCCGCGAGCATGACGAACGGCGCGAGCGTCAGCCAGGCGGCTCTACGCCGGCGGCCCGCGATCCGGCGGGCGAAGGCCCAGCCGAACAGAGCGCCCATGATCGTCCCCGGCACCAGGATGAAGCCGAACGTTCCGAGCCAATGGAACTCCGACTCGAAGCCGGCGAGCTGCGCCATCATGCCGCGCATGGAGGCGGCCCAGCCGAGGCCCCCGACCGCGCCGATCGCGATCGGCAGCACCACTCCTGTTCGCCTCGTCGCGTTCATGACCGCTCCTTCTCGCGCCCCACGACGCCGCGCCGCACATCGCGGCCCGATCATGCTGACGTTCTATCAGGGAAGCGGGCGGTCCGCGGGATCGTTTCCTCTGCGGAAACAGCGGACGAACCCGCCCGGCATCGGTCAGCGTCGCGCGGACGGTGCGGCCCGGGTGATCGCCTCGGTGAAGTCCGCGAACAGCGCGATCATCGCCAGGAGCTCGGGTCTGACGTCCGCTGACCGATGATGCATGTAATACCAGCACGCCGGGACACCGTCGAGCTCGACCCATTTCAACGCGGGCGGCAGGGCCGCGACCAGGGCAGCGGGAACCACGGTGATCCCGGACCCCACGAGCAGCTGCCCGGCGACGTCCGACGTTCGCGACGCCGGCAGCCGGACCAGCGCCGCGTCGGCGAGCGGTCGGACGTCCGCGAGGACGAACGGATCCATGTAGCTCGCCGGCAGCTCCGGAGAATACAGCAGCGGCTGCCGGGCGAACTCCGCCACCGGCACGCTGCGTCGATGGGTATAGGGGTGTCCGGTCGGGATCAGGCCGACGCGCCGCAGTTCCCCGAGCCGTGTCGAGGACACCTCTTCGGACTCCGAGACGCCGAACGTGAGCGCGGCGTCGACGGTGCCGTCGGCCAGGTCAGGATCCAGCCGTTCGAATGCTGTCGGCACGAGCACGACGCCGACGCCGGGAAAGGCGTGCGAGAGCGCGAGTTCGAGCGTCGCGAGTGCAGCCGGCATCAGCGGGGCCACCGCATCCACGCCGGCGGGGAACGCCACGCGTAACCGCTCTGCCGGCTCCGCGACGGCCGCGAGCTGCGCGGCCTGAGCAGCCTCCAGCACCCGCGGCGCGAACTGGAGGAACCGGCGCCCTGCCGCGGTGAGGCCGAACACGCCTCCGGAGTCCCGCTCGATGAGCGGGATCCCGAGTTCCGTCTCCAGCCGTTGCACCCGTTTGGTCACGGCCGAGATCGATACCCCGAGTTCCGCCGCCGCGCGCCCGAAATGGCGATGACGGACTACCGCGAGGAAGGAGGTCAGCGCGATGATGTCCACCGCATCCTCCCCTCGGCACGGGCGTTGCAGAACGCCAGGATGCCCCTGCGCCGAAGAGCGCGCAAGAGGGCAGGATCAGCGCCGCAGACCCGCCTCGATCAGCTCGGTGATGAGATCGCGGTATCTGAGCCCCGAGGCGATCCAGCACTTCGGGAACATCGAGATCGGAGTGAAGCCGGGCATCGTGTTCAGCTCGTTCACGACGAGGGTGCCGTCGGCCGTGAGGAACATGTCGACGCGTGCGAGACCGCGTCCGTCGACCGCCTCGAACGCGCTGATGCCGGCGTCCTGGATCGCGCCGATCTCGGCCTCGTCCAGCTCTGCCGGGCAGACCACGTCCACGCCGTCTCCGCCGAGGTACTTGCCCTCGAAGTCGTAGAAGCCCCGGGACGTCAGCACGATCTCGCCCGGCACCGAMGCGCGCGGCCCYTCGGCGCCCTCGAGGATCGCGACCTCGATCTCRCGGCCGACCACTCCGGTCTCCACGAGCACCTTGTCGTCCTCGGCSAGRGCGATSCGCATSGCCTCGTCGAACTCSGCGGGATCSGTCACCTTCGAGACGCCGACGCTCGACCCGGCACGGGCCGGCTTCACGAACAGCGGCGATCCGAGCCCGGCCGCGGCAGCGCGCACGCTCTCGGGATCCTGCGCCCACTGCCGCGCGCGCACGGTGATCCAGGGCGCCACGGCGATGCCAGCGGCCTGCAGCGCGACCTTCATGAAGTGCTTGTCCATGCACAGCGCGGAATCCAGCACCCCGCCGCCGGCGTACGGCACCTCGAGCGTGTCGAAGTAGCCCTGCAGCGTGCCGTCCTCGCCGTGCGGACCGTGCAGCAGGGGCAGCACCACATCGATCGCACCGAGGTCCTCGATCGTGCCGTCGGCGCGCGTCACGCGCAGCGTGCGGATCCCGCCGGGCTCCGGCCACTGGATCCGAGTGCCGTTGTCCACGACCTCGGGCAGATGCGCGGCGTCGAGCGGGAACTTGTCCGGCTCGTCGTCCTCCAGGACGAACGCTCCTTCACGGGTGATCCCGACGGGGATGACGTCGTAGCGTTCCCGGTCAAGGGCGCGCAGCACCCCTCCCGCCGTGGCGGAGCTGATCGAATGCTCGCTGGAGCGCCCTCCGAAGAGCACCACCACCGTCTGCTTGTCCATTGCCCGTCCCTTCCCCCTGCGGGGTGTCGTCGTCGGTGGTCAGATGGGGGGCGATGTCGCGCGGATCCATGGTGCCGTCCAGCACCATCTTCACCTGCTCGACGATCGGCATCTCCACGCCGGCGGCGCGGGCCAGCTGCAGGATCGGCGCGACGGACGCGAGTCCCTCGGCTGTCTGCTGCATCTGCTTGACCACGTCTTGGAAGCTGTATCCCTGACCGAGCAGGCGCCCGGCGGTGTTGTTGCGGCTGAGCGGCGACTGGCACGTCGCGATCAGATCGCCGAGGCCGGCCAGACCCTGCAGGGTCCCCGGCTGTGCGCCGTTCGCCACCGCGAAGTCGGTCATCTCGACCAGACCCCGCGTGATGATCGACGCCTTGGTGTTCTCGCCGTAGCCGACGCCGTCGACGATGCCGATGGCGACGGCGATGAGGTTCTTCAGCACGCCGCCGAACTCGGTGCCGATCACGTCGGTGTTCACGAAGCTGCGGAAGTAGTGGTTGCGCGCGGTGCGCGCCACGATGTCGGCCGTCTCCTGGCTGTTGGAGGCGATGACGGCCGCGGTGGGCTGCTCGCGCGCGATCTCGAGCGCCAGGTTGGGGCCGCTCGCGACCGCGATCCGGTCGGGGTCGCAGCGCAGCTCCTGCTCGATGACCTGGCTCATCCGCAGGCCGGTGCGCTTCTCGACGCCTTTCATGAGGCTGACCACGGGGACGTCGGAGTTCCGCAACAGCGGACGCAGTGCCTTGAGGTTCTCCCGCAGCGTCTGGCTCGGCACCGAGAGGTACACCTGCTCGGCGCCCTGGATCGCCTCGGCCAGGTGATGCGTGGCCGTCATCGATCGTGGCAGGTTGATGCCAGAGAGGTATTGCGAGTTGCGCTTCGCCTCGGCGATCTCGTGGGCCAGCTCCTGTCGGCGCGCCCACATCGTCACCTGCGCGCCGCCGTCGGCCAGGATCTTTCCGAAGGTGGTCCCCCAGCTCCCGGCACCGATCACCGTCACGCGCGGCCCGAGCGGGATCGAGGCGGTGCGCGGGGCCGCGTTCCTAGGAGTCAAGACGCCCCGTCTCCTTCTGGCCGTGCTCGGTCGGATTCCACCGCTCGGCGGGAGCCTTCTCGCCGCGGAGCTCCTCCAGGAGCACCGTGATGGCGGCCATGAGCCGGTCGTTCGCTTCCACGAGCGCGGCACGCTCGCCTCCTCGACCGTACAGGTCGGAGACGTCGACCGGATCCCCGATGAGCACGTCGACCTTCTTGCGCGGCGGCCAGAGGCGGAGGCCCTTCTGGTAGCGGCCCATGATGTTCTGCGTGCCCCACTGCGCCATCGGGATCAGCGGGATCTCGCCGGCGAGGGCGAGACGGACGGCACCGGTCTTGCCGCGCATCGGCCACAGCTCCGGATCCCGGGTGAGCGTGCCCTCCGGGTAGACGATGACCCCGCGTCCGTGCTTCACGAGCTCCTCGGACTGCACCAGCGTCTGCTTCGCCGCCGCTGCGGACGAGGCCCGGGCCACGGGGATCATCCCCGTGCCGCGCAGCGCCCAGCCCAGGACCGGCACGCGGAACAGGCTCTCCTTCGCCATGAAACGGGGCGCGCGGCCGAGCCGCCACACGGCGACCGCGACGATCAGCGGGTCGAACTCCGAGTAGTGGTTCGGCGCCAGCACGAAGGCGCCTTCGCGGGGCAGCCTCTCGGCGCCGCGGATTCGGATCTTCGCCAGGAACGAGACGAACGGCACCACGAAGACCCCGAGGAACCAGAACAGGCTCGGGCGTGTCTTCTCGGCGGTCGCGCGCATGTCAGCCGATCACGTCGAAGTCGGCGCCCAGTGCGGTGAGCTTGTCGAGGAACTTCTCGTAGCCGCGGCTGAGGATGTCGACGCCGGAGACCCTCGACTCGCCGGTCGCGGTGAGCGCGGCGATGACGTGGCTGTAGCCGCCGCGCAGGTCCGGCACCACGATGTCTGCGCCGTGCAGCGGGGTCGGGCCGGTGATGACCGCCGCCTGCTCGAGGTCGCGGCGTGCGACACGTCGCGGGCCGTCCTGCAGGCCGTGCGGGTGCACGACGATGTCTGCGCCCATCTTGATCAGTGCGCCGGTGAAGCCCATCCGGTTCTCGTACACCGTCTCGTGCACCACCGAGCGACCCTGCGCCTGCGTGAGCGCGACGACGAGAGGCTGCTGCCAGTCGGTCATGAAGCCCGGGTGCACGTCGGTCTCGACGATCACCGGCTTGAGCTCTCCGTCGCGGCGGAACAGGATTCCGTCCTCGCGTACGTCGAACCAGCCGCCGGCCTTGCGGAAGACGTTGAGGAACGTCAGCATCTCCTGCTGCTTGGCGCCGCCGACGAAGATCTCGCCGTCGGTCGCGAGCGCCGCCGACGCCCAGGACGCAGCCTCGTTGCGGTCGAAGATCGAGCGGTGATCGTAACCGCGCAGCTTCTCCACGCCCTCGATGAGAATCACCCGGTTGGGCTCGTAGGAGATGATCGCGCCCATCTTCTGCAGCACCGCGATCAGGTCCATGATCTCCGGCTCGATGGCCGCGTTGCGCAGCTCCGTCGTGCCTTCCGCGCGCACCGCGGTCAGGAGGACCTGCTCGGTCGCTCCGACGCTCGGGTACGGCAGATGGATGTTGGCGCCGTGCAGACGGCTGCCGCCCGTGGACAGCCGGATGCCACTGGGCAGCTTCTCGACGGTCGCGCCGAACTTGCGCAGCGCGTCGAGGTGGAAGTCGATGGGACGGTCGCCGATGCGGCAGCCGCCGAGGTCGGGGATGAACGCCTGGCCCAGGCGGTGCAGCAGCGGGCCGCAGAACAGGATCGGGATCCGGGAGGCGCCGGCGTGGGCGTCGATCTCCTCGAAGTGCGCCGACTCGACGTCGCTCGGGTCGAAGATCAGCGCGCCGGGCTCGTCGCCCTCGGTGACGCGCACGCCGTGCACCTCGAGCAGCGAGCGGACAACGGCGACGTCGGAGAGGTCGGGGACGTCTCGCAGGGTGCTCGCGGTCTCGCCGAGGAGGGTGGCCACCATCGCCTTGGTCGCGAGATTCTTCGCGCCCTTCACGTCCACCCTGCCGTGCAGTGGACGTCCGCCGCGGATTGCCAGGACATCGCCCGAAGGCTTCGAAGCGAGCGTGGTCTCGTGCAGCGGTGTCGTCATTCAGGGCCTCTTCTTGTGGAACGAGCGCGGCCGGAGCCGCCGGGCGGATGCCCTAGGCTCACGGCCGCGTCCGATTCAGAGAACAGGAAGCGTACGTGGCCGCCACGACTCGCGACGGGCCTCGAACTGCGCGATCTTGTCTTCGTTGCGCAGCGTGAGCCCGATGTCATCGAGCCCTTCGAGGAGCCGCCATCTAGTGTAATCGTCGATCCCGATGGAGGTCTGGAAGTCGCCGATCGTGGCGGTGCGCGCCTCCAGATCGACCGTGATCTCCTTCCCGGGATCCTCGTCGATCAGCGCCCAGATCCGCTCGATGTCGGCCTCGTCGACGGTCGCGGCGAGCAGGCCCTGCTTGCCGGAGTTCCCGCGGAAGATGTCCGCGAAGCGGGGGCTCAGCACGACGGCGAAGCCGTAGTCGCGCAGCGCCCAGACGGCGTGCTCACGGCTGGATCCGGTGCCGAAGTCGGGGCCTGCGACGAGCACGGACGCGTTCCGGAACGGCTCCTGGTTGAGCACGAACCCGGGGTCCTGACGCCAGGCGTGGAAGAGCGCGTCCTCAAAACCGGTCTTGGTGACCCGCTTGAGGAACACCGCGGGGATGATCTGATCGGTGTCGACGTTGGAGCGCTTCAGCGGCGCTGCGACACCGGTGTGGGTGGTGAACTTCTCCATGCTCAGGCCTCCGATCCGGCCGCGACGGGCGCTTCGACTGATCCGGCGACCTCCAGGTCGCTCGGGCTGGACAACGTGCCGCGCACGGCGGTGGCTGCCGCGACGAGGGGCGAGACGAGGTGAGTGCGCCCKCCCTTACCCTGGCGGCCCTCGAAGTTGCGGTTGCTTGTCGACGCGCAGCGCTCACCGGGCGCGAGCTGGTCGGGGTTCATGCCCAGGCACATCGAGCAGCCCGCGAATCGCCATTCGGCGCCGAACTCGGTGAAGACCTTGTCCAGACCCTCCGCCTCGGCCTCCAGGCGAACACGGGCGGATCCGGGCACGACCATGACGCGCACGCCCTCGGCCTTCTTCTTGCCCTTGATGACCGACGCGAAGGCGCGCAGATCCTCGATCCGGCTGTTCGTGCAGGATCCCATGAACACGGCGTCGACCTTCACGTCCTTCAGCGGAGTACCCGGCGTCAGATCCATGTACTCGAGAGCCCGCTCGGCCGCGCTGCGCTCGTTGGCATCGGCGATCTGCGCGGGGTCCGGAACCGCGGAGGACAGCGAGCTGCCCTGGCCCGGGTTGGTGCCCCACGTCACGAACGGTTCCAGCTCGTCGGCGTCGATGAACACCTCGGCGTCGAACGTCGCCCCCTCATCGGTCGGGAGCGTGCGCCAATACGCGACCGCGTCATCCCAGTCCTGCCCCTGCGGCGCGTGAGGCTTGCCCTGCACGTACGCGAAGGTGGTCTCGTCCGGGGCGACCATGCCCGCGCGGGCGCCGGCCTCGATCGACATGTTGCAGATCGTCATGCGCCCCTCCATGGAGAGGGCGCGGATGGCGCTGCCGCGGAACTCGAGCACATAGCCCTGTCCGCCGCCCGTGCCGATCTTGGCGATCACGGCGAGGATGATGTCCTTCGCGGTGACGCCGGGGCGCAGCGTTCCCTCGACGGTGATCGCCATGGTCTTGAAAGGCTTGAGAGGCAGCGTCTGGGTGGCCATGACGTGCTCCACCTCGCTGGTGCCGATGCCGAACGCCATGGCGCCGAATGCTCCATGCGTGGAGGTGTGCGAGTCGCCACAGACCACGGTGATGCCGGGCATGGTCAGCCCCAGCTGCGGTCCGACCACGTGCACGATGCCCTGCTCCGCGTCGCCCAGCGAGTGCAAGCGGACACCGAACTCCGCAGCGTTGCGGCGCAGCGTCTCGATCTGCGTGCGGCTGGTGAGGTCGGCGATCGGCTTGTCGATGGCCAGCGTCGGAGTGTTGTGGTCCTCCGTGGCGATCGTCAGGTCGAGCCGGCGCAGCGGGCGCCCTTCGGCCCGCAGCCCGTCGAAGGCCTGAGGGCTGGTGACCTCGTGCACCAGGTGCAGGTCGATGTAGATGAGGTCGGGCTCGCCGTTCTCGCCCTTCACCACGAGGTGGTCGTCCCAGACCTTCTCGGCCAGCGTCCGGGGGCGGGGGGCTGCGTCATTCATGCGTTGCTTCTCCAGAGGGTCAAGGTGCGGCCCACGCGAGACTCCGCGGCGAGAGAGGCCTAGATCGAGGTCTCGCCGCGGCTGCTAAGGAGAAGCTGCACCGCCTGCATGGCAACGAGTTTACCCCCGGTCAGGGTGGGTGTTTCCCACCCACCCTGAGCCGGGCGAAGCACCGGACGGGTCACTCCGCGAGCGCGCGCTCCTGACGCTTCTCGCGCCCCGACGCGATCAGGCTCGCTCCGGTCGCGCCGAGCATCGCGACGACGATGACGGTGAGCGACAGCCAGATCGGCACGTCGGGCGCCCACTCGATGTGCTGGCCGCCGTTGATGAACGGGACGGTGTTCTCGTGCATCGCATGCAGCACGAGCTTCACGCCGATGAAGGCGAGGATCACGGCGATGCCGTAGTGCAGGTAG
>NZ_JBFTQL010000010.1:0-105462 GCF_056398985.1 Microbacterium sp. 01T413_2
GGGGGGCACGACTCGAAGGGAGAAGGTCAGCCCAGGCGGCCGCCGGACTCCTGCAGGTAGCAGTGACCGCAGAGCGACTCGTAGGTGGTGACGAGCTCATCGCCCGCACCGTCGATCGCGACCTGGTCGCCGTCGAACACGAAGCGGTCCCCGATCCGGCGTCCGTTGAACACGGCCTTGCGACCGCAACGGCAGATCGTCTTGAGCTCCTCGAGCGTGTGCGCGATCGCGAGCAGGCGTCCGGATCCCGGGAAGGCGTGAGTGAGGAAGTCGTTGCGGATGCCGTACGCGAGCACCGGGATGTCATCCTCGACCGAGATGCGGAACAGGTCGTCGACCTGCGCCGGATCCAGGAACTGCGCCTCGTCCACGAGCAGGCAGGCGACGTCGTTGCCGGCACGCCGGACACGGTCGCGCTCGCGATGGAACAGCGCTCGCGCACCCTCCCCCGCCCCGATCAGGAAGTCGACCTCACGGGTCATGCCGAGGCGGCTCTCCACCTGCGAAGCGCCCTTGGTGTCGATCGCGGGCTTGGCCAGCAGCACGTGCTGGCCGCGCTCCTCGTAGTTGTACGCGGCTTGCAGCAGCGCCGTGGACTTGCCGGAGTTCATCGCCCCGTAGCGGAAGTACAGCTTGGCCACGGCGTCGGATCAGGCCGTCAGGTCGAGCGTCTTCGCGGTGGCACCCATCGATGCGCGCGCGTCGGCTGCGGAGTCGTTGAGCTTCTCGCCGAGGGTCGGGATCAGCTCCTGCAGCTTCGGCTCCCACTCGCCGTACTGCTCCGGGAAGCAGCGCTGCAGCACGTCCAGCATGACCGGCACCGCGGTGGACGCTCCCGGGGAGGCCCCGAGCAGGCCCGCGATCGTGCCGTCGGCGGCCGCGACGACCTCGGTGCCGAACTGCAGCTTGCCGCCCTTCATGACCTGCGCGCGCTGACCGGCCTGGAGCAGCTCCCAGTCGCCGTCCTGCGCGGTGGGCATGAATTCCCGCAGTGTGTCGACTTTCTTGCGGTGCGTCTTCAGCAGCTCGCTGACCAGGTACTTGATGAGGTCGAAGTTCGTGAACGCGACCTTGAGCATGCTGCCCAGGTTGTGCGGGCGCACCTGGGTGACGATGTCCAGCATCCCGCCCTGCTTCAGGAACTTCGGGCTGAACGTGGCGAACGGGCCGAACAGCAGGCTCGTCTCGCCGTCGACGACGCGGGTGTCGAGGTGCGGCACCGACATCGGCGGAGCGCCGACCGGAGCCTGCGAGTAGACCTTGGCCTGGTGCTTGGCGACGATCGCCGGATTCGACGTCTTCAGCCACTGGCCGCCGATCGGGAAGCAGCCGTAGCCCTTGATCTCGGAGATCCCGGATCCCTGCAGCAGCTTGAGCGCCCAGCCGCCGGCCCCGACGAACACGAAGCGCGCATTGACCGAGCCCGGGGTGTGCCCGACGACGTTGCGGTAGCGGACGTCCCAGGTGCCGTCCTTGCGCTGCTTGAGCTTGCGGACCTCATGGTTGCGCAGCAGCGTGAAGCGATCGTCCTCGGTGAGGTGGTCGAAGAGCTGGCGGGTGAGGGATCCGAAGTCGACATCGGTGCCGCTCGGCACCCGAGTCGCGGCGAACGGCTCGCCCTTACGGCGCTGCTCCATCAGCAGGGGCGCCCACTGGTTGATGACGCGGGAGTCCTCGCTGAACTCGATCCCCGCGAAAAGCGGCTGCTCCTTCAGGACCTCGTAGCGGTGACGCAGGTAGTCGACATCCTTCTGCCCGCGCACGAACGTCATGTGCGGCGTGGAGTTGATGAAGGTCGTGGGCGCGTCGAGCACACCGCGGTCGACCAGCGTCGACCACAGCTGACGGCTGAGCTGGAATTGCTCGTTGATGCCGATCGCCTTCGCCGGATCCAGCGTGCCGCCCTTGCCCTCGGGCATGTAGTTCAGCTCGCACAGCGCCGCGTGGCCCGTGCCCGCGTTGTTCCACGCGTTCGAGCTCTCCTCCGCGACGTCGCTCAGCCGCTCGAAGGCCACGACCTTCCAGTCGGGCTGCAGTTCACGCAGCAGGGTTCCCAGGGTGGCGCTCATGATGCCACCGCCGATGAGGACGACGTCGACGGATTCAGTCACTCGAACAGTCTAGTTGTCCGCGAGAGCCGAGATATTCGCCGAGGCGGCCATCCATCGCCGGACATTCGCCACGACGGACATCACGAGGCGAGCTGCACGGTTCCAGGCCTTTCGACCGGCCCGGCAAACCCGAGTCAGGCGCCCAGACGCTCCGGGACGCCCGCGCCCAGACGCGCCGCGACGAGCTCGGCAACCTGCACCGCGTTCAGCGCGGCGCCCTTGCGAAGGTTGTCGTTGCTGATGAACAGCACGAGGCCCTTGCCCTCCGGTGCGGACTGGTCGGCGCGGATCCGGCCGACGTAACTCGGGTCCTTGCCTGCGGCGTACAGCGGCGTCGGCACCTCTTCGACCACGACGCCCGGCGCGGCGGCGAGCACGTCGTATGCGCGCTGCGGGCTGATCTCGTTGGCGAACTCGACGTTGATCGACAGCGAGTGCCCGGTGAACACCGGCACGCGCACGCACGTCCCCGCGACCCGGAGGTCGGGCAGGCCGAGGATCTTGCGGCTCTCGTTGCGGAGCTTCTTCTCCTCGTCGGTCTCGTTGAGGCCGTCATCGACGACGGATCCGGCGAGCGGAATCACGTCGAACGCGATCGGCGCGACATACTTCTCCGGCTGCGGGAAGTCGAGTGCCGAGCCGTCGTGCACGAGCTTCAGGGTGTCACCCTGGGCGAGCACGCCCTCGACCTGACCGAGCAGCTCCTGCGCGCCCGCGAGACCGGATCCGCTCACGGCCTGGTAGGTCGACACGATCAAGCGCTCGAGACCGGCCTCGTCGTGCAGCGCCTTGAGAACGGGCATCGCGGCCATCGTGGTGCAGTTCGGGTTCGCGATGATGCCCTTGGGGGTGTCGTCGATCGCCTCGGGGTTGACCTCGCTCACCACGAGCGGCACCTCGGGGTCCATCCGCCAGGCGCTGGAGTTGTCGACCACGACGGCGCCGGCCGCGGCGAAGCGGGGGGCGTAGGCGCGGCTCGCGGTGGCGCCGGCGGAGAACAGCGCGATCTCGACGCCGGCCGGATCCGCGGTCTCGACGTCCTCGACGATGACCGGGATGCCGCCGAAGTCGATCGCGGTGCCGGCCGAGCGGGCCGAGGCGAACAGGCGCAACTCGCGGATCGGGAAGGAGCGCTCCGCGAGGATGTCGCGCATGACGGTGCCCACCTGGCCGGTGGCGCCGACGATGGCGACGGAGAGTCCTGAGTCGGAGATGCGGGTCATGAGGGTGCTTCCTTGGCTTCGTGCCGCGGCGGGTGCCGGACGGCGGACGAGGCGGAGGCGCGGTCGCCGGGTATGGCGGATCAGTCCGCGCCTGGCGCCGGTGTCAGGGTTTGGGCGATTCTACCGGGTCCGGGAGGAGTCCGGATCCGGTAGTGGAGACCAGCGGCGGGTCAGCGGCCGGTGCCCGCGGCGACGACGGCTTCGACCTCGCCGTCCAGGCCGTACGCGGCATGCACGACGCGTGCGGCCTCGGCGAGCTCGTCGCCGCGCACGACGACGGAGATCCGGATCTCGGAGGTCGAAATCATCTCCAGGTTCACGCCCGAGGTCGACAGCGCTTCGAAGAGGATCGCGGAGACTCCCGAGTGGGTGCGCATGCCCGCGCCCACGACCGAGAGCTTGCCGATCTGGTCGTCGTGCAGGAGGCTCTCGAAGCCCACGTCGGACTGCTCGGCGGCGAGCGCCTTGAGCGCCGCCGAGGCGTCGGACTTCGGCAGCGTGAAGGAGATGTCCGTGCGTCCCGTGGAGGCGGCCGATACGTTCTGCACGATCATGTCGACGTTCGCGCCGGACTTGGCGACGATCTTGAAGATCTCGGCGGCCTTGCCCGGCACGTCGGGGACGCCCGCGACGGTGACCTTGGCCTGGCTGAGGTCGGTGGCGACACCGGCGACGATCGGCTCTTCCATGACTGCTCCCTCGGATTCGCGGGGGTTCTTCATGCCCTCGCCCAGAACGTAGGTGCCCTCCGTCGACGTGAAGCTCGACCGGGCGTGGATCAGGACGCCGTGCCGGCGCGCGTACTCGACGGCGCGGATGTACAGCACCTTGGCGCCGTTCGCGGCAAGCTCGAGCATCTCCTCGCTCGAGACGTGCGAAAGCTTGTGCGCGAGCGGCACCACACGCGGATCGGCCGTGAAGATGCCGTCGACGTCACTGTAGATCTCACAGACGTCGGCGTCGAGAGCGGCGGCCAGTGCGACCGCGGTGGTGTCGGATCCGCCACGGCCCAGGGTCGTGATGTCCTGCGTGTCGTCGTTGATGCCCTGGAAACCGGCGACGATGACGATCGCACCCTCATCGAGCGCCTCGCGCAGGCGCGTCGGGGTGACCTCGACGATGCGTGCGGACCCGTGCCGGCTGTCGGTGCGCATGCCGGCCTGCGGTCCGGTGAACGAGCGCGCGTCGAAGCCCATCGAATGGATCGCCATCGCGAGCAGCGCCATCGAGATGCGCTCCCCGCTGGACAGCAGCATGTCGAGCTCGCGTGGCGCGGGGATCGGCGCGACCTGAGCCGCCAGGTCGAGCAGCTCGTCCGTGGTGTCGCCCATCGCGCTGACGGCGACGACGACGTCGTGCCCGGCGCGACGCGTGTCGACGATGCGCTTGGCGACGCGCTTGATGCTCTCTGCGTCGGCGACGGACGAGCCGCCGTACTTCTGCACGATGAGGGCCACGGATCACTCCTGGGGGATGCCGGGCGCCGGAAGCGGCGCACCACCGCACATTCTACGAGCGCACTCCATGCCGGATCCGGTATGTGACGGCGCCTGCGACGGTATCCGGCGCTACCTCTGCCCAGCCCCCTCCGCGAGACTCCATCTCCGTAACGAGACTGCGTGCCTGGACTGCAGTCTCGTTACGGAGATGGAGTCTCGCGGTCGATGTGGGCCGTGGCGACATCCGCCCGCAACGGTTAGAGCAGACCGCGCCGACGGGCCTCCGAGACGGCGCCGGTGCGGCTCTCAGCGCCCAGCTTGTCGAGCAGGTGCACGATGTGCGTCTTCACGGTGGCCTCCGTGACGAACAGCCGCACCGCGATCTCACGGTTGCTGAGCCCTTCGGCCACGAGCGCCAGCACCTCCTGTTCGCGTGCAGTGAGCTCGACCCGTGGTGCGCGCAGCGCGGCGACCAGGCGCTCGTCCCCGCCCGGGGTGGGCACCGTGGATCCGGCAGCCGCGTCCACGATCGCCCGGGAGATGACCTCGACGCCGACCTCCTTGAGCAGATAGCCGGCGGCGCCCGCCTCGACCGCGCGGACGATCTGGGCGTCGTGGTCGAACGTGGTGAGGATCAGTACCGCGGGCGCCACCGGGAGCGCCCGCAGTGCGGCCGTCGTGGCGACCCCGTCCATGCCCTCCCCGAGGCGCAGATCGCAGAGCACGACGCCGGGGTGCAGCTCGCGGGCGGCCGTGACGGCCTCTTCGCCCGTGCCGACCTCGGCGAGGACGTCGAAGCCGCGTGCCTCGACGACGGCGCGGATCCCCGCGCGCACGATGGGGTGGTCGTCGACGATGATCAGCCGGATGCTCATGCCGCACCTCCCTCGGCACCTGAGGCGGTGCCGGGGCCGAGTCCGCTCTCGATGCCCGCGCCGGTGTCGGTGCGAGCGCCGGCGGGGGTGCCGAGCGGCAGCGCGGCCTCGATGGAGGTGCCGGCACCGGGAGCGGATCGGATCGAGAGTTCTCCGCCGCCCTCGCGCAGTCGCGAGCGCATCGCCGCGAGACCGTAGGACGCGTCGGACGGGCGTACGGCCTGGTCGAACCCGACGCCGTCGTCCTCGACCCGCAGTCGCACGGATCCGCCGCTGGACATCAGCGCGACCTGGACGGTCTGCGCCTGCGCATGCCGACGCACGTTCGCGAGCGCGGACTGGGCAACGCGCAGCAGGGCGACCTCGATCGGCGTCGACAGGGGGGGAAGGTCCGGATCCACCTGCAACGCGCCGATGACCCCGGTCTCGTCGTGCAGGGCGTCGAGCATGCGGGCGAGGGCGGCCGAGAGCGCGGATTCATCGAGATCCGCGGGCGCGAGGGCCGCGACGATGCGGCGCAGCTCGGTGAGCGAGTGCTGAGCGAGATGCTCGATCTGGGCCGTGCGATCCGGGCGCACCCCGAGGGTCGCGGCCGTCGACTCCTCATCGATACCACCCGCGGGGGCCGCCGGATCCAGGCGGGCGAGCATGACGATCGTGCTGAGCTCCTGCGCGATGGTGTCGTGCAGGTCGCGGGCGAGGCGCGTGCGCTCACGAGTGGCACCCGCCTCGCGCTGACTCGCGGCGAGCTCGTCATGCAGGCGTTCCGCCTCGTGCTGCGCGCGCAGCATCGAGTCGATGAGCCGCTCCCGCTCGGCCGCATCGCGCAGCATGGCGTCGTAGCCGAGGGACACCGCGAACGCGAAGCCGCCGCCGACGAGCGGGCCGATGAGGTGGGCCAGCGACGTGCCGGGCTGCACCCCGCCCGGATGCAGCATCGGGGCGACGATCGACGCGGCGAGCACCGCCACCACGAAGGCGAGGGACCACGGGAGCCGCAGCACGTGACCCGCGAGTAGCAGCAGCGGGAACGCGAGCCAGACGAATTCCGCGGACAGCGCGAGCATCCCGATCCAGATCGCGAGCAGCCCCAGCATCCACCAGACAGCGGCCCGCTTGTGCGCGAATCCGGCGCCGGCGCCGTACCACGCGAGGTACACGGCCGCGGCAAGCAGAACGGGCAGCAGCTCCCCTTCGATCCCCGCACGGGCCGTGGTGACCACGACGAGCACCACGGTGATGAGGTGCAGGGCGAAACGCGCGCCGCGCAGCATCTGCCAGCGGGCGGAGGCGGGCGCGGTGCTCATGCTCCGATTCTCCCGGGTCAGCGGGACGTCTGCCCACCCTCGGGTCTCGTTCATTCGATGGATGCGCCGGCGGGCGGATGCGCCAAGGCTGGGAGCATGACCTCTTCCGTCGACATCGCACCCTCGCCGTCCGCCGCGCCCGCACAGCGTCGCGCCCTCACCCAGCTGTTCATCGCCGCCGTCGTGTGGATCGCCCTGGGACTTGCCGCAGGGCTGTTCTACCGCGAGTTCACGAAGACGAACGGGTTTCCCAACGGCTTCAGCGGACAGCTCGCCCTCGTGCACACGCACCTGCTCGCTCTCGGCGCCCTGGTCACGCTCATCGTGCTCGCACTGGAGAAGCTGTTCGCTCTGTCGGCGAGCCGCCTGTTCCGCTGGTTCTTCTGGATCTACAACGCCGGCGTGCTGGTGACGGGCGCGATGATGACGTGGCACGGGATCCTGGATGTGCTGAAGGTCGAGGCGTCCAAGGCGATCTCCGGGATCGCCGGCGCGGGTCACATCCTGATCGGGGCCGCCTTCGTGCTGCTGCTGATCACTCTGTGGAAGGGGATCCGTCGGGCGTCCTGACCTCCGGCGGGACGGCCGGAGCGCGCCGGTGCGCCTCGGCCGGCGGCACCGGCTCGGCGGTCAGCTCCACGGCGGTCTCGTCGACCGCCGCTCTCGGCCGCAGCCGGCCGCCGGTGCCGGCGAACCAGCACCCGATGATCACCAGCGGGAATCCGACCAGCAGCCCGGGAGTGAGCGGCTCGGCGAGCACGATGGCGCCGAGGACGATCGCGATCACCGGGTTGACGTAGGTGAACAGCGGCGCCCGGACCGGGCCGACCTCCTTGATGAGGGCGAAGAAGGCCAGGAATGCGATCGCGGTGCAGATCACGCCCAGGGCGATCAGCGCCGCGATCGACGGCAGGGTCGGCACCTGATGCTGGGTCAGCAGGGCGATCGGCAAGTAGAGGATTCCGATGAACAGGAGCGCGAGCGTGATCGTGCCGATCGACGGCACGTGGCCGAGCTTGCGGGCGACGATGAACGGCGCGGTCGCGTAGAGCACCGCGACGAGCAGCACCTCCCCCGCAGCCAGGAGATCGACCTTGCCGCCAGTGAGCCCTGGACCCGCCACCACGACGCCGACGCCGACGAAGCCGACGAGCAGTCCGATCAGCCGCGCCGGACTCAGCACGCCGCGGTCTCCGCCCCCGAGGGCGATGAGCGCCGCGAACAGGGGAACCGTGGCGACCAGCAGCCCCGTCAGGCCGGACGGCAGGGACTGCTCGGCATGGCCCAGCAGGAAGAACGGACCCGCCATCTCCACGAGGCCGAAGGCGAGCACCCAGGGCCAGTGCTTCCACGCGGCCTTGATCGCGCCGCTGCGGATCGCGAACGGGAGCAGCAGGATCGCCGCGATGAGAGTCCTGCCCGCGACCATCGCCGGTGGGGAGAACGACTCCACCACCACGCTGATCAGCAGGTAGGGCACGCCCCAGAGCAGGCACATCGCCCCGAAGAGCAGCCAGCCGCGACGGCTGAAGCCATGCCCTCCCGGGCCGCCGGGAACGCCGCTCACAGGACGCGCCGGCCCTCGAAGGCGCGTCCGAGGGTGACCTCGTCGGCATATTCGAGGTCGCCGCCGACGGGCAGACCGGAGGCGAGCCGCGAGACGGTGATCTGCATGCTGGTGAGCAGCCTGCTGAGGTAGCTCGCCGTCGCCTCCCCCTCCAGGTTGGGGTTGGTGGCGAGGATGACCTCCTGCACGGTGCCGTCGGCGAGGCGCGTCATCAGCTGCGCGATGCGCAGGTCGTCCGGCCCGACACCCGCGATGGGGCTGATCGCGCCGCCGAGCACGTGGTACAGCCCGCGGAACTCCCGGGTGCGCTCGATCGCGGCGACGTCCTTCGCGTCCTCGACGACGCAGATGAGGGCGGCATTGCGGCGCGGGTCGCGACAGATCGCGCAGCGCTCCTGCTCCGCCACATTGCCGCAGATCTCGCAGAACCGCACCCGCTCGCGCACCTCGGAGAGCAGCTCGGCGAGGCGCTTCACGTCGAAGGAGGGCGTCTGCAGGATGTGGAACGTGATGCGCTGCGCGGATTTCGGGCCGATGCCCGGCAGGCGGCCGAACTCGTCGATCAGCTCCTGGACGATGCCGTCATACATCTCGTGATCCTCATGATCGTTCGTTCATCACTGTCGATGGTCACTGCTGTCCCCGGATCACTGGAACCGGGTCTGCGGCTCGTAGGGCTCCTCGCGGACGAACTTCGCACCGAGCACCTGACGCACCACCGCCTCGCCGTAGCGCTGCACCCCAGGGGCTGCGGAACGCGGAGTCCGGTCAGTGACCATCGGTGCCGGGGGCGCGGCGCGCGGCGTCGGATCCTGACGTCCGCTGGACGGGGCCGCAGGAGCCGGAGCCAGACCCGGCCGGCCGCTTTCGGACGCGGCCACTCCGACCGGGACCATGGCAGGCTCTGGCGCGCCGGCAGAGGATCCCTGACCCGGATCGGGACCGGGGTCGTAGGCATCGTCGGGGAACGGCGGCTCATCGTCGAGCACATCGCCGTCGTGGCCCGGCTCGTACCACCCCGATGCCGGCATGGCCTCGACGTCGGCGGGCTCTTCGTCGACAGGGAACTGCGCCACCCTGCCCTCGGCCGACGGCGCCGCCGAAGGAGCGGACGGGGCCGGAGCCGAGGGAGCCTGCGCGGCGTCAGCCTGAGCGGGAGCAGCCGAGGCCGGCCCGGCACCGCTCGGCGTGACACCTGTCGGCGCGACGGACTCGGGTTCGCCCTGCGGGATCGCTGCGACCGCCCATTCGGTGACGGGCGCGGTCGTGGTCGAAGCAGCGCGCGGGGTGGGGGTCGTGCCCGGAGTGGTGCCCGCGCTCGGCGCCGAGGCTTTCGGCGTCGTGGACGGCCGCCCGTGCTCCCCTCGCCCTGACGGGGTCCGGTCGGATGAGATCCGCTCCGCCGGAGCCGCCTCGACCGGAGTCTGCGCCGCCGGGGTTCGCTCGGCGGGGATCTGCTCGGACGGCGTGTCATCGGAGGGTCGCGGGGCCTTCCCGCCCTCGGCTAAGTTCCGTTCGGGTGCGGCCTCGGGCAGCGGGGCCGGCAGGTATTTGACCTTGACGGAGAGCTCGCCCTCGATCGCGGTGCGCAGGTGGTCGGACGGGCCGTTGCCGGGCGCGGTGCCCTTGAACCGGGCGACGTCGTTCGGTCCGGGGAACCCGAGAGTGAGCACCTCGGTCTCGGTATCGTACGCGAGCGGCTGCACGGCGGTGACCACGAGCCAGGATCCGCGGCTGATCTTCTCGAGCCGCCCGAGCACCGCCGACCAGGCCGTACGGATCCGGTCGATGTCGACGGGCTCGGCCGGAGGAGCCGTCTCCGGTTCGGGAGCGGAATCGGCGACGGAGGACGTGGCCTGAGCCGGCGCATCCGCAACCGGGGTGGATGTGTCGCCCGTCGTCTCGGTCGTTTCCTGTGCTCGCTCGGCGACCGGGGCCGGCGTGGCGACCGCAGCGGGCGTGGCGACTGGGGCCGGCGTGGGCGTGGTCACCGGAGCCGCGGCAGGTGCCGCGACCGAAGCCGTGGAAGGCGCAGCGGGCGCAGCGACCGACGCGGGAGCGGGTGCCGCGGGCGCAACCTCTCCCCCGGCGAGCGCCGTCAGCACACGAGCGACGAGCAGCTCGAGGTGCAGACGGGGCGACGTCGCCCCCGACATGTCGTCGAGGGCGGAGCTCACGAGATCCGCTGCGCGAGACAGGCGCGGCCCGCCGAATGCGGCGGCCTGGCTCCGCATTCGGGTCAGCTCGTCCTCCGGGACGCCACGGAGCACCGCGGAGGCGGCGTCGCCGACGGCGGCGATCACGATGAGGTCCCGCAGGCGCTCGAGCAGATCGTCGACGAAGCGGCGCGGATCCTGTCCGGTCTGCACCACCCGGTCGATCGCGGGGAAGGCCGCAGCCGCATCGCCCGCGGCGAGCGCGTCGACGATCTCATCGAGCAGCGCGGAGTGCGTGTAGCCCAGCAGCGCGACCGCGCGCTCGTAGCCGACGTCGCCGTTCTCCGAGCCCGCGATGAGCTGGTCGAGGAGCGAGAGGGTGTCGCGCGGGGATCCGCCGCCCGCGCGCACGACGAGCGGCAGCACGCCTTGGGCGACGGTCACGCCCTCCTCGGCGCACAGCTTCTCGACGTACTCGAGCATCGCCGCGGGCGCCACCAGCCGGAACGGGTAGTGGTGCGTGCGCGAGCGGATCGTGCCGAGGACCTTCTCCGGCTCGGTGGTCGCGAAGATGAACTTGATGTGCGGCGGCGGCTCCTCGACGAGCTTCAGCAGTGCGTTGAAGCCCTGCGGCGTCACCATGTGCGCCTCGTCGAGGATGAAGATCTTGAACCGGTCCCGGCTGGGCGCGAAAGTCGCACGCTCGCGCAGGTCGCGGGCGTCGTCGACGCCGTTGTGGCTGGCCGCGTCGATCTCGACGACGTCGAGGGATCCGCCGCCGTTGCGCGACAGCTCGACGCAGCTCGGGCACACGCCGCACGGGGTGTCGGTGGGGCCCTCGGCGCAGTTCAGGCAGCGCGCCAGAATGCGCGCGGAGGTGGTCTTGCCGCAGCCTCGCGGCCCGGAGAACAGATAGGCGTGGCCCACCCGGTCGCCGCGCAGCGCGGTCATGAGCGGATCGGTCACCTGCGACTGCCCGATCATCTCCCCGAAGTTCTCGGGCCGGTAACGGCGGTACAGGGCTGTGCTCACCCGTCAAGACTACGGTGTGCGTCGGACATCGGCGCGGGGTGTCCGGCGTAGACGCCGCGGCCGTCACGGCGTCTGCGCCGACGCCGCGCCGGACGGTGCCGGACGGGCCCCGGAGACCCCCTCCCGAACGCCCTCGAACGGACGTACCCTGAAGGAGGAGGTGGACGATGACGCAGGTGGCAGCAGGCGACCGGATCCGCATCCACGGCCGGGTGGTGGGCGGCGCGGAGCGATCCGGCGTGGTCCTCGAGGTGCGCGGCGAGCTTCTCGTCGTGCGCTACGACGACGGGCACGAGGCGGTGCTCGCACCGGGCAGTGACTGCGAGATCAGGCACGGCGAGTAGGGGCGGCGCGGCGAGCACCGGACCCGGGCGGGCGCCGGTCCCTCGAGAGTCTCAGGGACCAGCGCCGCGGCCGGGACTACTCCCCCGATTCCCCGACGTATCCGATGATCGGGATCGCCGAGGTCGTCGGCACGGTCGGCGACAGGATCGTGCCGTCCTCGCGGCGGGCCTGCGAGCCGAACTCCGGGCGCCCGCGGAGGACAGGTCCCTGATCCGCGAGATGCACGGCAGCAGGAGCGTCGGTAGAGGCCGTGTGCGCGACCCCGCGCACCGTGAACGCGACCGGGTCTCCGGAGCGCACTTCGACCAGCAATCGGTCGGCGGTCAAAGTGATCTGCAGCTGCGACTCGCGCCAGAGCAGCGGGTACGACAGCTCAGGCCAGTCGGCCGGGAGGCGCGGGTCGAAGCTGAGTTCGCCGTCGTGGTCGCGCATGCCGCCGAAGCCGCTGACGAGCGCGGTCCACACGCCGCCCGCCGACGCCACGTGCACGCCGTCGGAGGCGTTGCGATGCAGGTCGCCCAGGTCGACGTAGATCGCGTGCTCGAAGTACTCGTGCGCGAGGTCCTGGTACCCGACCTCCGCGGCGAGGATCGACTGCACGACGGCCGACAGGGTCGAGTCGCCCGTCGTCAGCGGGTCGTAGTACTCGAAGTCTGCGAGCTTCTCGGCCTCGGTGAAGTGGTTGCCCTGCAGGAACAGCGCGAGCACCACGTCCGCCTGCTTCAGCACCTGGAACCGGTAGATCACGAGCGGATGGAAGTGCAGCAGCAGCGGGCGCTGCTCGGGCGGCGTGGCCGGCAGGTCCCACACCTCGCGCTCGAGGAACAGGGAGTCCTGCGGGTGGATCCCCAGGGCGGGGCTGAACGGGATGTGCATCGCGTCGGCCGCGCGCTCCCACCGCTCGACCTCGGCGGGCTCGATGGCGAGCCGCTCCACCGCCGCGTCGTACGCCTCGGGCGCGTCCGCGGCCATCTCCCGCACCACGCGCGCAGCGAAGCGCAGGTTGTACCGAGCCATGACGTTCGTGAAGAGGTTGTCGTTGACGACCGTCGTGTACTCGTCGGGGCCGGTGACGCCGTGGATGTGGAACGTGTCCACGCCCGCGGCCGAGCGCCAGAAGCCGAGCGTCGCCCACATCCGCGCGGTCTCGACCGCGATGTCCACTCCCTGGCGATAGAGGAAGTCGTCGTCGCCGGTGGCGCGCACGTACTTCCCGAGCGCATAGCTGACGTCGGCGTTGATGTGGTACTGCGCCGTGCCCGCGGCGTAGTAGGCGCTTGCCTCCTCGCCGTTGATCGTGCGCCAGGGGAACAGTGCTCCGCCCTCGTTCAGCTGGCCGGCGCGGCGGCGCGCGGCGGGCAGCATGTGCACCCGGCAGCGCAGCGCGTTGCGCGCGAACGTCGGAGAGGTGTACGTGAGGAACGGCAGCACATACACCTCGGTGTCCCAGAAGTAGTGCCCGCCGTAGCCGGATCCGCTCACGCCCTTGGCCGAGACACCCGCCCCGTCCGCACGCGCGGACGCCTGCGCGATCTGGAACAGGCACCATCGCGTCGCCTGCTGCAGGTCGTCATGCCCGGCGATGCGCACGTCGCTGCGCTCCCAGAACGCGCTCAGCCACTCGGACTGCTTCGCGAACTGCGCCTCCACGCCCTCCACCGCGGCGCGGTCGAGGGTGCGCCGGCAGCGGTCGATGAGTTCACGGGCCGGCACGCCGCGGGAGGTGTGATAGCTGACCAGCTTCGTCACCCGCGTGGGCACGCCCGCCTTAGCCTGCACCCGGAACACGTTCTTCGCGATATCGGGCTCCACGAGCTGGCGCGCGGTGTACTCGTTCTCGGTCTCGACCAGGTGGTCGGCGACCACGGCGAGGGTCATGCCCGAGTTCGCGACGCGGTACGCGAGCGCCGAGCGCCCGCCGTCCTGCCAGTACTCCGCGGGCTGCAGCACGCGGTCGCCGAACCGCTCCGCCTTGCGCGGGTCGAAGCCGGCCTTCTCGCCCGGGGATCCGGCGGCCATCGACGGCACCCCGCCGTAGACGTCCTCGCCATCCTGCCGGTTCAGCAGCTGGCACGAGATCGTGACGGGCGCGTCGGAGTTCTCCACCGTGACCTCGAGACGCAGCACCGCCAGATGACGCTCCACGAACGACACGATCCGTTCGTCCCGGATGCGCACACGCTTGCCCGAGGGCGTCTCCCAGAGCACCTCGCGCTCGAGGATGCCGGTGCGGAAGTCGAGCGCGCGCCGGTACTCGCGCACATCCGCCTCGTCGAAGCTCAGCGGCTCGTCGTCGACGTAGACCCGCATGACCTTGGCGTCGGGGGCGTTCACGATCGTCTGACCGACCTCGGCGAAGCCGAACGCCTGCTCGGCATGGCGGATCTTCCAGGTCTCGTGCAGACCGTTGATGAAGGTGCCGTGCTCGAGCGCGTTGCGGCCCTCGATGTGGTTGCCGCGCAGGCCGAGGTACCCGTTGCCGAGACCCATGAGCGTCTCGGAGACGCCGGGGTTGACGTGCGGATAGGACGTCTCGACCAGACGCCACGGGTCGACGGGGAAGAGGTCGCGATCGATCATGCAGTGCTCTCCGTGAGGGGTCGGTTCAGGACAGGAAACGGGCGAGGTCGTCGACGACGACGGTCGCGCCGTGGGCGAGGAGGGAATCGGATCCGGCTCCGCGGTCGACGCCGATGACCGTGCCGTAGCCGGCAGCGGCGGCCGAGGCGACGCCGCTCGTCGCGTCCTCGACCGCGACCGCGGATGCCGGGTCGACGCCGATGCGCTCGGCGCCCACGCGGAACACGTCCGGTGCGGGCTTGGAGGCGAGATGCTCCCGCTCGGCGACCACGCCGTCGACGACCACCGTGAAGAAGTCGCGGATACCGGCCGTGGCCAGCACCTCCTCCGCGTTCTTGGAGCTGGACACGACCGCCATCGGCACTTCGGCGGCCCTCAGCTCCTGCAGCAGGGCGAGGGATCCGGGATACGGCGCGATGCTGTCGCGGCGCAGCGCCTCCGAGAAGGCGACGTTCTTGCGGTTGCCGATCCCGCACACGGTGTCGACCTCGGGATCATCGTCGACGGACCCCCACGGGATCTCCACGTTGCGGCTGCGCAGCAGGCTCGCGACGCCGTCGTAGCGCTTCTTGCCGTCGACATAGGCGAAGTAGTCCTCGTCGGTGTACGCGGGCGCGATGTCCCAGAGCAGGAACACCTCGTCGAACACCGCCTGCCAGGCGTGCATGTGCACCTCTGCGGTCGGCGTCAGCACGCCGTCCAGATCGAACAGCACGGCGGCCGAGCGATGCAGGTCGGGGAGCGCTGCGGGGGTGTCGGGCACGGCGGAGCCTCCGGTGGCTGAGAACGGGATCTTCGGACCGGCACGTCTGGGTGCCACCCGATCAAGGCTAGTCGGACGAGGGCTCGCCTGGATAGACGTCGGCGGGGCAGGATCACAGCTCCGCGCGCGCCGCGCTGTGCCCGCGGTCTCGGCGGGGGCGCGGCTCAGGAGAACGAGACCACTGTCTCCGCCGCGACGACATGCAGCTCGGCGATGCCTGAGCCGTTGTAGACGGACGTGCGATCGGTCGTCGACGCGACCTGGAACCGGATGCGCAGCACCGCGCCGCGTACGGCCGCATCGAGGATCCCCGGATCGGCCATCAGCGCGACCGGGTTCGCGGCGTCCTGCATCGTCTGCGAGGGCGGCTCCGCGCCCGCGAAGCCGATGAGCCCCGCCTTGTCGCGGAGATTCTGCCGAATGCTCTCGGTTCCGATCTGGATCTCGACATACGCGGTGTACTGCTCTCCGACGTGCGCACCCGGATCCTGCAGCAGCGCGGCGAGCCGAGCGGGATCCAGGCCCGGGTACGCCTGATCGTCGGGCGCGGTCGACGCCGGCGAGGCGGTCTCGGGAGCCGCGACCACGGGCGGCGGAGGTTCCGGGGCTGACTCCGGGGCGCTGCCGATTCCGGCCAGCAGCGCGACCACGACCGGGATCACCACGAACGTCGCGATGACCACGACGAGGAACGGGATCCAGGAGCGACGCCGTTGCGGCCCGGGCTCCGTCGGAGCGCCGATCGGCTTCGGGCGACCATGCCCGTCG
Source organism: Microbacterium sp. 01T413_2 (assembly GCF_056398985.1). Taxonomy (NCBI): domain Bacteria; kingdom Bacillati; phylum Actinomycetota; class Actinomycetes; order Micrococcales; family Microbacteriaceae; genus Microbacterium; species Microbacterium sp. 01T413_2. Next base: position 16,167 of record NZ_JBFTQL010000010.1, read on the forward strand.
TGCTCGAGCGGCGGGATCACGTACGGCGCGGTGAGATTCTTGGGCACGGCAGAGTAGACGGTCGGCCTGCGCTCGTCATGTCCCATGCTCGGACCCTAGCGCGTGCGTGTGTCCGGGGCCGACGCCCTCCCCCGATCGGGCAGAGGGATCGCGTCCGGAACAGACTCCCGGCAACGATCCGAACTCGGTTCCGGGCAAAGAAAAGACCCTCCGCGCACCCGACAGAGCCCGGTTACCCTTGCTGCGTTTCCGCCCTGGGGGAGTTGGCCTGGGTGCCGCCACGCGGAGAGCCGTCGACAAGTCTACCCGAGGTCGCGGGTGGGTCCGACCGGATCCCCCGCCCCGTGGTCCCCGCCCCGGATCCTGGAACGTCCGGACAGGCCCCGCCCCCGTCATGCGAACGAGAGATCTCGCGACGGTGCGGGACGGAGGGAATCAGCACGACCCGGCACCCGTCATCCGTGCGTAACGCGTGGTCACCTGCCCGTCCCCTGCCGGGATCCGGTCCTATCGTGGTGGGCGGGCCGTTCGGCGGCTTCGGAATGGGGCAGCGCATGGTCGAACGGGTCGACGTCGCGATCGTCGGAGGCGGGGCGATGGGCTCCGCCGCCGCGTGGCAGCTCGCCGGACGGGCCGACACGCTGCTCCTCGAACGCTTCGAACCCGGGCACCTGAACGGCGCCTCGCACGGCGCCAGCCGCAATTTCAACGTCTCCTACGCCGATCCCGTGCATGTGGGCATGCTCGTCGAAGCCGAGCGGCTCTGGCGACTGCTCGAAGCGCAGACCGGCACCGAGCTCCTCACCCAGCACGGCATCGTCAATCACGGACCGAATCCGGGTCATGAGGCGGCGCACGCCGCGCTCGCCGCGGCCGGCATCCCCAGTGTCTTCGTCGACGAGGGGGAGGCATCGGAGCGCTGGCCGGGCATCCGTTTCGAAGGCCGCGTACTGTTCACGCCGACGGCCGGGCGCCTGCACGCCGACCGCGCTGTCGCCGCGCTGCAGCGCGCGGCGCAGCAGAAGGGCGCCCGCGTGCAGCACGGCGCCCGCGTGACCGGCATCAGTCCGGTCGGCGACGAGGCCGTGCTCACGATCGAGACCGCCGAGGGTGTGCGCGACCTGCGCGCCCGCCGGGTGGTGGTCACGGTCGGCGCCTGGACGTCGACGCTGCTCACCGGGCACGTTCCGCTGCCGCGCCTCGTGGTCACCCAGGAACAGCCCGCGCACTTCGCCCCGCGCATCCCGGGGGAATGGCCGGGATTCAATCATTTCCTCGCCGATTCCGGACCGGATCGTCGCTGGCCCTCGAGCGTGTACGGCATGCACACGCCGGGGCAGGGCATCAAGGCTGGCTGGCACGGGGTCGGCCCTGTGATCGACCCCGATCGGCGCAGCTTCGTGCCCGACCCCGCGCTCTCCGCGCTCATCCGTGACTACGCCCGCGAATGGCTGCCGGGCGTAGACGCCGATGACGTCACCGAGCTCACTTGCACATACACGACGACACCCGACGGAGTCTTCGTGATCGATCGCCGTGGCCCCGTGGTGCTGGGCGCCGGGTTCTCAGGGCACGGATTCAAGTTCACGCCGAGCGTGGGGCGTCTCCTTGCCGATCTGGCCCTCGACCGCGCCCCCGCTCCGGCGATCTTCACCCTCGACCGGTTCTGAGCCGATGGCGGGCGGGGGCTCGGACAAGACGCCCTCCGACGGATCCCCCGCCCTGTGGTCCCCGCCCCGGGTTACGATCAGAGACGCGGGCGCACCGCGGCGCCCGGTGAGAGGGACGCATGCACGCCACGAACACCGCCGACGTCACCACGAGCACCGCACCGGACGCGACATCCCGCACCGCCGCGGAGATCGATGCGACGGAGTTCGCCCGTCAGACCGCCGCGATCCTCGACTCCATCACCGAGGTGATCGACGGCAAGGATGACGCGGTCCGCAGCGCGCTCGTCTGCCTGCTCGCCGAGGGGCACCTGCTCGTGGAGGACGTGCCCGGCGTGGGGAAGACCATGCTCGCGCGCGCCCTCGCGGCCAGCATCGACGCGACCGTGCGCCGCATCCAGTTCACGCCCGATCTGCTGCCGGGCGATGTGACGGGGGTGAGCGTCTACAACCCCGTCGAGCAGGAGTTCGAGTTCAAGCCCGGCGCCGTGTTCGCGCACATCGTGATCGCCGACGAGATCAACCGTTCCTCCCCCAAGACCCAGTCGGCGCTGCTGGAGGCGATGGAGGAGCACCAGGTCACCGTGGACGGGAACTCGCGGCCGCTGCCCGATCCGTTCCTCGTGGTCGCCACGCAGAACCCGCTCGAGATGGAGGGCACCTACGCCCTGCCGGAGGCGCAGCGCGACCGGTTCATGATGCGGATCTCGATGGGCTATCCGGACGCGGCGGCCGAGACGCTCATGCTGCGTCAGCGGGACACCCGCAATCCGCTCGAAGGCATCCGTCCCGTGCTGGCCGCGACCGATGTGCGCGCGCTGATCGCGTGGGCCCGCGCGGTGCACGTCGCCCCGGCGCTCGAGGAGTACGCCGTGGCGCTGTCGCAGGCCACGCGCACCGACCCGAACCTGCATCTCGGAGCGAGCCCCCGGGCGACGCTGCAGCTCGTGCGCGCGGCGAAGGTGCAGGCCGCGCTGGACGAGCGCGACTACGTGGTCCCGGACGATCTCACCTCGCTCCTGCCTGCCGTGTTCGCGCACCGGCTCATCCCCGCCCGCGGGCTGCACCGGGCCGGAGCCCGCCCGATCGAGGCCGCGCTGGAGGGCATCGTCCGGCGCATACCGGTGCCGGTGGGCCTTCCGCGGTGAACCGACGGGAGCGCGCGCGGCGCGAAGCGGATCCGCCCGGGCGGAGGATGACCGGGCGCGGCGTGAGCGCGCTCCTGATTGGGATCCTCCTGGTGATCGGCGCGAACGTGCTGGCCACGCCGGTGTTGCTGTACGTGGCGGCGCTGCTGTTCGCACTGCTCGTCCTGGCCGCGCTGTTCGTCTTCGTCCCGCGCCGGCATGCGCGGGTGGGCCGCACGGTCGCTGCGGACCTGCTCACGGTCGGCGACGACACCTGGGTACGGGTGCGGGTGGATCTGCGCACCCTTGTGCGCCCGCCGTCCGGACGCTGGCGGGACGGGCTGCCGGCCGCCGTGCGCGGCTCGGCGACCGGCGCCTTCCCGCCCGACGACGCCGAACCGATCCCCGGCGGAACGACCACGACCATGACGTATCCGATCTCCGGGGTGCGTCGCGGGCTCGCCTCGCTCGGGCCGCTGCGGCTCAGCACGACGGATCCGTTCGGCCTTTTCGTCCGCACGGACGAGCTCGGTGACGTGACGCCGGTCACGATCGTGCCGCAGGTCGTGCCGCTGCCGCGGCTGACCGACCGCACGGGGCGCGCCGGTGGGACGGCGCAGACCTCGTCGCACCGACTCGGGCAGGGTGCGGACAACCTCTCCCCTCGCCGGTACGTCCCCGGCGACTCGATGCGGCGGATCCATTGGCGTGCGACCGCGCACCGAGGCGATCTGATGGTGCGCCAGGAGGAGCAGGAGTCGAGCCCGGACGCTCTCGTGGTGCTGGATCGCGCGGGCGCGCGCTGGGTCGGAGCCGACCGGGAGACGGACTTCGACGGTTTCGACCGAGCCGTCACGGCGTGCGCCTCGATCGCGATGCACCTCGTGGACAACGGCTTCGCCGTGGACGTGGTCGACGCCACCGGCGTGCTGATCGGCCGGCTGCGCGGGGCGGAGGACGAACGCGACGGCCTGCTGGTGAGCCTGGCCGGCACCGCGCCGCGTTCCGGCGAGCGCGATCACGGGCTGCCGGCGGCGAGCGAGGGGCATACGGTCGGTCCGCTGGTGGTGATCACCGGCGCGATCGATGCGGCCGATGCCGGCACGCTCCCGCACGGCGGGGCCGGCACCCCGATCCTCATCGCGACCGCCCCCGGTGCCGACGCGCTGTCCGCCGCGGAACAGCAGGGCTGGCGAACCGCGCTGCTCGGCGACGATCCGGCCGACGCCTGGGCGGACGCCGGCGCGGGCGAGCCCGGATCCGCCTCGGCGGATGCCGCCGCGGAGCCTGGTCGATCCCCGCGGTCCGGCGACGGCGCCGGGGGCTCGTCCCCCGCTGCTCCGGAGGAGGCTGCGCATGCCCGCTGACGTGAGCGCGTACGGGGGCCCCTTGCAGGAGCGCAGGCGGGACGGCGGCCCCGTGGCTGCGGCATTGCTCACGGCCCTGGGCCTTCTCGTGACGGTGTGGCCGCTGAGCGCGGTGGTGCAGCCGGGCAGCTGGAGCGCGGGCGCCGCCGTCACGGGCGCGACGGTGATCGTCGCGGGCGCGGTCGTGCGCTCCCTCACCCGTCGGGCGCCCGCCTGGCTGGCGATCCCCGCCGTGCCCGTCGTGCAGTTCGGCACCGGATTGATCGCGCTCACGGCGTTCGTCGCGCGGCAAGCCGGGCACGGCTGGCTGCTGCCGACACCCGAAGTATGGCGCGCGATCGACGCCTTCCTCTCCGCCGCGCTCGACGAGATCCGCGGCGGTGTCGCTCCCCTCGCCCCGTCCCCCGCGGTCGCCGTGAGTGTGGCCGCGGCGACCGGACTCATCGCCGTGGTGCTGGATCTCGTGCTCGTGACGCTGCGGGCGCCGCTCGTGGCGGCCGTGCTGGTCACCGCGCTCGGCGCGGTGCCGGGAGTGATCGTGCACCAGGGCGCCAACCCGGTGTGGTTCATCGGGCTCGCGCTCGCGATCCTGCTCTTCCTGCATGTGCGGTTCGCGCCGCCAGGATCCGCACGTCCCGCGACCGTGACGGAGGACGGCCGCTCCCCCACGCGCCATGCGCCCACTGACGCGCTCCTGCGCACGCGGCGCCTCCCCGCCGTCGTCCTCGGCTTCCTCGCCGTGCTCGCGGCGCTCATCGTGTCGCCGTTGCTGCCGCTGTCCGCCTCGGGGCTCAGCATCGGCGGCGGCAGCACCACCCTCAGCGCCACCCTCAACCTGGGGCAGGATCTGCGGCGTCCCTCCCCCGTCACCGCGCTCACCCTGATCACCCAGGACGGCACGCCGCCCTACCTCCGGATCGCGACGCTGACCCGATTCGACGGCTCCACCTGGCAGCCGGACCGGCCCACCACGGTGCCCCTGTCCCAGGGCTTCGGCGATGTCACCGCCCCCGAGGGCGTCGCACTGCACAAGACCAGGACCACGATCCGCACCGCAGGGATCTCCGGGTCCTGGCTGCCGGTGCCCTACCAGGCCACTGCAGTGCGCGGCGAAAGCGGCAGCTGGAACGCCGCCGGCGACAACCGCACGGTGATCGCCGCGAACGCCGATGCGGCCGAGCAGAACTACACGATCGACACGGCGACGCTCGAGCCCACGCTCGATCAGATCCGCGCATCCACCGCCACGGGTTCCAACGCCCCGCAGGACCTGCGGGCACTGCCCGCGGGCCTTCCGGCTATCATCGCCGACAGTGCGCGCGAAGTGGTCGGCGGGGCCGCCACCGACTACGACAGGCTGATCGCACTGCAGACCTGGTTCCGCGCCGGGTTCCGCTACTCGCTGCAGACCCCGGTCGACGACGGCTTCGACGGCACCAACGTCGATGCCGTGGCGAAGTTCCTGACCGTACGCGAGGGCTACTGCGTGCATTTCGCCGGGGCGTTCGCGCTCATGGCGCGCTCACTCGGCATGCCGGCGCGGATCGTCGTCGGCTACCTGCCCGGCACAGCGACGGATCGCCGCTCCGATGACGGGCGGGTCGTGTTCGAGGTCTCCACCGACCAGCTGCACTCCTGGCCCGAGGTGTACTTCTCCGGCATCGGCTGGGTGCCCTTCGAACCGACCGCGACCCGGGGCGTCCCGACCGCCTTCGCCGAGAGCAGCTCCGGATCCGACGACGGCACGCTGCCCTCCGCCGGAGCGACACCGCAGCCCACCACGAGCGGCGTCGCGAAGGACCCGAAGAACCTCGACGTGCCGGACGCCGGAGCCGCAGGCGCCTCGACGCCGACGGTGCAGCAGGTGATGCCCGTGGTGTGGACCGTCGTGGGCGTGCTGGTCGTGCTGCTGATCCCGGCGATGATCCGGCGCGTGCAGACGGCGCGACGTCGTGCCGCCGCGGGCCGAGGCGACGCCGTGGCGGCGTGGTCCGAGCTGCGTGCGACGCTGCAGGATCTGGGCCGTCCGGCCTCGTCCGCGGAGTCTCCGCGCGGGCGCGGTGCGCGCCTGGTGCGCGAGCGCGGCGCGGATCCGGCCGACATGGATGTGCTCGTGCGAGCGATCGAACGCAGCAGCTATGCGCGCGCGGGATCCGGATCCGCGCCGGACGTCGGGGATCTGCGCCCTCCGCTCGATGCGATCCGGGCGCAGCTGCGCGAGCACGTGTCGCGCCGTGACCGGCTCACGGCGGTGCTGGCCCCGCGTTCGCTGCTCGGCGCGCGGCTGCTGGCGACCTCGACGTCCTGAGCGCCCGGGCGGGATGCCCCCTCCCCTCACGACCGCGTCGCCCGGCGGCGTCGCGGATCCGGGATCGTCAGTGCTCGGCGGCCGTCGGAGACGCGGCCGCCTGGGACGCGGTCGTCGTCGTGGACGCTGCGGATCCGGGCCGGGACGGCTCGGCATCTCCCCGGCGCCGGTGCCACCAGCGCAGCGCGTGGTCGATTCCGAACCCCACGATGACGGCGAACACCACCGCGATTCCGACGCCCAGCAGCGGGTTGTCGTGTACCCACTGGCCGGCGAGCAGCCCGATGCCCAGCGCGTAGGCGACCCACGTGATGCAGGCGAACAGGTCGTACAGGAAGAACCGGCGGTGCGGGAATCCGGTCTGACCCGCCACGTAGTTCACCGCGACCCGCCCCCACGGGATGTATCGCGCGGTGAAGATGAGCGCGGCGCCCCGTTTGTCGAGCTCGTACCGGGCCCAGTCGAACATCTTGTGCACCCGCGGCCGGCGCATCCACGCCCAGCGCTCGGTACCGATCGTGCGGCCGAGCAGGTACGCCATGTTGTCCCCGGCGACCGCGCCGACCAGAGCGACCAGGCCGAGCACCACGAGGTTCGGCTCGCCGCTCTGCAGCGACAGGGCGGCGAGCGCGACGAGCGCCGTCTCGCTGGGCAGGATCGTGGCGAACCCGTCGACGAAGAAGAACACCAGCAGCACGGGGAACAGCCAGAGCTGCCCCGCAGCATGCAGCAGCCAGGCGTTCAGCAGGTCCATGCCCTCCACGCTACGGCGCGCGGGAAAGGCCGTCGTCATACCGGAGAATGATGTTCCGAACTGTTCACCGCGGGCGGATGCCCAGAAGCCCAGCCTTCGGCGCGATTCTCACCTCGCCGTCGCGGGACCGGACGCGGGGGGCGGCAGGGGCGTTCAGACCGCTGTCGCATGCTCCGCGCACGGCACCGCCACGCAGGTCGCGCACACCACCGCCTGATGCCGGCACGACGGGTCGGGGCAGTTCGCGGTGCGGTTCGTGGCGGCGCCGCAGCCGGCGCACTCGCCGATGACCGCCGCATGATCGGAGAAGTCCACGGATCCGCGGCCGTCGAACACATACAGGGATCCGTCCCACAGCCCGTCGTCGCCGAACTGCTCGCCGTAGCGGACGATCCCGCCTTCGAGCTGGTAGACCTCGCCGAAGCCGCGCGCCGCCATCAGGCTCGACAGCACCTCGCAGCGGATCCCGCCAGTGCAGTACGTGACGACCGGCCGGCCCTTGAGGTCGTCGTAGGCGCCCGAGTCGAGCAGCCCCACGAAGTCGCGCGTCGTCTCCACCTCCGGCACGATCGCTCCGCGGAAGCGGCCGATCCCGGCCTCCAGGGCGTTGCGCCCGTCGAAGAACACGACGTCGTCCCCGCGCTCTGCCACGAGTTCGTGCAGCGCATCGGGGCTCAGCCGGGTGCCGCCGCCGACCACGCCGTGCTCATCGACCTGCAGTTCGTCCGGGGCGCCGAACGAGACGATCTCGTCGCGGACCTTCACACTGAGCTTGGGGAAGTCGACGCTGTGCCCGTCGGCATCCACCCCGGTGCCCTCGCTCCACTTCACGTCCGCATCGCGGAACGGCGCATAGGAGCGGAACGAGCGCAGCCATTTCTTCACCGCGGGCAGGTCACCGCCGAGGGTGCCGTTGATCCCGTGCTTCGAGATCAGGATCCGCCCGCGCAGGTGCAGTGCCTCGCACAGGTCGCGCTGCCAGAGCCGGATCGCCTCCGGATCCGACAGCGGCGCGAAGGCGTAGAACAGCACGATCTTCGGGGTGGGCACCCAGCGATCCTAGTCGCGCTCCTGCGCGGTCTTCCGCCGCGCCCAGGCTCCGGCCGACTCACTGGACAACGCGAGCAGGGCGAGGCATTGCAGCGACGCGGCGAGGAGCGTGCCGTTGAGCCCGAGCGTCGCCGTGCCGTCGAGGTAGTCGATCGCGGTCGAGAGCACGCCGATCGCCAGCAGCACCATCAGGATCGCCCGGGAGCGCCGTCCCCGCCGCAGCACGAACCAGGCCATGAGCAGCTGCGCGAGCGAGACGAGCACGCCGAACCCGAGGAAACCGATCAGCACGGCCACCTCGGGTGCCTCGCCGGAGGAGAACAGCGCCCGCACGCCCGGGTCGGCCGCGGCCCCGACCGTCAGACCGAGCACGTCGATGATCGCTCCGATCACGACGACGCCGACGGCGAAGAACGTCGACAACGGCGCCCGCCGCACGGACCGCTCGGCCGTGGCGCGCAGCGACTCGCCGTGCCCCTCACGCGGAAGGCCCTCGGCCGACTTCGTGCCGGAGAGATCGTCGGCGCCCTCGTCCGCCTCGCCGGGGGCCGTGCGCACGCGGGTCACGTCGAGGATCGGCAGGTCGCCATCGGTGATGAACCGATCGCCGCCGCCATTGCGGGAGTGATAGCCGGTGGTGAAGTCGTGCAGGAGGCGCAACCGCACGGCGGGATCCGCGTCGCGTGCGCTCTGCACCACGAAATCGCGTTCGACGTCGGTGTTCTCATCGATCCGGTGGGTCACCTGCAGGGTGAACAGGCTGAGCCCGACATCGGTGTCGTAGGTGCCGGCGCCGAGCCAGTCCGTCTTCGCTCCGCCGGGCAGCAGCCAGCCCGGCGGGCAGTGCCAGAACCGCACGTGGTGGCGCTGCTTGGGGTTGCCCGCCACCTCCTGCTGGTACGCGACATCGTGCCGTCGGCCGAACAGCATCAGCGGCGACACGGGTGCCGTCGGATAGCTGCGCCGCGTGAGCGTTGACACGATGATCCCCCAGGTCGAGGCGGCGGTGATCTCGTCTGCACGGTGCCACCTTGCCCTGGTCATCACCTCGTCGAGCTGCGCCGCGGTGCCGTCGACGCCGAGGTTGACCGGATCCCCGAGCAGGCCGTCGCCCGTGCGCGTGCGCCCGAAGAAGTAGTCCGGCACGTAGAGGTCGCTGAGCAGGCGGTGCAGCCGCGGCAGCACGAGATACGCCATGATCGCCCACACGGGGATGAACAGCAGCAGCGCCCACGGCGAGCGGAAGCCCTCGATCGAGATGATGATCGCGAGCCAGACCGCCGAGGCCGTGCCGATCAGGAACGCGATCCGGTCGAACACCGTGGAAGACGGCAACGGCTGCTGCATCTGCAGCGCCCAGCGGCGCCTCGACGGGTGCTGCGCGTCGCTCACGGCTGCCCTCCTTCGCGGTCCTCTCTCATCCTGGCACGGGGGCCGGGCGCCCGCCCGGCTGCCCGGTCAGGACCATCCCGTCGCATCGGATAGGATGGTCAGGTTGTATTCCTGGTGACGTGTCCGAGCGGCCGAAGGAGCACGCTTGGAAAGCGTGTGTTGTGCAAGCAACCGCGGGTTCGAATCCCGCCGTCACCGCCAGATCGAAGGCCCTGACTCCCCCAGAACCGCTGGGGAGCCGGGGTCTTCGTCGTGAACCGGCGCAGCGGCTACTCGCTGAGTGCCTCCGCGACCCGGAAGAGGTGGCGGGAGAGCATGTCCCGCGCGCTGTCGGCCGAACCCGATGCGATCGCGTCGACGATGCGCGCGTGCTCCTCGTCCGAGGAGGACTGCCGGGCCTTGGTGATGTTGAGGAACTCGGACTGGGGATCCAGAGCCTGCCGCAGCGAGTCGACCATGGCTGCGAACACGGGATTGCCGCTCGCCTCCGCGATCAGACGGTGCAACTCCCCGTCCAGGCGCACCCAGGCGCGCAGGTCCGCGGTGTTCCGCATGCGCTCGACGAGGGCGCGCATCCGGTCGAGCTGCTCGGGGGTGCGGCGTTCCGCGGCGTATCCGGCGGCGGGGATCTCGATGTGCGGCCGCGCCTCGATGAGATCGACCGCCGAGTAGCCGCCGAAGGTGAGCCCCTGTCGCGGGCTCTTGGCACGGATGTACGTTCCGCTGCCGGTGAGCGTCTCGGTGAGGCCGAGCGTCGCGCACGCGCCGAGCGCCTCGCGCAGGATGGCGCGGCTCACGCCGAACCGCTTCGCCAGCTCGACCTCTCCGGGAAGCCGGTCGCCGACCGCCACGCCGTCGCTCGCGATGAGTGCGAGCAGCGCCTGGAACGTCGCCTCCGCGGCGCTGACGCGCTTGATCGGGGTGACGGGAACGGCGTCCTCGAGCACGATCCACCTCAGCTCTTCCGGAAGCCTCAGCATACCGGCGCCCCTGCGGCCCCTTTGCGCAGCAGCACGTGCGCACCCTAAGCTGTCCGACAGCTGGACAGAAACTGTCCAACCAACCGCCGATGAAGGAAGGCTTTGGGGTGACGCAGAACAAAGAGGTTCAGGTCGAGAACGGGCGACAGGAAGCCGTCGCAGACGTGGGCGACCAGGGGTACAAGAAGGCGCTCAAGCGCCGGCACATGAACATGATCGCCATCGGCGGATCGATCGGAACCGGCCTGTTCCTCGGCGCGAGCGGCCGCATGGAGATCGCAGGACCCTCACTGGCCGTCGTCTACATCGTCTGCGGCCTCTTCGCGTTCATCGTCGTCCGGGCCCTGGGCGAGCTGGTGATGTACCGCCCGTCGTCGGGCGCGTTCGTCTCGTACGCGCGCGAGTTCATGGGAGAGAAGGGCGCCTTCACGGTCGGGTGGTTGTTCTTCCTCGACTGGGGCACGACGGTGATCGCCGACATCACCGCGATCGCGCTCTACACGCACTTCTGGTCGTTCTTCACCCCCATCCCGCAATGGGTGATCGCGCTGGTCGCGCTCGTGATCGTCATGGCGATGAACGTCACCTCGGCGGTGCTGTTCGGGGAACTGGAGTACTGGTTCGCGCTGATCAAGGTCGGCGCGATCGTGCTGTTCGGCATCCTGGGCGTCTACCTCATCGTCACCCAGACGCCGATCAACGGACACACCCCCGGCCTCTCGATGATCGCCGACAACGGCGGGTTCTTCCCGATGGGGGTCGGCGCCATGTTCGTCATCGCTCTCGGCGTCGTCTTCGCCTACGGCGGCACCGAGATGGTCGGCGTCGCCGCCGGCGAGGCCCAGGACGCCCGCTCGGTCGTCCCCCGTGCGGTCAACTCCATCATGTGGCGCATCATGCTCTTCTACGCCGGATCGGTCGTGCTCTTCACCCTCCTGATGCCGTGGAACGCGTACAAGGCGGACGAGAGCCCGTTCGTGACGGTCATGGGCGCTATCGGGATCCCGCACGCCGGCGACATCATGAACCTCGTCGTCCTCACCGCCGCCATGTCGAGCCTGAACGCCGGGCTGTACTCCACCGGTCGCACGCTGCGCTCGCTCGCGATGGCCGGCACCGGACCGAAGTTCGCCAAGCGGATGAACAAGGCAGGCGTCCCGTACGGCGGGATCCTGATCACGACCGCGCTCGGAGCGGTCGGCGTCTTCCTGAACATGGTCGTCCCCGGTCAGGTGTTCGAGATCGTGCTCAACCTCGCGGGCCTGGGAATCGTCGGGGTCTGGGCGTCGATCATCGTCTGCCACTGGCTGTTCATCCGCAAGATGAAGCGGGACGGACGGGAGCGCCCGGCATTCCGTCTGCCGTGGGCGCCCGTCACCAACGGCGTCACCCTGGGATTCCTCGCGCTGGTCGTGCTCCTCATGGCCCTCGACCCGGGGGTCGGTCGCATCACTCTGATCGCGTTCGTCGTGGTCATCATCCTCCTCGTGATCGGCTGGTACGCCGTCCGCGGGCGGATCGACGCGCACGCGCTCACCACAGCGATCGACGTGCGTCCAGCGGGCATCGACGACGCGCCGACCGCTCCGGGCGCGAATGACTGAGCAGCAGCAGAAGCCGGGAGGATCCGTGACCGCTCAGCGGCCCCGGTCCTCCCGCCCGCTCGCGATCCTCTACACCGGCGGCACGTTCGGGATGGTCCCGTCTGCGCACGGCCTGGTTCCGAACCCGCGCCTGCGGACCGAGATCGAGGGCCTCATGGCGGGAGTCAGGGGAACCGACGGGCAGCCGGCCGAGTGGGTCTACACGGAGACCCAGCGCGCGATGGACAGCGCCGAGATGGACTGCGCGGCGCTCGGCCGACTCGCCGATCAGCTGCGGGAGATCATCACCCGGGACGATCCCCGCGCGGTCGTCGTGATCCACGGCAGCGACACCCTGGCGTACAGCGCGGCGTTCGCCGCCTTCGCGCTCGCCGATCTGCCGACGCCGATCATGTTCACGGGAGCCCAGCTCCCGATCGGATTCGAGGGCACCGACGCGATCGACAACTTCTCCCTCGCGATCTCCGCTCCCGACCGGGATGCGCTGCAGGGCGTGCACATCGCGTTCGGCGGATCCGTGCTCCCCGCCGTGCGGGCGACCAAGCGCTCGGCCCAGAGCCTGCAGGCGTTCGCCGCACCACGGACGCTCGCGGCGGAGCCGGTCGGGGTCGACGACCGGCTCGCCGACGCGCTGCGACGCGCGGCCGGCGCACCGGCGCCGAGAACCGGACTGGTGAAGGTCGTCCCCGGTGTGAACGCACTGCAGCTGGTCGCCGCGATGAACGAGTGCCCGACCGGGATCGTGCTGGAATGCTACGGATCCGGGACGGCACCGGCCGTGAGCGGCGGGCTCGCCGATGCGATCCGCGCCGCCACCGGGCGAGGCACGGTCGTGCTCGCCGTCACGCAGTGCGAGGACGGATCGGTGGTGCTCGACAGGTACGCGGTCGGATCCGCCTTGGCCGACGCGGGAGCGATCGGCGCCGGCGACATGACCAGCGAAGCCGCGCTCGGAAAGCTGGGTGCGCTGGCGCGTGCGGGCTTCGCGGGTGCCGAGCTCAGGGACTACCTCGGGACGAACCTGATCGGGGAACGGCACGGGTGAGACGCCCTGTGGCGAGGCGCGCGCGTGGTGAAACCACCCGCCCTGCCACCAGGGAGCAGACGCGGCGTGCGGTGGGCGGGATGTCGGGGGATCTCCCGCCCGCCGCACGTCGCCAGGACCGGACGACGCCGGGCTGCGGCAGGAGCTCAGAGGGCCGCTGCTGCGGGGATCCTGATCCCGTACGTCGTGCTGCCGTCGCCCGAGGCGAGCTTCGTGAAGCCGAGCCGCTCGTAGAAGGCGCCGGCGGAGTGATTGTCGGCGTTCATGGCCAGGTGCAGGCCTGGGACGCCGCGGTGAGCCAGCTCAGCGAGCAGGGTGTCGATCAGCCGCCGCCCGAGGCCCTGCCCTTGTGTCTCCGGAAGCAGGTCGATGTGCAGGTGCGCCGGGTACCCCTGCACGATCGGACCATCGCCGGGCTTCTGCCGGTCGCCATACGCGATGAAGCGGTCCTGCGGCGTCGGCTCAGCCGCACCCGATGCGCGGTAGCGGTCCCGTCGGGACGGCCACCATTCGTCGCGGAACCACGAGGCGAACGCGTTCGTGTCATCGGTGGCGACGACGTAGCCGATCACGCGCGCGTCGTCGGCCTCGACCACCCAGCACAGGCTCGGATCGCGCCGCGCGTACGGGACCGCGAACAGGTCGCCCCAGAGCGCGTCGTCCTCGAGCATGCCGGTCGCGTCGGCGCCGACGTCAGCCGTCTTCACGCACACGTCGTAGAGCCCGTCGACGTCTTCGGGGCGGAACGGTCGGATGCGTGCCACGTGGCCATGCCTTTCTGTCGGCGCCCTGCGTCTCGGCGCGCTCGCTCAGGCGCCGCGAGACGAGGGACGCGCAGGGGCCTGCGGATCCCCTCAGCCTAGCGAGGCGGAACCGCCCAGGGATCCCGCGTCGCCGCCTCGTCGAGCACGCGCGGCGACCGGACCCAGCGCCACAGCACCGCCGCCACCAGGAAGGCCGCGCCGGCACCGATGAGCGCACCGCCGACGGTGTCGCTGAACCAGTGCACGCTGAGCACGGTGCGCGAGAATCCCATCGCCACCGTCCACACCACTCCCCCGATGGCCATCCACAGCGTCGGGAACAGGAACCACAGCACCACGGCGACGGCCGCGGCGTTCGCGGTGTGGCCGGAGGGGAAGGACCCGAAATCCGACGCGATCAGCAGATCCTGCGGTCGCGCACGGCCCAGCGACCTCTTCACGAGCTGCACCACGCCCGCGCTCACCACGAAGGCGATCAGCGCGAACAGGGCGCCGCGCCAGCCCCGCACGAGCCAGGCGAGGGCGGCGATGACGAGGGGGGCGAGGATCGTCGCGACCCATCCTCCGCCGAGCACGTTCATGACCAGCGCCCAGCCGACGAGCACGGGGCCGCGCCACTCGCCCATCTCCAGGTTCCAGGCGTCGTCGAGCGACACGATCACGCCCGGGGCCGTGGCCAGCACCACCGCGGCGACGACCGTTGCCGTCACCCCGATGATGCCGAGGATGAGGGCGAGCCGACGTGTCATCCGGCCATTCTCCCCCGACGCGCTGTCGCACTTCGCATCCGGCGCCGACGCCGCGCCGGTGGAACGACGAAGGCCGGCACCCGCCGAGAGGGGCACCGGCCTTCGAGGGATCGCTCGGATCAGCCCTTCGTCGCGCCGGCCAGGAGGCCGCGCACGAAGAACCGCTGCAGTGCGAAGAACACGATCAGCGGAACGATGATCGAGATGAACGTACCCGCGGACTGCAGGTACCACTGATTGCCCCAGGTGCCGGACAGCGAGTTCAGCGTCTGGGTCAGTGGCAACGACGATTCGGGCGCGAAGATCGTCGCCACGAGCAGGTCGTTCCACACCCACAGGAACTGGAAGATCGCGAACGACGCGATGGCAGGCATCGCCAGCGGCAGGATGATCCGGAAGAAGATCTGCCCGTGTCCTGCCCCGTCCACGCGGGCCGCCTCGACCACCTCGCCCGGGATCTCGGCGATGAAGTTGTGCAGCATGAAGATCGCCAGGGGCATCGCGAAGATCGCGTGCGCGATCCAGACTGTGGCGAAGCTGTGGTCGACGTCGCGCAGGGTGAAGCCCGGGAAGATCTGCGTCCCGAACAGGGTGAGCCCTCGCGAGAACAGCGACAGCAGCGGCACCAGGGCCATCTGGATCGGCACGATCTGCAACGCGAACACGAACACGAACACGAGGTTCTTGCCCTTGAAGTTCATCCACGCGAAGCCGTAGGCCGCGAGCGAGGCGATGAAGATCGGGATCACCGTGGCCGGGATCGTGATCGCCAGCGAGTTCACGAACGAGGCGCCGAGGGTGAGAGCCGTGCCCCCGGAGTTCAGCGCGTCGGCGTAGTTGCTGAGCGTGAACGACGGATTGACGAAGACCGTCCACCAGCCCGTGCTGTTCGAGTCCGCCCCGGGACGGAACGACGTGACGAACAGCCCGAGCGTCGGGATCGTCCAGAAGATCGCGATGATCACCGCGGCGATGGTGGCGCCCCTCGACGTGAGCCGCTTCTGCGCGGTCGCCTCGTTGCGGCGGGTGTCGCGTTCGACCTGGCGCTTGCTGCGATTGTCGGTGACGATCGCCTGTGTCGCACTCATCAGCGGATCTCCCTCTGCTTGGCCATCTGCCGGGCGTTGTAGATGATCAGCGGCAGCACGAACAGGAACAGCACCACGGCCAGCGCCGACGAGTGCCCGTAGCTCTGGAAGCGCTGCTGCTGGTTGACCATCTCGAAGCCGAGCACGGTGCTGTTGGCCCGACCGCCGGTCATCACCGCGACGATGTCGTAGACCTTGAGCGATGCGATCGTGATGGTGGTCAGCACCACGATGAGCGACGAGCGGATCCCCGGGACCGTGACGTTGCGGAACCTCTCCCAGGCGTTCGCGCCGTCCAGCGACGCCGCCTCGATCTGCTCGGTCGGAACCGCCTTGATGGCCGCGGACAGAATCACCATGGCGAACCCGGTCTGCGTCCAGATGAACACGATGAGCAGGCAGATCGTGTTGACCAGCGGAGTGGTGTCCAGCCAGGACACCGGCTTGCCGCCGAACAGCGTCACGATCGCATTGAGCAGGCCGATCTGGTCGCCCTGCCGGAAGTCGTAGATGAACTTCCAGATGATGCCGGCGCCGACGAAGGAGATCGCGACGGGCATGAAGACGAACACCTTGAGGATCTTCTCGCCGCGGGCGCGGTCGATGAACACGGCATAGGCGAGTCCGAAGATCGTCGACACGATCGGCGCGATGAGCGCCCAGATCAGCGTGTTGATGACGGACCAGAAGCCCTCCGGGTTCGTGAAGACCCACTGGTAGTTCTCGAGTGCGACGAAGTCCTTGCCCGTCTTGTCGAAGAACGACTGGATGATCGTCGACACGGCCGGGTAGATGAGGCCGACGATGAGGAGAAGGGTGGCCGGCGCCATGAACAGCGTGAGCTGGAACAGGTAGCCGGAGCCCTCACGCGCGCGGTAGTCGGCGAAGAACAGCAGGCCGCCGGCGACCAGGGCGATGATCATGACGTAGACGACGGCGTTCTGGTAGGGCCGCAGCATCATGAACGCGAGCACCGGGATCGCGAAGCACGCCACCAGACGCAGCCAGAAATAGCCCTTCCCGTGCCGCGGCGCGTACTCGATGAGCACCAGCAGGATGCCCGCGACGATGGCGAACACGAGGAGCACGAGCGGGATCTGCAGCAGCGGGTTCAGCCCGCCGAGCCACGTGAAGAAGCTGTTCAGTGAGAAGCCGAGCGACGTCGGCTTCGGGTTGTCCGCCGGACCACCGGCGAGGAGGGCGATGAACACCCCGATGATCACGACTGCGCCCACGATGTAGGCGCCGATCGTGACGGATCGGGAAGCGGTCGTGCGGCCGGAACTCACGGACTCGGTCTTGCGATCGGATCGCGTGGTCTCGGTCGCTGTGGATTGCGACATAGGGACCCCTTATGACGGTTCGACGATGAACACTTTCAGGACCTTCCCGAACGACTGCGGGGCCGCCCGCGATGGCGGACGACCCCGCAGCCTCTCAGGTGGTACTCAGACTAGTTCTTGTAGCCGGCCTGGATGTCGCTCAGGACCTGATCCGTCGGCTTTCCGTCGACCCAGCTGACCATGCCCTTCCAGAACGAGCCCGAACCGACGGTGGCCGGCATCAGGTCGCTCGCGTCGAAACGCAGCGTGGTCTTGGGATCCTGCAGCGTCTTCATCGCGTCCTGCAGGAACTGGCTGGATGCCAGCGAGGCGTCCGCGTTCTTGTTGGCCGAGATGACGCCGCCGAGCTTGACGCGGGCGTTCGCGAACTCGGGCGAGGACATGAACTCCAGGACCTTCTTGGTCGCGGCGCTGTCGGTGAAGCCCGCGACGAACTCGCCGCCGCCTTCGATGGTGTTCTCACCCTCCTTGACGCCGGGGAGCACGAACGCGTACACGTCGCCGTCGGGGGCGACCTTCGGCGCGGCGCCCGCCTTGGTCTTCACGTCGAGGAAGTTCGACGAGAGGAACGAGGCCTGGTGCGTCATCAGGCAGGTGCCGTCGGCGACCTTGGCCGCGACGTCCGCGAACGCGGTCGAGTTGATGCTCTTCACGTCGCCGAAGCCCGCGTTGACGTAGTTCGGGTCGAGCAGGATGGAACCCACCGCGTCGAAGGCCTGCTTGATCTGCGGGTCGGTGAACTTGACGTCGCCCGCGACCCACTTGTCGTAGACGTCGGTGCCGCTCTGACGCAGCACGAGGTCCTCGATCCAGTCGGTGCCCGGCCAGCCGGAGGCGTCACCCGAGGCGAAGCCCGCGCACCACGGAGCGGCACCGGTCTTCTCCTGAAGCGTCTTGGTGAGTGCCAGCAGGTCGTCCCAGGTCTTCGGCACCTCGACGCCGAGTTCCTTGAACTTCGCCGGCGAGTACCAGACGTAGCCCTTGACGTTGGCAAGCATCGGGGCGGCGTAGAACTTGCCGTCGATGGTGCCGTACGTCTTCCAGTCCTTCGACCAGTTCTTGTCGACGTTGGCGGAGACCTCCGAAGGGGCCTCCTTGACCTGACCGGTGCCGACCAGGCTCTTCAGCAGACCCGGCTGCGGCACGATGGCGATGTCCGGGGCGCTACCACCGGACACCTTGGTGACGATGTTGCCCTCGAAGCCCTTGTCACCCGTGTAGACGACCTTGATGCCGGAGTCCTTCGTGAACTGGTCGAAGGACTTGTTCAGCAGATCCGCCTCGGATCCCGTGATACCGCCGGAGATCTTGACGGTCTCCCCCTTGCCGGACGAATCCCCACCGCCGGACGAGCCGCCTTCGGCACAGCCCGCGAGCGCGAGTCCGGACACCGCAAGCAGCGCCAGAGGCGCGATCAGGCGACGTCGCTGAGACATTCCCATACGTTTTCTCCTTCGAATTCGCGGGGTCGAGTTCCCCAGCGCTGGGGGCTCCTTCAGGAACCGCTTCCAGGCGACACTAGTGACCCTCGTACCCATTGCGCAACGTGCGTCGGATCACAACTGGGTAACCGGGCTCGCCGCGGGGCCGGATCCATGGGAGCGCTTTCAAGGAACCGGTTCCATAGTGTGTGAGATATCGCTATGGTGAGGGGATCCGTTTCGAGGAGGACACGCCGTGACCGGGATCATCGACGTCGCACTGCGGGCGGGCGTGGCGAAATCGACGGCCAGTCGCGCGCTCAGCGGGAACGGCTACGTGTCCGCAGAGACGAGAGAACGCGTCGAGCGCGCCGCACGGGAACTCGCCTATTCCGCGCACTCCAGCGCGTCGAGCCTGGCCACGGGGCGCACCTCGACGATCGGCGTCATCATGCCGATGGCCGACCGATGGTATTTCGCCGAGCTGCTCGCCGGCCTCCAGCAGGCGCTCATCGCCGACGGCCTCGACCTCGCGCTCTACGGCGCCGCGGAAGGCAGCGCCGAGCGCGCCCGAATGCTCGATCACGCCCTGGCCGGTCGCCGCTTCGACGGCATCATCGCCGTCTGCCTCCAGCCGGGAGCGCACGAGCTGGAACGCCTGGCGGGCATCGGTCTGCCGCTCGTGTCGGTCGGACCGTTCACCGAGGGGGCCGACACCGTCACGATCGACGATGTGGCGGCCGCACGGGTCGCCACGGAGCATCTGATCGACCTCGGCCACGAGGACATCGCGTTCCTCGGCGACGCGCTGGACGGCGACCGTTTCAGCTACGGCGAGCACAAGCGCCTGGACGGCTACCGCCAGGCGATGACCACCGCCGGGCTCGAGCACCGGATCCGCGCGGTGCGCACGACGTCCACGATCCCCGAGGCATTCGCCACGGCCGCAGCACTGCTCGCCGATCGTCGTCACCGCCCCACCGCGATCGCGGCTGTGTGCGACGAGGCGGCCGTGGGCGCGATCATCGCCGCGCAGCGCCTCGGCATCGGCGTACCCAGCGAGCTGAGCGTGATCGGGATCGACGACCACCGCTACGCCGAGATGTTCAGCCTCACCACGATCCGGCAGAACCCACGGGAGCAGGGCATCGAGGCGGTTCGCCTGCTGCAGGCGCGGATGCAGGACACCGACGCGCCCCTCGAGCACGTGATCTCCCCGGCGACACTGGTGGCCCGCCAGTCGACGGCGGTCCCACGCCTGGAAACCGCCCGCTGACCTGCTGCCGAGCCGCTCGACGAGCTCGACGAGCCGGGTCCGCGAGAGACGCACGAAGGCCCCGGGAGAACCCGGGGCCTTCGCAGCGTCGGAACGCGAGGAGAGGCGCCTTGCGCCTCGCTCGACGGACCTTACTTGAGGGTGACCGTCGCGCCGGCCTCTTCCAGGGAAGCCTTGGCCTTCTCGGCAGCCTCCTTGTTGGCGCCCTCGAGGACGGCCTTCGGGGCACCGTCGACGACAGCCTTGGCCTCGCCGAGGCCCAGCGAGGTGAGCTCGCGGACGACCTTGATGACCTGGATCTTCTTGTCGCCGGCAGCCTCGAGGATCACGTCGAACGAGTCCTTCTCCTCCTCGGCCTCGGCAGCACCAGCGCCACCCGCAGCGCCGGCAACGGCGACGGGAGCAGCAGCGGTGACGTCGAACTTCTCCTCGAACGCCTTCACGAACTCGCTGAGCTCGACAAGGGTCAGACCAGCGAACTGGTCGAGCAGCTCCTCAGTGGTGAGCTTCGCCATGATGTTTCTCCTAATAGATGGGGTTTTTGGGAAAAGACCGGGGAGGCTCAGGCAGCCTCAGCGGTCTCCAGCTTCTCGCGAAGAGCGTCGATGGTGGCCGCAGCCTTGCCCATCGTCGCCTTCATCATGCCCGCGGCCTTCGCAAGCAGAACCTCACGGCTCTCCAGCGAGGCGTACTTGTTGACCTCGTCGGCACTCAGGGCGTTGCCCTCGAAGATGCCGCCCTTGATCACGAGAAGCGGGTTCGCCTTGGCGAAGTCACGCAGAGCCTTGGCGGTGGCGACGAAGTCGCCGTGCACGAACGCGACGGCCGACGGACCCTTGAGGTCGTCGTCCAGCGCCGTGATCCCCGCGTTGTTCGCGGCGATCTTGGTCAGCGTGTTCTTCACCACGGCGTAGCTCGCGTCCTGACGGATGTTGTTGCGCAGCTGCTTGAGCTGGGCAACCGTCAGACCGCGGTACTCGGTCAGCAGGACGGCGTTCGAGTCCTCGAAATTCTTCGTGAGCTCGGCGACCGATGCATCCTTCTGCGCCATGGTCACTCCTTGATGAGTACGGGATGCTCCACGGCGGTGGAGCACCGACCTCGACCGCCGCGCTCTGCAGGCAAACAAAAACGCTCCGGCGCAAGCGCACGGAGCGTGATCCAGGATCTGGAGATCGTTCGTGACACCTGCGCGGGCCTCTGCTGATCGGATCCAGGATCCGGCAGTGCTTCGATCGCCTCATGCTCGCGCACACGACGATGACCAGCGGTCTTCGGTTACGTCAAGACTACGGCATCCTGCCCCCTCGCCCAAATCGAGAAGGGCTGCCGCCACAGGATCCCGGTCAGACACGCGGCCACCCGCCACCTCCCCACTCGTCTCCCGTGCTTGCCTCCTGCATTCCGCCGACCGCGCATGCTCTCGACGAGCCCACACGCTGTTGGCGCGTGGGAGATGTGTTCTCGGCGAGAGCGTGTGCACTCGGCGCACGCCAGCCGCTCGCAGAGACGGAACGAATCCGTGAGTCAGGGCGGGCAGATGCCGAACGAGCCGAGACGCCGCGCCAGGCCTTCATCCGTGCGGATGTGCGACGAGCCCCATCGGGCCATGCGCCGCTGCGTGCGGCCGCGGATCCAGTCCTCGCGCTGCTTCTCCGCGAGCAGGACGTCCTCGATCGAACGTCCAGAGCGCATCGCCTCGTCCCGGTACTTCGTCTCGCCGTCGAACTCGCCGAATGCGCGCACATCGTCCAGTCCGAAGTCGACGAAGTACATCTGCCCGTCCGGCGCCGGCACGCCGACCTGCAATCGCGGTGCTGCGAAACCCAGCCGGTGGAGCCGCAGCCTGCTCACGCTCTCTCCGGGGAGCTGCGCCCGACCGTCGGCGAAATCTGCCACCCAGCGCGCCTGCCTGATGCCCCGCGCACCGGCCGCCTCCTCGAGCCGCTGGGCGAGGCCGGCCTGCCAGGACTCCACCGCATCGAGATCCCACTCCCGCCCTCGGAGCGCCATCATCCGCTCGGCAGCGTCTGCGGCGCTGACCGCGGCCTCCAGTGGCATCGACCGCGCGAGATCGAAGACGGTCCGCGACAGGCTCGTGCACCGGATCCCAGAGATCACCGAGGTGTCGAACGACCCGAGCGGCGCCACGTGGCGCTCGACTCGGACGTTACTCGAGGCGCGTTGCGGAACGCTGGACGTGATGTGGACGCGATCCGGCGCCATCCGATACAACGGCAGACCCCAGAGGACGGCCGCCGAGACGTGCGACATGACGATCGGACCGCGGGCCTCCCGTGCCGCAGCGACGACCTCGATGAGATGGCGCTGCTCGGGCCACATCACCTTCCATACGCCGACATCGACGTACCACCCCCGCCGCAGCTGGTGGAGCGTGCGGTCACGGACGGCTGAGGCCAGGTCCCGGTCCGTCCATCCGGCGCAGAGAAGCGCCTGCCGGGATCGCAGCTCGGGTGCGAGTTCGAGAACGTCGTTGACCATGCGTCATGGTGTACCGCGACCGCTGCACCATGGGGACCGAGTCCCGCAATCAGTGCAGAACCTCCCGCGACCTCGTCGTGTGCGGGGCGCAGGCTCGCTCGCCGCTCCGGTCGACGAGTGCGCACGCTCTCGACGAGCACACACACTGTTCGCGCGAGGAACGTGTGCTCTCGCCGACAGCATGTGCACTCGGAGTCTGGGAGACCGGGACCGCGCCACGGGATCCTACGGCGTGCCAGGTCAGGAGCGTCGGCGGGCGGAGGTAGCCTCGATGAGTGACCCCGGAACTCGAAGCGCGGATCATCGCGGATTCCCGCGATCGGGTGGCGTGGCTGCGGGCCAGGGCACGCGGTATCACCGCGACGGACGTCGCCGGGCTCACGAGCGAGACGTCGATCGCCCGCGCGGCGGATGCCAAGCTCGGCGCGGGGCCCCGGTTCGGCGGCAACGCCTATACCGACCACGGCCGGCGTCGCGAACCGGAGATCGCCGCCTGGGTCGCCGCGACGCACGGGATCATGCCCTCGTCTGCACTGTTCTGCGCCGAGGTCGAGAAGCGGCACCTGGCCACCCCGGACGGCATCGTGCAGGAGCCGGACGGTCGCGTGCTTCTCGCTGAGATCAAGACCACCAACAAGTCGTGGCGCTCCATCCCCCGCACCTATCTGCGCCAGGTGTGGTGGCAGCAGCATGTGCTCGGTGCCGAGCGCACGCTGTTCGTCTGGGAGGAGCATGACGACTTCCAGCCGATCCACGACGAGCCCAAGTCGGTGTGGATCGACCGTGACGACCGCGAGATCGGCCGCCTGGTCGGGCTCGCCACGCGCCTGATCGATGAGCTCTATCACCGCACGACGGGCCAGACCCCTCCGCGGCCCGCACCGGCCGCACCCAGCAGCCGGGATGCGCTGCGCGAGCGTGACATGTTCCGCGCGCTGGCTCTCGCGGAGTGAGCGCGCGCAACGCTCACTCCGTCACGTGCAGTGCGGATTGGCCCCGAGTGCGCCTGTCGTCAGCGTCTTGACCAGACTCGCCGAATGCCAGTTCGTACCCACCTGATTCGTGACCGTGAAAGTGACCGTGCTGCCCAGGACGTTGTTGAGGATGCCGCCCAGCAGCCCCTGATTGAGAACCATGGTGTGGGTGTACGGTCCTGACCCTGAGCTGGAGATCACCGCCGAGTAGTTGGACGGGTTGGCTGTCAGCGTGCTGATCGGGGCCGTCGTCGGCGACAGCGGATACGCCGATTGCCAGGTCACGGTGACGCCGGTCAGGATGTTGAGCGCCTTCGTCGGCGTGCAGGTCAGGTTCGTCGGATCCGAGAGGGTCGCGGCCGTCACGGTGCCGCTCGCGACGTACTCCCCATCCGTGTACGAGGCGTCGGTCAAGGTCGGCCGAGGCCAGAGCAGCGCCGCCGCGCATGCTCCGACGACGAGCGCGGCGAGGACGCGACGTCGCCACGACGAGCGCTCCGCGGCGGTCATGAGCCCTCTCCCTTGCGACGTCGCCCGAAGAGCAGGAGCAGTGCCGAGACGCAGAGCAGGACTCCGCCGACGACGAGCGCGGGAAGCGGCACGGTTCCGCCAGTCGCCGGCAGCTGCGCCCCGGGCCCCGTCTGGATCCGATCGCCGAACCCGTCCGCGTGGACGCGGATCTGCGTGGCTCCCGCCCCGCGGTCACCGGCGAGCCGCACGTCCAGGCGGACGTGTGCGACGTCGTCGGAGGAGATCGTGTCGAGCTCCACCGTCTGTCCGTCGCGGGGAACTCCCCAGCCGCTGCGGAGGACGTGAGAGCCGCCGGCGCAATCCTCCCCCTGCCACGCGACGGGGCAGAGTCGGACGTCGACCGCGACCGGCGCGTCCCCGAGAGCGCTGATGCCGACACGGACGGTGCCAGGACTCGGCGCAGCTGCGCTCACCTCCAGATCCCAGCGAACGCTGACACCCGGCCCCATCGTCGAAGCCGCCGCCCAATCGGCACTCGACACGATGCGCACGTATCGGCCCTGCACGACCTCGGTCGCCGGATCCGCCCCGGCTCCGGGCATCGGCCCGATCAGAAGCAGTGCAGACGCCAGCGCGACGAGAGCAGGCAGGGCACGACGGTCACGGCGACTCATGGCTCTCCCGTCGAGGCCCGGGTGCTTCCTCCGGACCTCTCCCGGAACCACGACCGCGCGGCCAGAACGCCCAGACCACGAGGACCGCGACGCCGATCGTGATCCCTCCGAGCACGAACGGATTGCCGAACGCCACGATCACCGGCGCGAGTCCGGGGATCGCAAAGCGCACAATCCGCACGGTCGAGACCGGATACGGCGCCACGTCATCCTGCGCGTTCGCATCGCCACGCAGAGTGAGGAGACGCTCGCCATGCTTGGAGCCGTCGGCGACAGCGCGCACCCGGTGCGTGACAGGAAGCTCGCCCGGCCGGTCGACGGTCACGACGTCGCCGACGTGCACCTCGGACGCGGGGATCTGCTGCACGATCGCGACGGATCCGGTCGGGATCGTCGGCGCCATGGATCCGGTGCGGAACATGATGAGCGTGATGTGCGCCGTGAACGCGAGGATCACCAGGACGATGCAGATGAGCCCCGCCAGCGCCACGACCCAGAGCAGGATCTCGCTGAGCACTCCGCGAACCGAGGCACGGGGCTTCCGACCGTTGTCCGCGGTGGCACCCGCCCCCTGCGCCTGCTCCTCCGCCGATGCCGTGCTGCGCGCTTCGACCCGCTCGCCTCGCCCCTCGTCCGCCAGCGCGTTCTCCCGCGCGGCGCGGCGGGTGGTCGGCTGTCCCATCTCGGTCATGCTGTCCTTCTCCCTGTGTGACGTGCGGCGGATGTGCGTTCATGGATCCGGTGGGCGGCGTTCCCGCCGAGGGCTCAGCCCGATGTCGCGACGAGCTGCCAGGTCTGCGCGATCGCCTGGCCCTGCATGCCGTTCGACGCCCCCACCGGAAGTGAGATGGCGAAGCAGTAGTACACCGGTGTGCGGTCTGCCGCGAGCGTCTGCGAGACAGCGGCAGAGGTGCCCAGCGTGGAACCGTCCGGGATCACCGCTCCGCCGCCGGCGTAGCTCGCCGCGTTGCACTGCCCCATGGCGCTCACGGTCCGTACGCCGTAGCGCAGGTCCGAGAGAGCGCCCGTCGGAGTGCCGGCGGAGATCTGGACGTGTCCCGCGATCGAGCCACTCGTCGCGCGGACGGCGAACGCCGCGTACGACGTGTTACCCGGGAACAGCCCGGTCACGGCGGGGCTGAAGCTCAGAGCCGCCGCGTTCGAACTGGTGTGCTTCGAATAGTTCGTGCCGTCGAGCGACCCTTCGACGCCGAACCTCGCCGCCGTGAACGTCCCGTTCGCGTACTCCGCGTCGTTCCAGCTCGCCAGCGTCGAGGTCGCCCCTGTGCCGAGCACGAGCCCGCCGGCGAGCAGGGCGCGGATCCGCAGCAGTCGGATCCGCCGCCCGCCGGCGCGCGGTGCCGCTCGCCTCCCCCTGCGGGTCAGCATCGCGGCGCGCTCAGTTCGAGGTCGCGGTGAACTTCCAGACCGCTGTTCCGGCGCCACCCTGCTGCAGCACCGCCTGGGTTCCGGCTGTCGCGACGAAGCACAGCTTCTGCGCGGCGCCGGCCGTCGTCGGCGGAGTGCCCTTGGCGAGCGGGAACGTGGTCGCGCCGGTGGCGGTGCTGAGGTTCGCTCCGGACAGGATGAGCGTGCCCGTGGTGGCCACGTTCACGTCGCACGCGGTCGCATTGGGGACCGAGTAGACCTTGTACGAGATGGCCGATGCGTTGGTTCCCGTGCCGGACGTGGCATCGAGAGCCGGTGTGACCGTCGCGGGGCTCGTCGTGTTCTTGTCGAGCTGCAGCCAATACGACGCGTACACGCTGTCGCCGGGCGTCATGTTGCCGAAGTTCGCGGAGAAGGTGAGGCCTGCTCCCGGTGCCGTGGCGTGGTCGGCATAGGTGGTGCCGTCGGTCGACCCCTGCAGATTGAAGGAGCCGGCGGTGAAGGTGCCGGTCGCGAACTCGGAGTCGTTCCAGGCCGCGAGCGTGATCGCCGCGCCGACGCCGAGGACGAGGCCACCGGCGAGCACAGCGAGGACCTTCCGGCGGTTGCGGGCGGTGGGTGTCACGGTGTCCATGAGAATCCTTTGCGTCGTATGGGACCTGATGTCTCCCATACTGGATTCCGGAATACCGGTTGACAAGACCACTGAACAGGTCTTCAGGCTTCCTTTGCACAACCTTGAGGAGAGACCTTGAGGAGGCCCGCAACGAGGCCAGGACGCGCTCTGCGTCGGCCGCTACTCCGCCGGCGCGAGGGCGATCACGGGTCCCAGCGCGTCCCTGCTCACCGCGATCGCGGGACCCGCCGCGTCGACCAGCACACCGCTCATCTCGGGCTGCTGCACGAGCACGGCGCCGATCTGCTCGGCCGTGAACGGCAGCGGCTGATCGCCACGGCCGAGCGCGATGACCTCGAGCGGGTGGCTGAACAGCTGCAGGTAACGTGCGCCGTCAGCGGTGTGCGCCTCCGCCACCCCGTACTGCCCGTCGCCGTCCACATCGCTGACCGCCACCCAGAGCCGGGCGGTGGTGAGCGCCTCGGCCACGCGAGCCTCGGAGTCCGCCTCGCGGGGCGCCGCGAGCAGGGCCTTGACCGCGAAAGTCGGATCCGCCTCCTCCAGCGCCTTCTGCAGGATCTCCGAGGGGAACACCACACGGTGCGGCTCGGAGGCGTTGTCGATGATGAGGCCGGCGAACGGTCCGTCGACGACGTTCTGATAGACCGCCTGCACGGGCTGCACGACGGCCGAGGTCTCCGTCGGATCCTCGTCGCCCTGCTGCACGGAGTCGCGTACGGCCGCGGCCGAGCTGAACGCGAGCATGAAGGAGTTCTCGCCGTCGTTGACGACCGCGATGGCCAGCGGCTTGCCCTCCTTGATCTGCTCGCCGGCGTCTCCGCTCACGCGCAGGAACAGGTTGCCCTGCAGCGACTGGCGCAGCACGCCGAGCAGTTCGGCCTGACTCGCATCCTCCCCGAGCATCGCGAGGGCCTCGCGCAGCAGCACGTTGTCGGGCATGCCTGGGATCGACTCTGTCGGCTCGGGAGGGTCAGCCGGGGCGAGCGGAAGCGGTGGACGCCCCGACGGCGCCTGCGCCTGCGCCTGCGCCTGCGCCTGCGCCTGCGCCTGCACGATCGGCGTCTCGTCGCCCACGGGGTCGATCAGGTCGTGGCCGGCCTCGGGGGTCTCGGCGGGAGGGGCGACCGCCGGGCCGGAGGGCGAGCCCAGTCCGCGGAAGGCCTGCACGGAGACGTTCACGACCGGGGCGGTGGCGTCGGTCGACGGCTCGGCCCCGACCTCTTCCGCGCTCGGCGAGTCGTGCTGAGCGACATCCTCTGCAGCGGCGGGAGCGGACTCCGGCGTGACGTCGTCGTCCTGCTTCTTACGGCGCGAGAAAAGGCCCATTGCCCCAGCCTAAACCGGGACCGGCTCGCCTCTCGCCCCGCGACGAGGCCCGCAGACGATCAGATCTTCTCGATCGGGGCGATCTTGACGAGCAGCTTCTTCTGGCCCGCGGCGTCGAAGCGCACGTGCGCGATCCGCTTCGCCCCCTCACCGGTGATCGCCTCGACCTTGCCCTCGCCGAAGTCGTCGTGGCGGATGCGATCTCCAGCGGCGAGCTCGAGGTCGCCGTTGTCGCGCACCTTCGCCGTGACCCGGTTCGGGAACTTGTCCATCGCGGTCGACAGCGGCTTGAGCCCGTCCCGCTTCGGCAGCGCCCGCGGAGCGAACCGGTCGCCGGAGCCGGATCCACCGCCGAATCCGCCCGACCCGGATCCGCCCGGACGTCGGGCGTTCAGCGCGCGGGACTGCATCCCGCCGCGCGAGTTCACATCTCCAGGGGACTGCCGCCAGTCGATGAGCTCCGAGGGGATCTCCTGCAGGAACCGGCTCGGCATCGCCACCGACACCTCGCCGAACTGGGCGCGGGTCATCGCGAGCGACAGGTGCAGGCGCTTGCGGGCGCGGGTGATGCCGACGTAGAAGAGGCGGCGTTCCTCCTGCGGACCGCCCGGCTCGTTCGCGGAGATCCGGTGCGGGATGAGGTCCTCCTCCACGCCCGTCACGAACACCGCATCGAACTCGAGCCCCTTCGCGGTGTGCATCGTCATGAGCGAGACCACGCCCGACTCGTCCTCGAGATCGTCGGCGTCGGAGACGAGGGCGACCTCGGTGAGGAAGTCGGCGATCGTGCCCTCGGGGTTGTTGCGGGCGAAGTCGCGGGTCACCGCGATGAGCTCGTCGAGGTTCTCCAGACGCGCCTCATCCTGCGGGTCGCGGCTCGCGCGCAGCGCATCCATGTAGCCGCTCTGCTGCAGCAGCAGCGTGAGTCCCTCTGCGACGGCGGTGGGCGGCGCCACCTCACCGGAGGCGGGCAGCATGATCTCCGTGGCTTCGCGCAGCACGGCGTCGAGCTGAGCGATGCCCGCCTGGATCTTCGGGCCCACGCCGAGCTGGGTCGGGTGGGCGAGCGCGTCACGGAAGCTCAGACCGTGCTCCTCGGCGAAGCGGGCGATCGAGGTCTCGGTGACGTCACCGATGCCGCGGCGCGGCTTGTTCAGGATCCGCCGCACGGCCATCTCGTCGGCCGGGTTCGCGACAGCGACGAGGTAGGCGAGCGCGTCCTTGATCTCGGCGCGCTCGTAGAACTTCGTGCCGCCCATGATCTTGTACGGCACAGCGGAGCGGATGAAGATCTCCTCCAGCGCGCGGGACTGCGAGTTGGTGCGGTAGAAGACCGCCATCTCGCCGTACGGCATGCCGGCACGGCGCAGGGCCTCGACCTCATCCGCGACGAACTGCGCTTCGTCGTGCTGCGAGTAGCCGGTGAAACCGACGATCGCGTCGCCGGATCCCTTGTCGCTCCAGAGCTTCTTGTCCTTGCGGTCGAAGTTGTTGCTGATCACGGCGTTGGCCGCCGACAGGATGTTCTGCGTGGAGCGGTAGTTCTGCTCCAGCAGCACGACCTTCGCGCCGGGGAAGTCGCGCTCGAACTCGCTGATGTTGCGGATGTCGGCGCCACGGAAGGCGTAGATCGACTGATCGGAGTCTCCGACGACGGTGAGCGACGCACCGGGCTCCCCACCGCCCGCCTGGTGCGGATCCGGCTCGAAGATCATCATGCCGTTGGAGGCATACGGCTCCGGCGCGTTGCGCTGCACGGGCCGGGTGAGTTCGTGGATCAGCGCATACTGGGCGGCGTTGGTGTCCTGGTACTCGTCGACGAGGATGTGCCGGAAGCGGCGCCGGTAGGTGTCGGCGATCTGCGGGAAGGCGCGGAACAGATACACGGTCTGTCCGATCAGGTCGTCGAAGTCGAAGGCGTTGGCCTTCTGCAGCTGGCGCTGATAATCGGCGAACACCTCGACGAAGACGCGCTCCGCCGGATCCGACATGTTCGTCTGCCGGGCGTAGGACTCCGCGTCCTGCAGCTCGTTCTTGAGCTTGGAGATCCGGGACTGCATCGCCGCGGGGGTGAAGCCGAACGCGTCGGCCTCGTGCTCCTTGACGAGCCGCTTGATCAGCGCACGCGAGTCTCCGGAGTCGTAGATCGTGAAGGACTTCGTGAAGCCGAACTGCTCCGCTTCACGGCGCAGGATGCGCACGCACGCCGAGTGGAACGTCGAGATCCACATTCCGCGCGCGGAATCCCCGACGAGCTGCTCCACGCGCTCGCGCATCTCGCCCGCGGCCTTGTTCGTGAAGGTGATCGCGAGGATCTGGCTGGGCCAGGCCTCGCGCTGGCGCAGCAGCAGGGCGATGCGACGGGTGAGCACGCTGGTCTTTCCCGACCCCGCGCCGGCGACGATGAGCAGCGCCTGACCCCGGTAGGTGACGGCGTCGAGCTGCTGCGGGTTGAGCCCCGCGAGCAGGTCGTCGGCCGCGCTGGAGGCCGCTCCGCGTACCCCTCCGAACGAGGATCCGGGCGGAATGATGACGGGGGAAGGGGCTTCGCTCATGACCTCACAAGTCTAGGTCCGACCGGCGACATCGATCCCGGCCGAGCGCGGCGCCCCTTCCCTCGAAGAGGCGCTGCTCAGGCGATCCGGGTTCCGGGCGGCAGCCGCCGCGCCGGGGTGCGCGTGCGCGCCCACGCTCCCGCGAAGAGGCCCGCGGCGATCACGATCTGGATCCCGAGCCCGACGAACCAGCTCGGCGTGGTGGATTCGATGATCTCCTCGGCCGTCGGGCGCCCACCGTCGGGGCTCGCCAGGCACGGGTCGTAGGTGTTCAGCGTCTGCGGAGGAAGCTGCGCAGAGCGCACCGAGAGCTTGATCCCGCCGAACATGTCATTCGGTGAGCCATATGCCGAATAGGTCGTCGGCGTGGCGTCGGCGAGCACGACGAACGGATTCGCCGCGAGGAATCCCCACACATAGTCGAAGCGCGGCTGCTGTACGGTCTGCGTCTCCCAGCGGTCGCAGTCCGGCCCGTCCTGCGAATCCCAGACACGGGTGCGCACCTCGACATCCGTGCGGATCACGGATCCTGCCAGACCGAAGGCGAGCAGGGTGCCGACGCACAGCGCGGCCACCACGAGATACGTGTTCGCGACGGAGAACAGCGGCCGTGCGACCAGCCCGCTCCAGCCGACGCCGATCGCCGCCACGATCACGATCTCCGCGGCGAGCACGAGCAGCGACACCAGCAGCACGTCGGGGCGCACGGCCCCCACGAGCATCGAGACCACGAGGAACGGCACGGCCACGACGAGGAACGCCGCGCCCGTGATGATCGCCGCCAGGAGCTTGCCCAGCATGATGTCGCCGGTGCTGGCGAGAGTGATCTGCAGGCTCGCCAGCGTCGCCGCTTCGCGATCCCCGTTGATCGACGATCCGCTCAGCGTCGGCGAGATCAGCATCACGAGCAGCAGCACCAGCATGACGATCACGGAGTAGGCGCCGGATCCGACGGTCGGAGTGAAGGAGAACGCCATGAGCGCGAGCACCGTGACGATGAGCAGGACGAGCGCGAACACGCCGAGCAGGATGTACCAGCCGGGGCTGCGCAGCCGCTGCGTGAGCTCGAGGCGGGCGATGGTCCAGACGCGCGATGCGTTCATCGGGCGCTCCCCCCATCGTGCGGCGGCTCTCCGAGGGAGAGGAACGCCTGCTCCAGTTCGCTCTGCGCGGGCGCGAACGCGCTCACCGCGAGCCCCTGTCCCACCAGACGGGCGAGCCCCGCCGCTGCGTCCCGGTCGTCCGCGAAGACGGCGAGCACGTCGCCTCGATCGATGCCGAGGGACTCGGGAACCATGCCGAGAGCGGCCGCGACGCTCGCGCGACGATCCGGGCAGGCCGTCGTCGCGCTCCCCCCTTCGGTCGCCGCGCTCCCCCCTTCGGGAGAGTCGGGGATCCGGTCGGAGAGGATGCGGATCCGCCACGCCCGCGCCTGCACCACAGGCGCATCCACGACCGTTCCTGCGACGAGGAACACCGTGTCGTCGACGACCTCCTCGAGCTCAGAAAGCACGTGGCTGGAGATGAGGACGGTGCGACCTTCCGCGGCGAGCCGGCGCAACAGCACCCGCAACTGCACGCGCGCTTCCGGGTCGAGGCCCGAGGCCGGCTCGTCGAGCAGCAGCACCTGCGGATCGTGCACGAGAGCGCGCGCGAGACCGAGCTTCTGCTTCTGCCCGCGGGAGAGCACCTTGGCCGGGGTCGCCGCGAGCGGATCCAGTCCCACGAGGCCCAGCAGCTCCGCCGCCCGGCGCTGCGCGTCCGCACGGGGAAGGCCGTGCAGGCGCGCGGTGGTCACGATGCTCTCGTGCACGGTCAACGAGGGCCAGGCGCCCAGCGCGTCGGGCATCCAGCCCAGCACCTGACGCGCCGCGGTCGGATCCACGATCGGATCGACCCCGCCGACGCGGATGCGGCCGCGATCCGGCGCGAGCAGCGACGCGAGCATCAGCAGCAACGTCGTCTTCCCGGCTCCGTTGGGACCCACGAGCCCCGTGACTCTGCCCGGCTCTGCCCGGAACGTCGCCTCGCGCACCGCGTGCACGCCCCCGAACGACCGGCCGATCCCCTCCGCGACGATTCCGTCCATCCCGTCAGCATAGGAGACTCCCAGGAAAGTGACCGGTTACGCGAATTGCTCTGTTCCTACGCGCCCCGCTCACGGGATCTGCGCCCGGGAATGCCCTTCGCTCACTCCCGGAACGCGGCCAGGCCGATGTCCGGGTGGTCCACGAAAACGCCGTCGACGCCGGTCGCGGCGATCGCCGCCCACTCCGCGCGGTAGTCCCCGAATGCGGCTTTGCCGCCGCCTGCACGGTAGCGCCGGTCGAGGAAGGCGTTCTCGGGGCGGCAAGTCCAGGTGAACGCCACGAGTCCGCGCGCATGCGCCTCCGCGACGAGCTCGCACCCCGTGCTGCGCAGCAGGATCAGCTTGTCCACGCTGATGCCGTCGACGACCTCGGCCAGGCCGTCCAGCCCGGTCGGGGTAAGGCATTCCGCGTAGGCCGACGCGACCGCGCCGTCCCGCGCGACGAGGTCGGCGGGGGCTCCCTCGGCCTCCAGAAGATAGACGTACGTCCCCTGCACGCCGCGCCCGCGCAGGTCGCCGAGCACGGTCTGCTCGAACGACTCGATCCACAGCGGATGCTCGCCCGACGCCCAGCCCGCAGCTCGCAGGTCGCGCTCGACCAGCGCTGCCAGGTCGTGCCCGATCCCCGCGAAGAACGTGGCGTGCTTGATCTCCAGCACGATGCCGAACTCCCGCCCGTGCTCGGCCGAGGCCTCCGCGACGAGCGCCATCAGATCCGACAGCCGCAGGATCGGCTCGGTGTCGTCGAACCCCGCGGATCCGGGGCGCAGCTCGGGGATGCGCTCCCGGCAGCGCAGCGTGGCCAGCTCGGCCCAGGTGAAGTCCTCGGTGAACCACCCCGTGAGCGGCGCGCCGTCGATGCGCTTCGTGGTGCGCCGATCGGCGAACTCCGGGTGATCGGCCACGTCGGTGGTGCCGGAGATCTCGTTCTCGTGCCGGATCACGAGCACACCGTCGCCCGTGGCGACGACGTCGGGCTCGACCGCGTCGGCGCCCATCGCGAACGCGAGGCGATAGGAAGAGGCGGTGTGCTCGGGGCGATAGCCGGGAGCGCCGCGATGGCCGATGAGCAGGGGGACGTCGAGCGGGATCCGTCGGGTCACGCTCTCAGCGTACGGCAGTGCCTCTCGTAGGATCCGCCGCTATCGTAGAGGGAAGATGACCAACACTTCTGAGGAGTGAGGCCGACCATGAGCAACTTCGTGTTCAACAACCCGGCGTTCAAGGAGAAGGATCCGCGCGCGGTCGCGACCTATCCGGGAGCCCCCCAGGCAGGTGCCCGGAACGGGCAGTACGCCCCGCCGCCGCCCGCCGGCCAGTTCGCCGCGGCTCAGCAGGCCGCCGTCAACGCGAACCTGGAGGGCATGTACACGGCTCCGTCCGCGGGCGCGATCGAGACCGACCGGATGACCGTCGAGGACACCGTGTGGAAGACCGCGGGCCTGTTCGGCATCCTGCTCGTCTTCGCAGTGATCGGCTGGTTCTTCACGCTCGGCGGCGCCGCGGTGCCCGACACCACCGACCCGTACGTGCGCGCCGCCGCGGTGAGCAAGATCGCGCTGTGGCCGTGGCTCGTCGGCGCGCTCGGCGGCTTCGTGCTCGCGATGGTCGTCAGCTTCACCTCGCGCAAGAAGGTGCGCCCCGCACTGATCTTCGCGTACGCGGCGTTCGAGGGTCTCTTCGTCGGTGGCATCTCCGCGTTCTTCGAGGTGATGTGGCCCGGCATCGTGCTGCAGGCCAGCCTCGCCACCATCGCCGTCGTCGCGGTCACCCTGGCGCTGTTCGCCAGCGGCAAGGTGCGCGCCTCGGCGAAGATGACCAAGATCGTGATGATCGCGATGCTCGGCTACCTCGTCTTCTCGCTGCTCAACGTCGGGCTCATGCTCTTCAACGTGCTGCCGAAGGACATGATGTTCGGCCTCTACAGCGCCAAGATCGCGGGCATTCCGCTCGGCCTCATCATCGGCGTCCTCGTCGTGTTCCTCGCCGCGTACTCGCTGGTGATGGACTTCGACCAGATCCAGCAGGGCGTCCGCAACGGCGCCCCGCGCGTCTACGGCTGGCTCGGCGGCTTCGGCATCATGGTCACCGTCGTCTGGCTGTACGTCGAGATCCTGCGCATGATCGCGATCGCACGCGGCAACAACTGACGCCGCCCGGATCCACACGAAGGCCGCTCTCCTCGGAGGGCGGCCTTCGTCGTCTCAGCCGCGCGCCTTCTGCTCGAGCAGGGCGCGCTCCCGGTCATTGCCTGCAAGAGCGGCGGCCACCGCGAACTCCGACCGGGCCTCGTCCTCGCGACCGAGCCGCAGCAGCAGTTCCCCGCGGGTGGCGGGGAGCAGGTGATAGCCCCGCAGCGCGCCGCTCTCCGCGAGCGCGTCGATGATGCGCAACGCCGAGGCGGGGCCCGTTGCCATCGCCACGGCGGCGGCGCGGTTGAGCTCCACGACCGGCGACGGCGAAATCCGTCCGAGCGCCTCGTACAGCAGCACGATGGTGGGCCAGTCGGTCGCCTCGACGGACGGAGCGACCGCATGGCATTCCGCGATGGCCGCCTGCAGCGCATAGGCGCCACGCCCCCGCCCGAAGGCGTCCGCGCGGGCCAGTGCGGCCCGTCCCCGTGTGATCCTGCTGCGATCCCACAGGCGGCGGTCCTGATCTGCGAGGAGCACGGGATCGCCGTTCGCGTCGACCCGCGCCGGGAAGCGGGCCGCGGTGAGCTCCATGAGAGCGAGCAGCGCACGCACGTCCGGCTCGGCCGGCAGCAGCGCGGTGAGCACCCGTGCGAGCCGGATCGCCTCGCGCCCCAGGTCGGGACGCAGCAGGTCCTCCCCCGCCGTCGCCGCGTGCGCCTCGTTGAACACGAGATACAGGACGCCCAGCACAGCGCTGAGCCGCTCCGGGAGCTCCTGCCGTGGCGGCACCTCGAACGGAGCCTTCGCAGCGGCCAGGGTCTTCTTGGCGCGCACGATCCGCTGCTGAACCGTGGCGGTCGGCACGAGGAACGCCCGCGCGATCTGCTCGGTGGTGAGGCCGCCGACCACCCGCAGCGTGAGCGCCACGCGTGCTTCGCGCGACAGCACAGGGTGACAGGCGATGAAGACCAGGCGCAGCACGTCGTCGTCGATCGCGTCCGGATCCCACGGTGGTGCGTCGAGCGCGGCATCCTGCTCGCGTTCCAGATCGTGCGCGATGACGGCGAGGCGGTCATCGTAGCGCTCGCGGCGCCGCCAGCCGTCGATCGCGCGGCGCTTGGCGACCGCGGTCAGCCAGGCGGCGGGGTTCGCGGGCACACCGTCACGGGGCCACTGCGCGAGCGCCTCCAGAAGGGCGTCCTGGGCGAGGTCCTCGGCGAGGCCGAAGTCGCCGGTGAACCGGGTCAAGGTCGCGACGATCCGCGCCGACTCGATGCGCCATACCGCGGCGACGGCGCGCTCCGTCGTGGAGCCCGCCGTCGCCGCGGAATCGGATGCTGACATCGGCCTCACTCGGCCGCGCGGGCGGCCGCCTCCTCGCGCCAGCCGGCCTCCTTCTGGATCCACTCGTTGTCGGCCGGGAAGTCCTCCATCTCGGTGACGCGGCGCACCTCGAGGTAGGCGCCCGGAGTGAGCGGAGCGCGCTTGGCCCATTCCGCAGCCTCCTCGCGGGTGGACGCCTCGATGATCCAGAAGCCGTTGAACAGCTCCTTCGTCTCGCCGTAGGGGCCGTCCGTCACCAGCGGCGTCTCGCCCGAGAAGTCCACCACGAAGCCCTCGGCGGCGTCGGTGAGGCCCTCGCCGGCGAGCAGCACGCCCGCCTTGATCATCGACTCGTTGTACCGGCCCATCGCCGCGATGACCTCTTCGAACGGCATGTCCTGGTACGCCCGCACACCCTGGTCGTCTGCGCGCATGATCAGCATGAACTTCATGATCTCTGTCTCCTCATCGGGGGTCGTGTCTCGACCCTCTCATTCAGGACGTCGAACGAGAAGACGCCGGATCGACAGTCCGTCGAAGATTCTCCGAAAGATTTCTACACTGCTGCTGTGACATCCCCTTCGCCGCTCGCCGACGCCATCCGGGAGGTTCTCCGCGACGCAGCGGATCCTGCCCTCGCCCCCGGTCAGCAGGCCTACATGAAGTCGGCGATGCCATTCCTCGGGGTGCGGGTGCCCGATGTCCGCCACCTCAGCCGGGAGGCCGCGCGCGGGGTCACGGATGCGGACGAGCTGCGCGAAGCGGCGCTCGACCTGTGGCGCGGAGCCGAGCACCGCGAGGAGCGCTACGCGGCGCAGGCGCTGATCGCGCTGCGGCCGTTGCGCGGGCGGCTGGATCTGCTGGACGTGCACGAGGAGATGATCCGCACCGGCGCCTGGTGGGACCACGTCGACGAGGTCGCGCACCGCCTCGCCGACCTGTTGGACACGCATCCGGCCGAACTGGCCGTGGAACTGCGCGTGTGGGCGGATGACGAGGACTTCTGGATCCGCCGCGCCGCGATCATCGCGCAGCTGCAGCGCAAGGACCGCGTCGATCACGCCCTGCTCTCGGACGTGATCGAGGCCAACCTCGGCGCGGACGAGTTCTTCATCCGCAAGGCGATCGGTTGGGCGCTGCGCGATCACGCTCGGGCGGATTCGGACTGGGTCCGCACGTTCGTTGACGCGCACCCCGACCTCTCCCCGCTGAGCCGGCGCGAGGCGCTGAAGCACCTGGGCTGACCTGCCGAGGCTGCAACTACTTCGCTCGCTGGTCGCAAACGGCGACACTGGCGCGCTCAAACCCGCAATATGCGACCGGTGAACGGAACAAGGACAGCGATCAGGAGCAGAAAGACCGGCGAGCGGAGGTGCGAAGACGCCGAGACGCGGAGAGGGCACGGACCGAAGACCGCACCCTCTCGACGTTTCAACGGGAGTTCACTCCCACTCGATGGTCGCCGGCGGCTTCGAGGTCACGTCGAGCACGACGCGGTTGATCTCGCGCACCTCGTTCGTGATGCGGTTCGAGATCTTCGCGAGCACGTCGTACGGCAGGCGGGTCCAGTCGGCGGTCATCGCGTCCTCGCTGGAGACCGGGCGCAGCACCACCGGGTGGCCGTAGGTGCGGCCGTCGCCCTGCACGCCCACCGAGCGCACGTCGGCGAGCAGCACGACCGGGCACTGCCAGATGGTCTGGTCCAGGCCGGCGAGCGTGAGCTCCTCGCGGGCGATCGCGTCGGCTTCGCGCAGGATGTCCAGGCGCTCGCGGGTGACCTCGCCGATGATCCGGATCCCGAGGCCGGGGCCGGGGAACGGCTGGCGGCCGACGATCGCCTCGGGGATCCCGAGCTCGCGGCCGATCGCGCGCACCTCGTCCTTGAACAGGGTGCGCAGCGGCTCGATCAGGTCGAAGTCGAGGTCGTCGGGGAGGCCTCCGACGTTGTGGTGCGACTTGATGTTCGCAGTGCCCGCGCCGCCGCCGGACTCGACGACGTCGGGGTACAGCGTGCCCTGCACCAGGAACTTGACGTTCTCCCCCGAGGCCTTGGCCTCCTCGACGAGGTCGCGCTGCACCTGCTCGAACGCGCGGATGAACTCGCGGCCGATGATCTTGCGCTTGGTCTCCGGATCCGTCACGCCGGCGAGGTGCCCGAGGAACGTGTCAGCCGCGTCGACGGTGATCAGGCGCACGCCGGTCGAGGCGACGTAGTCGCGCTCCACCTGCTCGCGCTCGCCCTGACGCAGCAGGCCGTGGTCGACGAAGACGGCGGTGAGCTGGTCGCCGATCGCCTTGTGCACGAGCGCGGTCGAGACGGCGGAGTCGACGCCGCCGGACATCGCGGAGATCACCCGGGCGTCGCCGACCTGGGCGCGGATGCGCTCGACCTGCTCGGCGATGACGTTGTCGCTGTTCCAGTCGGCGGGGAGCCCCGCGCCCTTGTGAAGGAAGTTCTCGATGATCTCCTGGCCGTGGTCGGAGTGCTTCACCTCGGGGTGCCACTGCACGCCGTAGAGCTTGCGCTCCTCGTCGGCGAACGCGGCGACCTTGGTGGATCCGGTCGAGGCGAGCACCTCGAAGCCCTCCGGCGCCTTGGCGACCTGGTCGCCGTGGCTCATCCACACGTTCTGCTCCGCGGGCTGGCCGCCCAGCAGGGTGGAGTCGTTGACCGGGATCATCGCGTCAGTCGCGCCGTACTCGCGCAGGCCCGTGTTCGCGACCTCGCCGCCGAGCGTGCGCGCCATGTACTGGAAGCCGTAGCAGATACCGAGGGTCGGGACGCCGAGTTCGAACACGGCGGGGTCGAGCTGGGGCGCGCCCTCCTCGTACACCGAGGACGGACCGCCGGAGAGGATCAGGGCGACCGGATTCTTGGCCGCGATCTCAGCGGCGGTCGCGGTGTGCGGCACGATCTCGCTGTAGACCCCGGCTTCGCGCACGCGGCGGGCGATCAGCTGCGCGTACTGCGCACCGAAGTCGACGACGAGGGCGGGACGCTGCTCGGTGTCGGGAGTGATGTCGGTCAACGGGCACCTTCCGTGGCGGGAGTGGTCGAGGAGGACTGGTCGGCGACGGCGGCTTCGCGGCGGACGAGGTACGCCTTCACCTCACGGGCGACGCGGGTCTCCATGATGAAGGAGAGGAACGGCACGACGCCGCCGAGGGCGAGCATGATGAAGCGCAGGAACGGCCAGCGCATCAGGCTCCACACGCGGAAGCATGCGAACAGGTACACGACGTAGAACCAGCCGTGCGCGACCAGGATCCCCATCGAGAGGTTCAGTCCGTTGCCGGTGGACTCCAGCCCTCCGTGCACGCCCTCGACGACCGGGGCGAACCAGAGGAAGCCGCCGGATCCGCCCGCGAAGAGCTCGAGATGGATGGGGGTGTACTTGAGGATCATCTCCGTGACCAGGAGCAGGAGCATGACGCCGGTGATCACGGAAGCGATCTGGTAGAACTTCAGCGCCCCGCGGATGGCCGGGAAGCTCGCGGCTTTCGGTTCGGGCATGCCTCCAGTCTAATCGCCGGATGTTCCCCCCGATTCCGGTTCAGGAGCGGTCGGGCCGGGATCGAGCGCCCCGGGTTGGCGCCCGATCCCGGCGAACGGGCGAGCGGTCAGGCCCGCGGGATGACGTTGCGCTGAGCGAGCCCGCCGAGCCAGGACAGGCTCGGCTTCGGGGTGCGGGCGAACGTGTCGCGATCCACGGCGATCAGCCCGAAGGTCGGATGGAACGACCCCCACTCGTAGTTGTCGAGAAGCGACCAGTGCAGGTAGCCCCGGACGTCGCACCCGTCGGCCATCGCCTCGGCCATCGCCGACAACGCGCCCGTCGTGTACTGGATGCGTCGGCGATCGTCGGCGGTGGCGATACCGTTCTCCGTGACCATCATCGGGACGCCGCCGGTCACGTCGCGGGTGTGCCTCAGCGCATGACCCAGCGCCTCGGGGTAGTACTCCCACCCGGTCAGCGTCCGCTCCGTGCCTTCGGGCCAGGGCTGCGGGCCGAACCCGTCCACGTCATCGGTGGGCCCGATGATCGTGCGCAAGTAGGACTGCACGCCGATGAAGTCGTCTCCTCGGGCCTGCTCGAGGAAGAAGTCCTCCCGCCAGTACTGCCACTCGTCGCGCTGCGCCTCCCAGCCCGGTACCGCTTGGAACACCTGGTTCGCCACGGACCACCCCGATTGCACCCCGCCGAACTCACGCAGCACCTCGGTCGACGCGTGGTGCGCGGCCGCGATCGCGCGGGCGACGTACGGAGAGGGGCCGGGGAAGTTGACGCCGTTCTCGGTGTCGATACGAGCCTCGGTCTGATTGACCATCATGTTCGGCTCGTTGATCGTGATCACCCAGTCCACGTCGTCGAGGATGCTCGTGCAGATCTCGGTGAACCTGCGGAACCTGTCGGTGCTGCGGTCGGAGTACCAGCCGCCGTCATGCTCCCACCAGCGCGGGAACGTGAAGTGATGCAGCGTCACGACGGGGTCGATGCCGCGATCTCGGCACGTGTCGATCATGCGTCGGTAGTGATCCAGCTGGGCGCGCGACACGACCCCCTCCTCGGGTTCGATGCGTGCCCACTCCACCGAGAACCGGTACGCATTGAGTCCGGCTTCTGCCAGCAGCCCGATGTCTTCGGGGAAGCGGTGGTAGGAATCGCAGGCATCGCCCGAGGGCTCTGGGACAGTGGTCCCCGGTGCGTACTCGAGCTCCCAATGCCCCGTGTTGACGTTGCCGCCTTCGACCTGATGCGCCGCCGTCGCGGCGCCCCACAGGAATCGGTCGGGCGCGGGGGTGAATGCAGTCATGCGGTGTGGATCCCTTCGGATGGATTGTGAAGAGGTGCGGTCATTTGATGCCGGTCATCGCGATGCCCTGGACGAAGTGCTTCTGCATCGCGACGAAGAGCACGAGCACCGGGATCACGATGAGGAACGATCCGGCCATCTGCAGTCCGAACTCCGTCCCGTGTCCACCGGCATCCGACGAGAACAGCGCCAGCGATACCGGGAGGGTGTACATCGAATCGTCCTGGGAGATGATCAGCGGCCAGAGGAAGCTGTTCCACGACCCCATGAACGTGAAGATCGCGAGCGTCGCCAGCGGCGCCTTGCACAGCGGCAGGACGATCTGGAAGAACGTCCTGAACTCCCCTGCTCCGTCGATCCGGGCGGCATCCAGCAGGGAGTCGGGGATCTCGAGCATGAACTGCCTCATCAGGAAGACGCCGAACGCTCCGACCATGCCGGGGAGGATCAGCCCCCAGTAGGTGTTCACCATGCCCAGATTCGCGATCAGAACGAACTGCGGGATCAGTGTGACGATCCCGGGGACGAACATGGTGGACAGGACCACGACGATGATCACGTTCTTCCCGGGGAAGCTCATCTTCGCCAGCGCCCAGCCGACCATCGATGAGAACAGCAGGGTCGTCGCGACGGTGGCGCCGGCCAGGATCACCGAGTTGACGAACGGTCGGACGATGTCGAACTCGAAGAGCCATGCCGTGAAGTTGTCCAGCGTCGGATGCTCGGGCCACCACGTGACCGGTCGTGCCATGATCTCGGCGTTCGTCTTGAACGCTCCGAGCACCATCCACACGAACGGCAGGATCGTGGCGGCGAGGCCGATCGAGAGGACGATCATCACCAGGAGATTGCCCCAGCGGAGCGGGGGCCGATGCGTGCGCGTAGCGGTCATGGTCAGGTCCTCTGCCGAAAGAAGCGGAACTGGACGATCGCAAGGATGCCGACGAGCACGAACAGGACGTACGCGCCTGCTGCCCCGACCGAATAGTTCCCGTATTTGAACTGGTTGTAGACCTGCAATGCGATCGAGGTCGTCGAGTCCAGCGGGCCGCCGTTCGTCATCACGAACGGCTCGTCGAAGAACTGCATGTACCCGGTGGTGATGAGGATCGTGTTGAGGAGGATCGTCGGCATCATCATCGGGATGGTCACCCGGAAGAACTTCTGCCTGGCGTCGGCCCCATCGATCGACGCCGCCTCGTTGATCTCCGACGGGATGCTCTGCAGCCCTGCAAGGAAGATGACCATCGATCCTCCGATGTTCCGCCAGATCGCCATCACCGTGATGGCGAGGAGCGCCGTGTGCGGATCGCTCAGCCAGTTCGGTCCGTTGATCCCGATCCAGCCGAGGATCGTGTTGATGACCCCGGTGTCCTGGTACATCAGGCGCCACACGATCGCGACGGCGACGATCGTGGTGATCACCGGCATGTAGTAGCCGACGCGGAAGAACGTCGCCACCCGGCGGCTCAGCGAATTCAGCAGGACCGCGAGGACCAATGCGATGAACATCGTGGCGGGCACCCCGATCACGACGAACAACAGCGTGTTGCGCAGCGCGTGCAGGAACGACTCGTCGGTGAGGACCGTGACGAAGTTCGCGAACCCGACGAAATCGACGTTGAACGGGTTGCGGATGTCGCGCGCCCTGAGGTCGGTGAACGACATCGCCAGCGAGCTCACGAGCGGGATCATGCTGAACACACCGAACGTCAGCACGAACGGCGCGACGAAGATCCACGCGATGAGCGCCGAGCGGCGGCGCTGCGCGGCCAGGGAAGAAGTCTTCCCCGGCCGCTTCGGCGTGCTGTTCACCACCCGAGCCCGATCCCGTCCGCCTTGGCCTGGATCTCCTTCGCGGCCTGCGCACTCGTGATCTGCCCGCTGGCGACCTGCTCCGAGTATTTGCCGAGGAGATCCGCGATCTGCGACCACGCCGGATAGTTCGGCATCGCGACGGTGTCCTTCATCTGCTGCATGAGCACCTTCGTCACGGGATTGTCCTGGATCGACGGGATCTCACCGGCGGCGATGTTCGCGGGGAGCTCCTTCTGCAGGCCGAACCATTCCTCCTGCTGCGTCTTCTTCCCCATCCACGACAGCAGCGACCATGCCGACGCCTTGTTCTTCGCCGAGGCGAAGACGCCGAGGTTGCCCCCGCCGATGTACTGGTTGTTGTTGCCGCCGGGACCGGTCGGGAACACGGTGTAGCCGACCGCGTCCATGGTGAAGTCGGCGGGCGCCGTGCCGGTCTTGATCGCCTGCGAGAAGACATCCAGCATCCACGGTCCCGAGATGAACATCGGCGTGCCGCCGTTCTCGAACGTGGCGTCGGTCGTCTCCAGAGGCGCCTCGTGACGCGCGAAGAAGCCGGCGTAGAAGTCCAGCGCCGAGATCAGCTCAGGAGTGTCGATGGTCCACTTCTTCCCGTCCGTCAGTTTTCCTCCGGCCTGCGAGTCGAACGGCACGATGACCTGCGCGGGCTGCTCGACCGGTCGCGGCAGGCTGATGCCGTAGGTCCCTCCGGGGCGGGCCTTGAAAGCAGCCGCCATCTTCTCGATGTCCGCCCAGGTCTTCGGCGCCGACAGGCCGAGCTGGGCCGCGATGTCCTTCCGATAGAACAGGAAGCGGGTCTCGACGTACCAGGGCATCGCGTAGGCACCGTCCTGGCCGGTCACCGAGTCCACCGCGGCCGGGTAGAAGTCTTTCGTGTCGTAGACGCCGTCCGGCACCCGCTCGAATGCACCCATGCCGATCGCGGTGGCCGTCTGATCGCTGCCGGTCATGATGATGTCCGGGCCCTTCCCCGCAGCCGTCGCGGTCTGGACCTTCGTGATCACCTGATCCCAGGGCACATCCGTGACCTTCAGGGTGGCGTGCGGATTCGCCTTCAGCCAGGGCTTGGCGAGGAGCTTGAGATTGTCTGCGTGGCCGCCGGCCGTCCAGACTTCGACGACGCCGTCGGCCTTGCCCTCGGCGGCCGGTCCGGCGGACCCCTGCCCGCCGGCGTCGCCGGCCGCCCCGCGCCCGCATCCCGAGAGGATCAGGACGGCGCCGAGCGCCATCGCCGTGATCGTGGTGACTCGCAACCTTCGCATGCGCACTCCTTCGTGTTTCGACATGTCTTTACGAAATTTCGACTGCTGTTGTCGAAATAGTAGGGCGCAAAGTCCCATCCGTCTACTGCCAGAATCGCTTTTCTTCTGCCGGAGCGTGCGATAGTGTTTTCGGAAAGTCCGATGAAGGGAACCATGGCAGTCCACCTCGACCTGATCGCTTCGGAGGCCGGAGTCTCCGTTCCCACCGTCTCGAAGGTCCTGAATTCGCGCCCCGACGTCGCCCTCGCCACGCGGGAGCGCGTCACCGCGGTGCTCGAACGGCACGGCTATGCGATCCGCCCCCGAGCAACCACGGGTTTCCTGGATGTCCGCGTCGTCAGCCTCGACGGAGCATGGTCCGAGGCCGTCGTGCGCGGCGCGGTCGAGGCCGCACGAGCCCACGGCAAGGACGTCGTGCTCGCCGTGGAACCGTCACCCGACGACTGCGACGATTGGGTGCGGCACGCGCTGGCCCGGGGCACCGACGGGTTGTTGAGCGTCGTCGCCGTGCCGAGCGATGACGCACGTCGCGCTCTTGCCGAGGCCGGCGTCCCCCTCGTCGTGGTGGATCCGCTGCACCGTGCCCCCGAGGGCGCGCTGTCGATCGCCGCCACGAATTTCCAAGGCGCTTTCGACGCCGCACAGCATCTGCTGGCGCTCGGTCACCGGCGCATCGCGACGATCACGGGATCGCTCGACCAGGACAACGCGATCGCGCGCCTCGCGGGCTTCCAGGCAGCGATGCTGCAGGCCGGCCTCCGCGTCGACGACGACCTCGTCATTCGCGCGCATTACGGCATGGATCAAGGACTCGCCGCGACGAACACGCTGCTGGCGCTCGCCCAGCCGCCCACAGCGATCTTCGCCGCGAGCGACGACAC
Organism: Microbacterium sp. 01T413_2; assembly: GCF_056398985.1. Lineage (NCBI taxonomy): Bacteria > Bacillati > Actinomycetota > Actinomycetes > Micrococcales > Microbacteriaceae > Microbacterium > Microbacterium sp. 01T413_2. Next base: position 60,974 of record NZ_JBFTQL010000010.1, read on the forward strand.
CGCGATCGGGGCGATCCACGCCCTTCACGAGCAAGGGTTGCGCATCCCCGAGGACATCTCGGTGATCGGCTTCGACGATCTGCCGCCTGCGGGCTGGACGGATCCGCCGCTGACCACCATCCGCCAGCCACTAGCGCAGATGGGCGCTGCCGCCGTGGACGCACTCGTCCAGCTCCGACTCGGTCGAACCCCTGCAGCCCGCACGGAGCTGTCGACGACCCTGGTCGTACGATCCTCGACGGCCTCGCCCCGGGCAGATCAGGCCTGACCGAGGGGCCGGCTCGCCCTACCGACCCGACAGGGCCGGCCCACGGCACGGACGACGGAGGCCGCCGGGCGAACCCGACGGCCTCCGTTGATCGCACCGTGGCGGATCAGCCGAAGAAGGACTTCAGCAGATCCCACACCCAGCCGAAGACCGTGCCGATCACCTCGAGCACGCCGCCGTGGCCGTTGCCGCGGCTGACCTGCACGGCTGCGGTGGCCTGGTTGCCGTCGGCCTGCACGACCGCGAGGGTGTATTTTCCGGGCTGCGTGCTCTTCGGCACGACGGGTGCCGCCGAGAACGCACCGTCCACACCGACCACCGCCGTACCCAGTGCGACGACCTCGCCCTTCTTGCCGCGCAGCTCCAGCGTCACGGTCTGACCCGGGGTGAACTTCGCCCCACGGATCGCCACCGGACCGCCGGCCTGCACCTTGCCGTTGCCGGCGACCTCGACGGTCCCCTGGAACGGCCCGGTCTGACCTGCCACCGTGATCGGCAGGTCGACAACGGTGCCCGCGCCGGCGACCGCGACGTGCAGCGTCTGCGCGCCGTTGAGGCCCGCGGGGATCGCGAACGTCAGCGTGGCCTTGCCCGCCTCGTCATACGCGTCGAGCGTCATGGCCCCATCGACCGCGGACGTCGCGAGCGGCGAACCGCCGAGCGTGACCGTGACACCGCCCGGAGCCTGCTCCCCCGCGGTGAACGCGAGCGAGGTGAGGTTCAGGGTGACGCTCTCTCCCGGCTTGTAGCCGGCCGCATCCGTCGGAGCGGAGAGCACCGCACCGACCGCGCGCTGAGCGAGATCCGGGGTCGCGGTCTTGTTCGCGGCGAACCAGTCGACCATCGACTGCAGGTCCACCTTGCCGGTGTCCTTCTTGTCGGCGCCCTGCTGGAACGCCGTGAACGCGTCGCCGCCTGCCGCGAGGAAGGCGTTGGCCCCCACCGTGTAGGTCGCGGCCGCATCGATCGGTGCGCCGTTCACGAAGATGCCCGTGATGTGCGACCCCGCCGCAGCGGCCGGGTCGTACGTGTAGGTCAGCTCCTTGGAGACGCCGAGCTTGAGGAACGGACGCGCGGAACCCGCGGGCTGCCACTGCTGCTCGAGCACCTGCTTCACCTGGGCGCCGGTAAGCTTCACCGTCATCAGGGTGTTGGCGAACGGCTGCACCGTCGCCGCCTCCCGGTAACTGACGCTGCCGTCCGCATCCCCCGCGCCGTTGGACGCGTAGGTGAGGTTGGCGCGCAGACCACCCGGGTTCATCACCGCGAAGTCGGCTCCGGTGGACCACTTCTGCACGTCGGCGACGAAGTTGCCCAGGGTGGACTCGCCACCGCGATTCTCCGTCTTGCCGTCGCTCTGCCGTGCGCGGTTGAAGTCGGCGGTGATGTCGCCGAGCTTCACAGCACCCAGCTCGTCGGCCTTCTTCTTCGCCGCGTCGACGATCGCCTGCACCGCGGGGTCGGCCGGGTACTGCGGCACCTTGTTGACGGTGAGCGGCTTGATCTCGTTGGTGATCGAGAGCAGCTTCTTCGTGGCGGGGTCGACCTTGAGGTCCATCAGGCCCATGTTCTCGCCGTACTGGCCGGCGGAGACCACCGGGCGTCCGTCGATCACGTGGTTGTACGCGAGGTGCGTGTGCGCCGAGACGATCGCGTTCACGCTCTTGTCGACGCCGTTCACGATCTCGCCCAGACGCGACTCGGGCGTGATGCTGGCCACATCGGTGGTGGTCGCGCCCTCGTGCACGAGCAGGATGATCACATCGGCCTCGCCGTTGGACTCATCGCCGTCCTTCAGCGTGGCAGCCACCTGGTTCACGGAGGTGGCGATGTCGCGCACCTCGAGGCCCTTCATGCCGTCCGGCGAGACGAGGGTCGGCAGATCCTCGGTCACCGCGCCGATGAAGCCCACCTTGATGCCCTGCACGTCCTTCACCCACGCCGGGGTGAGGGCCGGCTTGCCGTCGGCGGTGAGGAACACGTTCGAGCTGAGGTACGTCCAGTCCGCACGCGGGATGACCCGGTCGCGGAGGTCGGCGTAGCCCTGGTCGAACTCGTGGTTGCCGGCCGCGCTCACGTCGAGACCGGCGGCGTTCAGCGCGTCGATCGTGGGGTTGTCCTGCTGGATGAACGACGTGAACGTGGAGGCGCCGATGAGGTCACCGGCAGCCGCGAAGATCGTGTTCGGGTTCTGCTTGCGGAACTGCTCGACCGCGCCCGCCACGACCGCGGCGCCGGCGGCGGCGCCGTCGGCCTCGATGCGTCCGTGGAAGTCGTTGATCGTCGCGATGTTGATGTCGACCGGATCCGCTGCGCCCTTGAGCCCGACGACGATCGGGTCGTGGTCGCTGGAGCGGTACGGCGTGCCCGCCTCGGTGGCGGCGAACGCGTAGCCGCGGTCGCTCCACTCCGGCGAGTTGATGTTCCACACGCCGGCGCCGGTGATGGCCTTCGCTGCGGACGGCGACGCGATCACGTGGTCGAGGGATCCGAGCTCACCGTCGAAGGAGTAGGTGTACTGCCCCGCCGCGTGCGTCGGCTCGACGTCGGTCCACCCGGCCTGGGTGAACACGTCGATCGGATCCTCCTTGCCATAGGCGTTGAAGTCTCCGACCAGGAACACATCGCCGCTGCCCGAGTCGTTCTGCACCTTCTGCGCGAAGGCCAGTTCGGCCTTGGCCTGCGCGACGCGGTCGGCGTTGAAGAAGCCCTGGCCGTCGGCCGGCTCCGGTCCCGCATTCTGCGGCGGGGACTTCGACTTCAGGTGCGTCGTGACGACCGAGAGCACGCGACCCTGGGCGGTCTGGAACGTCTGCGCGATCGGCTCGCGCGCGTTGCCGAACACGGTCTCATCGACGATGGTCGAGGCATCGCCCTTGAGCGTGACGGACGCCCTCTTGTAGATGATCGCGGTGGTGATCGCGTCGGTGATGGACGCGTCGTTCAGCGCCTGCGGCGTGCGGACGTAGTCCCACACGTCGGATCCGGCCGCGTCGTTGAGCCCCTGCACGAGGTTCTGCAGCGGCGCGTCGAGCGGGAGTCCGAACTTCGGCCCGTTCTCGACCTCCATGAGACCGACCACGTCGGCGCCCAGTCCGTTGATCGCCGAGACGATCTTCGAGCGCTGGATCTGGAACTGCGCCGCCGTCTTCGCGCCACGCGCGTCGGCGTTCTCGCTGGAGAGCGTCGTGAAGAAGTTGTAGACGTTGAACGACGCCACCTTCACGTCGCCGCCGGTCGCCGGCGGGGCGTCCGTGCGCGGGTTCTCGTTGCCGAACGTCGGCTTGTGCGAGGCGTCGCTCGTACCCGAGATCGGCACCACCGGCTGCAGCCGCCAGTCGTCGAAGCCGTACTGCAGGACCTCGCCCTCGGCGGGGAAGCTCACGGTGTCGCCGTTGCGCACGACCGTGTCCTTCGTGAAGTACGGCTGACCGCCGGTGTGTCCGCCCTTGCCGATCTGCGACGACCAGCCGTCGTCGAGCAGGATCCGGTTCGCGCGGTTGGCGGCGGTGATCGCGTCTGCTTCGGCACCGGGGCGAGCGAGCTCGGTCGCCTTGACGTTGAGCTTGTCACCGGCGTTGAGCCACAGCGTGCCGTAGTTGTACAGCTGGTGGCTGGACGCGAGCTTGTACGTACCGGTGGGCGCGACGAGCATGTTCTCGTACGCCTCACGGTCGGCGCCGCGCACGCTGTCGGGCAGCGCGACCGGCTGCGGCAGGCCCGCGCCGGCCGTCACCACGGAGATGTCGCCCACCGTGGCCGGGGTGATCTGCGTCTGGCCGAAGTACTCCGACACCTTGCCCGTCACCGAGACGAGGTCGCCGCGCGCCACGGACGGGGCGAGCGCGTTCAGGTAGACGAAGATGCCGTCCGAGGCGCCTGCCGTCTTGACGTCGCCACCGGTGCCGGCGGTCTGGATCGTGACGCCCTTGTAGCCGCCGGTGCGGTAGTCGCCGGTGACGACGCCCTGCACGGTGACGGTCTGGTCGACGAACGGCGAGGTGTCGCCGGTGCCCTGCACCTCGGCGATGGCCTTCGCCGCACCGGGAGCGGGGGTGTCCGTCGGGGTCGGGGTCGGCGTCGGCTCGGGGTCGGGACCCGGGTCGGTGCCGTTGTTCTTGGTGTTGGTCGGCGTAATCGACGCCGAGAGCGCGAAGTCGACGTTGTTCGCGTCGGTGTCCGCGCCCTGGGCGCGGTTGAGCGACTTCACGTCGGTGTTGCCCGCGGGAGCGGTCGCCGCGGCGCCCTCGAACGTGTTGGACGTGCCATAGCCGAGCAGGTCGATCACGTCGGCGCTGCCGACGACGGATCCGGTCGGGAGCGCGACCGCCGACGTGCCCTTGACGAGCGCGATCGTGCCCGCGGAGCCGCTGGGGTTCAGGCCGCCGGTCGCGTCGGGCGAGGGCAGCGCAGCGCCGTTGGCGCCGTTGCTGCCGCCCTGCACGAGGTAGTAGCCGTGCGCGGGGATGGATCCGGCGAGCGGGACGACGCCGTTGGCGTTGCCCGTGCCGCTCGCGGAGCGGTACTGCACGGAGGTGCCGTCGAGCGCGATCGCCGCGTCGGTGGGGTTGTAGAGCTCGACGAACTTGTTCGTGAACGCCGCGCCGGCGCTGCCGCCGGAGAGATACGCCTCGTTGATCACCACCCCGGTTCCGGAGGTGTCGGCGAAGGCCGGGAGCGCCACGAGGGCGCCGGCGCCGACGGCGCTGATGGTGGTGACGGCGAGCGCGCACAGGCGCACCCGCCTTCTGCGATTCACGGCGGGAACCACGCGGTTCTCGTCGGCAGGGACGTTCGTCAAGGTGCTGTCTCCTCGCGGGGTGGGGCGCCGGCCGCCTCGTGGGACCGCCGACGGCGCCGCCTGGGGACGGCGCATACGACCCGACCCTAAGCGAGGCTATGCATGGGCTTCAAGGACCTTAGGGGCGCGCTGAGAGGAGTTCACTGTCAGGACAACGGATCTTCACCGGATGGCGCGCGAAGGTGCAGGGCAGACGCGCTCCTTGCTCGTACGAGCGGGAGGTTCGCGGTCGTCTCTTTCGGAGATGTACGCCATCCTCGGACCGGATCCGGGAATCCCTCCGAGCGAAGCGCACATCTCCCACGCGAGGGGTCAGGCCGCGGCCCACGGTGGCGCGCCGGGACTCAACTCGCAGCAGAGTGCGGGACTCAGCCGCCGGCGGTGCCGTGCCGCTCGTCGAAGTCCTCGACCTCGCGCTCCCAGGCATCCTTCGCCAGTCGGTACCAGAGGTAGAACGCGAAACCGGCGAAGATCGCCCACTCGACGGCGTAGAAGATGTTCAGCCAGTTGACCGAGGAGTGCTCCTCCGGCGCCGGCGAGGAGATCGTGTCGAGTCCGCCGAGCGGGGTGGCGGAAGCGAGGTACGGCCGGTAGACGTTCAGCTCGGCGGTGTCGTGCCAGAACCCGAGCAGCGCGGCCGGCGACATCCGGTCCATGCGGGTCGGCTGATCCTGCGGCGGGGCCACGGGCCCCTCATCGGAGATGAGTCGACCGGTCACAGAGACGACGGATCCGTCGGCGGTCTGCTCCAGGCGCTGCACAGCGGCCTTGGCGGCCTTCTCATCGGGGGCCCAGCCGATCGCGACCGCCAGCGAGGTGGGCTCCGCGGTGCCGGCGATGCGCAGCTGCCCGGTCACCCAATAGCCCTCGGCACCGTCATTGAAACGCGAGGCGACGATGAGGAAGTCATCGGGGACCCAGGATCCGCTGGTCTCGGCGCGCTGACCCACCAGAGGTGCGTCCAGGTAGGCGCCCGGCTTCACGACCTGGTCGATCGGCAGCACCTTCTCGGTGGCCCCGGGCGGCGGCGGGTTCGTGTCGATGGCGCGGCCGAGCTGCCACTGGCCGAGCCAGGCGAACACGCCGGCCACCACGAGGCACAGCAGCAGCATGCCGATCCACCGGCCGCGCAGCATGACCTCGCGCAGGGTCGGCGGAAACTCCGGGGTCGGAACGGCGGAGTGCTGCGGAGAGGACACGGGACGGTTCAAGAACGGCGGACGTTCAGGACTCGTACGGGGAGAGCACGACCTCGACGCGCTGGAACTCCTTGAGGTCGGAGTAGCCCGTGGTCGCCATCGACTTGCGCAGGGCGCCGATGAGGTTGGCGGTGCCGTCTGCGACGGGGGCGGGACCGTACAGGATCTCCTCGAGCGTCGCGACGCCGTCGACCGCCACGCGCCGGCCGCGCGGCAGCTTCGGGTGGTGCGCCTCGGGACCCCAGTGGAAGCCCTGGCCGGGAGCGTCGGTGGCTCGCGCGAGCGCGACGCCGAGCATGACCGCGTCGGCGCCCATCGCGAGCGCCTTGACGATGTCGCCCGAGGTGCCCACGCCGCCGTCGGCGATCACGTGCACGTAGCGGCCGCCCGACTCATCGAGGTAGTCACGGCGCGCTGCGGCGACGTCGGAGACGGCCGTGGCCATCGGCGCGTGGATGCCCAGCGTGGCGCGGGTGGTGGAGGCCGCTCCCCCACCGAAGCCGACCAGCACGCCCGCCGCGCCGGTGCGCATGAGGTGCAGGGCCGCGGTGTAGGTGGCGGCACCGCCCACGATCACGGGGACATCGAGGTCGTAGATGAACTTCTTCAGGTTCAGCGGCTCGGCGACGCTCGACACGTGCTCGGCCGAGACGGTCGTGCCCCGGATGACGAACAGGTCGACGCCCGCCTCCACGACGGTCTGGTACAGCTCCTGGGTACGCTGCGGCGTGAGGGATCCGGCGACCGTGACCCCGGCCTCACGGATCTCGGCCAGACGCGCCTTGATCAGCTCGGGCTTGATCGGCTCGGCGTAGAGCTCCTGCATGCGCGAAGTGGCGGTGGCCTCGTCGAGACCGGCGATCTCGGTGAGCAGCGGCTGCGGATCCTCGTAGCGGGTCCACAGGCCCTCGAGGTCGAGCACACCCAGGCCGCCGAGCTGGCCCAGCATGATGGCCGTGCGAGGGCTGATCACCGAATCCATCGGGGCGCCGAGCACGGGGATCTCGAACGGGAACGCATCGATCGTCCACGCGGTGGAGACGTCCTCCGGGTTGCGGGTGCGCCGCGACGGCACCACCGCGATGTCGTCGAACGTGTATGCGCGACGCGCGCGCTTGCCTCGGCCGAGCTCGATCTCCTGAGTCACGACCCCAGCCTACCCGGGTTGCCTCTGCCGCCCTCAGCGGGTGCGCGCGACCCGGCGCTCGTCCCACACCGGCGCGTCCGACTCGTACACGCCGCCGTCCTCGCCGAACACGAGGAAGCGGTCGAACGAGCGCGCGAACCAGCGGTCGTGGGTGACCGCGACGACGGTGCCCTCGAACCTCGCGGTCGCGTCCTCGAGCGCCTCGGCCGACTCGAGGTCGAGGTTGTCCGTGGGCTCGTCGAGCAGGAGCAGGGTCGCACCGGACAGCTCGAGCAGCAGCACCTGGAACCGTGCCTGCTGCCCGCCGGAGAGCTGCGAGAACTCCTGCTGCGCCTGGCGCACCAGCCCGTAGCGGTCCAGGGCCGAGCTGGCCGCATCCCGGGGCATCCCCGCCCTGCGGTCGTCGCCGCGGTGCAGGATCTCGAGCAGCGTGCGTCCGGCGAACTCCGGATGCGCGTGGGTCTGCGCGAACAGCCCAGGCACGACGCGTGCGCCCAGCACCGCCGTGCCGGTGTGGGCGACCTCATCGAGCCGCTCCCCGGCGCTCGTGAGATGTCCGAGCGTCGCATCGGGATCGCTGCCGCCGCGGGCCAGCAGCCGCAGGAAGTGCGATTTCCCGGATCCATTCGAGCCCAGCACAGCCACACGGTCGCCGAACCAGAGCTCAGCATCGAAGGGCCGCATGAGACCGGTCAGCTCGAGGTCGGTGCACACGATCGCGCGCTTGCCCGTGCGCGCACCGCGCAGTCGCATGTCGAAGTCCTGCGCGGGCGGGCGCTCCTCGGGCGGACCCGCCTCCTCGAACTTGCGCAGTCTGGTCTGCGCGGCCTGATAGCGCGAGGCGAAGCCGTCGTTCGCGGACGCCTTGACCTTGAGGTTCGCGACGAGGGTCTTCAGCTTCTCGTGCTGCTCGTCCCAGCGCCGACGCAGCTCATCGAGCCGGTCCATCCGATCGATCCGTGCCTGATGGTAGGTGCCGAGCCCTCCGCCGTGCACCCACGCCGTGGCGCCCGCGCCGCCCGGCTCGAGGGTGACGATGCGATCGGCCGCCCTGGCGAGCAGCTCGCGGTCGTGCGACACGAGCAGCACCGTCTTCGGCGTCTCGCGCAACCGCTCCTCGAGCCAGCGCTTGCCCGGCACGTCGAGGTAGTTGTCCGGCTCGTCGAGCAGCAGCACATCATCCGGGCCGCGCAGCAGCGCCTCGAGCGCGAGCCGCTTCTGCTCGCCGCCGGAAAGCGTCGCGAGATCGCGGAACCGCGCCCGCTCGAACGGGACGCCGAGAGCGGCCACCGTGCACTGGTCCCAGACCGTCTCGTGCTCGTATCCCCCGGCGTCCGCGTATTCGGCGATCGCGGTCGCATACCGCATCTGCGTGGGCTCGGTGTCGTCCTCGATCAGGGCGTTCTCGGCGGACTCGAGCGCCTCGGCCGCCTCCCTGATGCGCGAGGGGGCGACCGCGATGAGCAGCTCATGCACCGTCTGCCCCTCCTGGCCGTGGCCCACGAACTGGTCCATCACGCCGAGGGATCCGTCGATCGTCACGACCCCGGCGTCCGGAGCCTGGTCGCCGCGGATGATCCGCAGGATCGTGGACTTGCCGGCGCCGTTCGGCCCGATCAGGGCGCTCGTGGATCCGGCGCCGACGCGGAACGAGGCCTCATCGAGCAGGGGGCGGCCGTCGGGCAGGGTGAGCGAGACGCCGGCGACATCGATGTACCCCACGGTGGTGGTCCTTTCGCCCGCGAGCTCTTGCGCGACAGCGAGCCCACCAGGCTATCAGGAACAGCGGCCGGCCGGATCCGGTGACGATGTGTGCGGTTGCAGGCGCGAGACGTGCAGGACCGCGCTACGCCTGCAGGGCTGAATCACCGGATTCGTCCTGCATGCGTCGCAGCATCGTGCATCCGTCGCAGCCGCACAGGGCCGCTGCCCCGCTGGCTACAGCCGGTGCTCGTTGCGCGGCAGCACCTCGAGCACATGCGGCAGCTTGTTGGGGAAGCACGCCCGGAACAGTTCGGTGATCTGCGGATCGGATCCATAGTCGTCCACGATCCGCAGTCCGATCATGGTGCTGATGAGCATGCCCTCGGCGAGGAAGCTGCGCGCCTCGTCGGCTTCGAGGCCCACCTCGTCCCGGAAGAAGCGCCAGACCCTCGCGAACCCCTGGCGGGCCGCAGCTCCGATGGCCGGATTGCTGCCGAGGAGATAGGCGTGCGCGAGCGTCTGGTGCAGACCCCGCACCTCGATGAGGTCGACGTAGGCCTCCCCGATGCGCTTGCCGACGGGCTGCTCGCCGCCCTCGTCGGACGCGGCGAGCGCCTCGCGGAAGACCGACAGCAGGCGGTCGAGCGAGAACTCGATCGTCGCGAGGAAGAGGTTCTCCTTGGATCCGAACAGGCGCACGACATAGGGCTGACTGACGCCCGCGGCGCGCGCGACCTGGTCGGTCGTGGCCCCCTCGTAGCCGCGCGAGCCGAAGACCGTCAGCGCGGCGAGGATGATCTGCGCGCGCCGCTCCGGAGAGGAGAGACGGCGGCCGGAGTCGTCGCCGTGGGCGGTGTCCGTGGGCGCTGCGGATGTCATGCCGAAAGGTTATCAGCGAATGACTTGACTTTGTAATCATTCGATTACTACATTGACTCAAGCGCTAGTAATCATTCAATTACAACTGGAGCTTCCCATGACCGTTCCCTCGCCCGCCCCGGCCGCTCGCCGGAGCCGCAACACCCTCGCGCCCCGGCCATCGCGCCCGGTCGCGCTCGTCATCGCCGCCGCCTCCCTGCCGATGTTCATGGCGACCCTCGACAACCTCGTCATGACCAATGCCCTCCCCGTGCTGCACCGCGAGATGGGCGCCACGATCGAGCAACTGCAGTGGTTCGTGAACGCGTACACGCTGGCCTTCGCCGGCGCGATCCTCGTCGCCTCCGCGCTCGGCGACCGGTTCGGCCGCCGCACCGTGTTCGCCCTCGGCATCGCTCTGTTCGGGGCCGGCTCGCTGTTCGCGGCGCTCAGCACAGACCCGGGCCAGCTCATCGCCGCCCGCGCGGTGCAGGGGCTGGGTGCGGCCGCCGTCATGCCGCTGTCGCTCGCCCTCCTCACCGGCGCGGTGCCCGCCGCCCGCCGCCCGCTCGCGATCGGCATCTGGGGCGGTGTCTCCGGGCTCGGCGTCGCCGTCGGTCCGCTCATCGGCGGTGCCATCATGGAGGGCTGGAACTGGCAGGCGATCTTCTGGATCAACGTGCCCATCGCCGTGATCGCGATCCCGCTGGCTCTGATGGTGCTCGCCAACGACTTCGGCGCCCGCGTGCGCATCGACGTGCCGGGCGCGGTGCTCGCCGCCGGCGGCGTGCTGGCCCTCGTGCACGCGATCGTGCGCGGCAACGACGACGGCTGGGACACGATCGGCGTGATCGCCGAGCTGGCTCTGGGCGGCGCGCTCCTGATCGCGTTCCTCGCCTGGCAGCTGCGTTCGGCCGCGCCGCTCATGCCGCTGCGGCTGTTCCGCGACCGGTCGTTCTCGATCACGAACGTCGTCGGCTTCGCGTTCAGCTTCGGCACCTTCGGATCCGTGTTCATCCTGATCCAGTTCCTGCAGGTCGTGCAGGGTGCGACCCCGCTCGATGCCGCCGTGCAGACGACGCCGTGGACGCTCGCGCCGATGATCGTGGCGCCGCTCGCGGGCCTGATCGCGCCGCGCGTGGGCACGAGGGTGCTGCTCGTCACCGGCCTGCTGCTGCAAGGCGTCGCCCTGGGCTGGCTGGCCGCCCAGCTCGCCACAGACGTGCCCTACGCCGCTCTCGTCGCGCCCTTCGTCCTCGCCGGCATCGGCATGGGCCTCGTCTTCGCCCCCTCGGCGACGGCACTGCTCGCCACGCTCGGCCTGATCGACCACGCGAAGGCGTCGGGAGTGAACTCCACGCTCCGCGAGCTGGGCGTCGCCCTTGGCACCGCCGTGATGACGGCGATCTTCGTGGGCGCCGGCGGCCAGCTGCTGCCCGACCACTACGTCGACGCCGCTCGCCCCGCCGTGTTCACCGGCGCCGCGGTACTGCTGGTCGCCGCCGTCATCGCGCTCTGGCTGCCGGCTGGGCGCGGCGGGCACGCGGAGGATGGGATCGACGTCGAGGCGGAGGCCGCCATTCCGGAGGCTCTCGCCGCGGGTCGCTGAGCCCCCCTGCTCGCTGGTCGCGGATTGCGGTTCTGCGGCAGGGATGACCGCAATACGCGACCAGCGAGCAGGGCCAGGTGGACGACGAAGGCCCGGATCCGATTTCAGGATCCGGGCCTTCGGAGATCTCAGCGCTTGTAGTTCGGCGCCTCGACCACGATCTGCACGTCGTGCGGGTGCGACTCCTTGAGCCCGGCCGCCGTGATGCGCACGAACTTGCCGCGCGTCTTGAGCTCCTCGATCGTGCGCGCGCCGACGTAGAACATCGACTGGCGCAGGCCGCCGACCAGCTGGTACGCGACGGCGGACAGCGGGCCGCGGTAGGGAACCTGGCCCTCGATGCCCTCGGGGATGAGCTTGTCGTCGCTGGGCACGTCGGCCTGGAAGTAGCGGTCCTTCGAGTAGGACGTCTGCTTGCCGCGGGTCTGCATCGCGCCGAGCGAGCCCATTCCGCGGTACAGCTTGAACTGCTTGCCGCCCTGGAACACGATCTCGCCCGGGGACTCCTCGGTACCGGCGAGCAGGGATCCGAGCATCACGGCGTCGGCACCGGCGACGAGCGCCTTGGCGATGTCGCCGGAGTACTGCAGGCCGCCGTCTGCGATGACCGGGATGCCGGCCGGGCGCGCGGCGAGCGACGCCTCGTACACGGCCGTTACCTGCGGCACGCCCACACCGGCGACGATGCGGGTGGTGCAGATCGAGCCAGGGCCGACGCCGACCTTGACGGCGTCCACTCCGGCGTCGACGAGCGCCTGCGCGCCCTCGCGGGTCGCGACGTTGCCGCCGATGATGTCGATGTGCGCGAAGGACGGATCCGCCTTGAGTCGCTTGACGAGGTCGATCACGCCCTGCGACTGGCCGTTGGCGGTGTCGACGACGAGCACGTCCACACCCTTGTCGCGCAGCGCCTCGGCGCGCTCCCAGGCGTCGCCGAAAAAGCCGATCGCAGCGCCGACGCGCAGCCGGCCCTGGTCGTCCTTGGTGGCGAGCGGGTACTTCTCGCTCTTGTCGAAGTCCTTGATGGTGATGAGGCCGGCGAGCTTGCCGTCCTCGTCGATGAGCGGCAGCTTCTCGACGCGGTGCTTCGCGAAGAGCGCGATGACCTGTGCGGCCTCGACGCCGACGGGCGCGGTCACGAGGTTCTCGCTCGTCATCACGTCGCGCGCGAGCGTGGTCTGCTTGGCGGATCCGGAGACGAAGCGCATGTCGCGGTTCGTGACGATGCCGACCAGGCGGCCGTCGGGGTCGACCACGGGCAGACCCGAGATGCGGTACTTCGCGCACATCGCGTCGACCTCTGCGATCGTCGCGTCGGGGGTCGTGGTGATCGGATCCGTGATCATGCCGGACTCGCTGCGCTTGACGCGGTCGACCTGCGCGGCCTGATCGGCGATGGAGAGGTTGCGGTGCAGGATGCCCAGGCCGCCCTCGCGTGCCATGGCGATCGCCATGCGCGCCTCGGTCACGGTGTCCATCGCACTGGAGAGCAGAGGTGTGGCGACCGAGATCCGGCGCGTCACACGCGAGGAGGTGTCCGCCTCGCTCGGGATCACGTCCGTGTGCCCGGGCAGGAGCAGGACGTCATCGTAGGTCAATCCGACAAAACCGAACGGGTCGTGCTGCTCCATGGGTTGCGGGGCTCCTCTTCTGCGCGCGTGTATCGATTCTAAGTGCCGCGTGGGGTGCGGTATTCCCAGGAACGGACTCGTGGAGTGGACGCTCAGGGGCGCTCATCCGCGGCGCATGCGAGCGGCCGCCGTCACAGGGGGATGACGGCGGCCGCGGGGCGAAGAGGAGAACGAGGCCGATACCGGTCCCGCCGCCAGATCAGGCCGTGATCGTCGCGGTGCCCGTGCCGCCGAGAACCTCGGCGGTGATGGCGCCACCCACCGGCGCGACGTTGTTGAACGTCACCTTGACCTGCGCGGTCGTCGACGCCGTCACCTGGAAGATGACCGGCCCGCCGGCCGCAGGGTCTCCGCTGACGAAGCTCAGGCCGGACAGGCCCGAGTACGAGGCGGCCGTCGCGCCGTTCGCGAACGTGAAGGTGACGAGGGTGCCGGCCTTGAGGGAGCCGTCGACGTAGTTCGCGCCGTCGGTGTACTGGCCCTGGATCTTGAAGTTCGGGTTCGTGCCGACCTTCGGGTTCGCCGTCGCGGTCACTTCGGCGTAGTTCGCCACGGGCGCCGTCTCACTGGCGGCCGCGAGTGGCGTCGCCACCGCCGCGGCGATGACCGGCAGCGACCACGCGGCACCCTTGACGATGGCGCGGCGGGGTACCTGGCGTGCGGGAAGGGTATCGGGCATGACTGCTCCAGTTCTGTCTGCGTCCGTCGGGGCGGAGGCGGTGAGACCGCTCCCCGCGGGTGTCGGGGGCGGTGGTCCTCCGTCATCCAACCCGCGGATCCTCCCTCGGGAGCACCGAGCGCTCCACCCCGTCGACCCGCGTGCGAAGCCGGTCGTGTCAGGTATGACAGCGGCCTGGCAGGCCGGATCGTGCCGCCGCACGCAGGCGTGCAGGCGACGGCAGGTTCTCGGCCGCCATCGCCCTCGCCAGACTCGACCCGTTGCTCAGGCCGACCTGCACGGCGATGGCGTCGATCGTCTGCGGCGGCCGACCCTCCTCCTGCAGCAGGGCCACGGCGGCGGCCACACGGATGCGCCGGATCTCCTGTCGGATCGTCCGGCCCGACGACTGGAACTCGCGCTCCAGCTGGCGCAGCGACACGTTCACCTCGGCCGCCACCTCCGCGGGGCTGAGCCCCGCGTCCGCATGACGTTGCCGCAGGATCGCGGCGGCGCGCTGATGGATGGAGGGCACGGTCCCAGGCCCGGCGCCGACGGTCGCCCGCCGGATCACCACCAGGAGCATGTCGCGCAGGATCTGCGAGAAGCGCCCGCGCGAGAGCACATCGATCTCATCGTCGCCGTGCAGGGTGTGCACGAACGCTCCGATGGGCCGGAGCAATGCTGCGTCCTCGATGGGGATCGCCGCATTCCTCGGCAGCGAGAACTGCGGGATCTCGTCCAGGGGCATGCCGATGCCGATCACCTCACCGGAGGATGAGGACGACATGCGCACCGAGGCCGTTCCGGTCACCACGATCCCCTGGCCATCGCGGATCACCTGCCGGCCGTCGCGGGTGGGGATCTCGACGGATCCCCCGCGCACCAGGAACAGTCTCAGGCGTCCGGCAGCGACACCGGAGGCGCGGTCAGAGCCGGCGTCGTGCTCATGGACCGAGATGGTCACCGCGCCGAACACCAGGTGCTTCGGCGGCGCGGACGCGGCCGGAGTCCTCGCCTCACGGAGAGCCCGCGTGCTCGTGACGCTCGGCCGATCTCGGACGCTGCCCAGCCGGGCGACGACGTCCCCCGACGGAAGTTGCTGAACCAGCACGCTTGCCTCCCCATGGCTCCCCACGAGCCGTTCCGATATGCGGCGAGCCTTTCGGGCATCCGCACCTCGACTCGCCACAGAGGAAGGAGTCGGCGACCGGGAGGAGGTGACGCGCGCGTCGATCACAAGCGGGTCGCACGCACTCGGCGCAGGGAGGCGGACGCGGCCACAGCGAGGCCTGGGGTGCACGCGGGGCCGGCCCTGTGGGCCACTGGGGCCGGGAGCTCAGCGGCCCTGCTCGCTGCGCCATCGTCGCGCAGACCCGGATCTAAAGGACGCGGATCCCGCAGACGCCGATCCGGCAGACGCGGGATCCAGCAGACCCGGATCCGGTCGACCCCGATTCAGAAGGCGGCCGCCGCGAGTCGGTCAGGGCACGGGGATCGTGTCGGTGCCTGGGTGCGACGCCTCGACTGTTCCTCGGCCGGATCGGATCCGGCGGGCGGCGAGCGCGAGGTCGATCAGGAACACGGCGATCGCAACCCAGACGATCGCGAAGCCGATCCACCGCTCGGTCGGCATCGGCTCGTGCATGACGAGCACGCCGACCAGGAACTGCATGATCGGGGTGATGAACTGGATCATGCCGATCACGGTCAGCCCGATCCTGCGGGTGCCCGCGGCGAACAGCAGCAGCGGCACGGCGGTGGCGATGCCCGCGAAAGCGAGCAGGCTCGCATGGAGCGGGCCGTTCGCGCCCATCGTGATGCCGGTGGTGAGTCCCACGGCGATCAGCTGTACGACAGCGACCGGCAGCAGCCAGAACGACTCCAGGGTGAGACCGCTCACGGCGTCGACCGAGGGACCGATCTTCTTCTTGACGAGTCCGTAGATGCCGAACGAGGCGGTCAGCGAGAGCGCGATCCATGGGAAGGTGCCGTGGGCGAAGACGATCACCAGTACCGCGACGGTCGCGATACCGATCGCGACCCACTGCAGCCGGCGCAGCTTCTCCTTGAGCACGAACACGCCCAGCAGCATGGTGCCGATCGGGTTGATGAAATAGCCGAGGCTGGTCTCGACGATCTCGCCGTTCAGGGTGGCGAGGACGAACACCTGCCAGTTGATGTAGATCAGCACCCCGGCGAGCGCCGTCAGCGCCAGCAGTCGCGGCTGCCGGACGATCGTCATCAGCGGCTTCCAGCCTCGGGTGATCGCCAGCAGGATGAGGCAGAACACGAACGAGAGCGCGACCCGCCAGGCCACCAGTTCCCAAGGGCCCGTCGGCGCGAGCAGCAGGAAGTACAGCGGCAGCACGCCCCACAGCAGATACGCGCCGATCGCGGAGGCGACGCCCACGGTCTGGGCGCTGCGGGGGGTGGTGGTCACCGATCCACCTTATTGCCGCGCGGCGAGGAGGCAGGCCGCTGTGCGAGATGGATGGCCCTCGGATCCCGATCGGGTCCGTGACACGACGAAGGCCCGGATGCGCAGGGCATCCGGGCCTTCGAAACGTCAGTGGACGCTCAGCGCACCACGACGGCGAGCACGTCGCGCGCGGACAGCACGAGGAACTCGTCGCCGCCGAACTTCACCTCGGTGCCGCCGTACTTGCTGTAGAGCACGCGGTCGCCGACGTTGACGTCGAGCGGGACGCGGTTGCCGTTGTCATCGATGCGGCCGGGGCCCACGGCCACGACCTCGCCCTCCTGGGGCTTCTCCTTGGCGGTGTCAGGGATGACCAGGCCACTCGCGGTGGTCTGCTCGGCCTCGACCTGCTTGATGACGATGCGGTCCTCGAGCGGCTTGATGGAAACCGACACGGTCTACCTCTTTCTTGACGGTTCAAGACTGATTAGCACCCTCAGCCTGAGAGTGCTAACGACAGTCTAGGCACATCGCTGGCACTCATGCAATCAGAGTGCCAACCTGCCCCTGCCGTCCGCCCCCGCGCCGAGAGCACACGCACTCGCCGACTGCACTGCGTGTTGGCGCGAAGAACGTGTGCCCTCGCCGACAGCGCGTGCACTCGACGGGCCGGTCCGCGCATGGCGGACGGATAGCCTGGACCGCGTGGATATGAGCGAACTGCGAACCCTGCTGACGCCCGAGGCGCTGCGGGCGATCGACGAGCTCGGCGAGATCGGATCCACGGATGCGGCCGCCCGCGCGGTCATGCGCCTGCGGGCGGAGGGACACTCGCCCGAGTTCGTGTCCGCCGTGGTCGGCCAGGCGCGACTGCGCACGAAGGGGGCGGCGAAGTTCGGCGAGTTCGCGGACCGGATGCTGTTCACGCGCGCCGGCCTGGAGCAGGCGACCAGGCTCGCGGTCGCCGCGCGTCATGCCGGCCGGATGCGCGCCGCCGGGATCGCGCACGTGTCCGATCTCGGGTGCGGCATCGGCGGCGACGCGCTCGCCTTCGCCGGCGCGGGACTGCGGGTCACGGCCGTGGATGCCGACGAGGTCACGGCCGCGCTGGCGGCGTACAACCTGGCGCCGTTCGGATCCGACGCCGAGGTGCGGCACGGGTTCGCGGAGGATCACGCGCCCTCGACCGCTGGAGACGGCGTTTCGTCTCGGTCGCCTTCGGCGTCCTCGCTCAACGACCCCGGAGGGGCGACCGAGGCGGTGTGGCTGGATCCGGCACGGCGCAGCGCGGGGCATTCCGAGACCCGTCGCGTCTCCGCAGACGACTACTCCCCCTCGCTGGACTGGGCATTCGCGCTCGCCGCGCGCATCCCCACCGGAATCAAGCTCGGGCCCGCCCATGACCGGGACACGATCCCCACCGACGTCGAGGCGCAGTGGGTGAGCGCGGATGGTGACGTCGTCGAGCTGGTGCTGTGGTCGGGCGAACTGGCGCGCGGAGGTGTTCGGCGAGCTGCGCTCGTGATGCGCGGCGACCGCGCGCACGAGCTGACCGCCCCTGCCGACACGGAGGACGCCGAGGTGCGGGAGCTCGGCGCCTATGTGCACGAGCCCGACGGCGCCGTGATCCGCGCCCGCCTGATCGGCGACCTGGCGCGCAGCCTCGACGCGGGCATGCTGGATCCGCACATCGCGTATCTGACCTCCGATGCTCCTGCCGACAGCCCGTTCGCCGCATCGTTCCGGGTGCGCGAAGTGCTGCCGATGAACCCGAAGGCGATCGGATCCGCCCTCAAGAAGTCGGGCATCGGACGCCTGGAGATCAAGAAGCGCGGCGTGGACGTGGATCCGGCCGCGTTCCGCAAGAAGCTGAACCTGCGCGGCTCCGCGGAGGCGACCCTGATCCTCGTGCGCATCGGCGACAGGCGGCATGCGATCCTCGCGGACCGGGTCTGAGAGCCGTCATGGCGCCGTGAGGAGTCCCTCGACCCCGACATCGGCGTTCTCCGTGATGATGAGATACGGCACGGCGTACACGGCGAAGCGCATCTCGATGATCGCGGAGGGCCGGTCCCGCGTCGCGGCCAGCTCTAGCCTGACCACCGTCCCGCGGGGATCCACAGGCTCGGTGAAACTGAGAACCTTCGACGAGCCGTCATACGTGCTGCCATCCGATCCGCACGCCCGCTGCGTTTCGGGGGCCTCGACGATCAGGCATTGGGATGTTCCGCTGTCCGCGTAGCCGCGCCAGATCGTCAGCCCCCGCCAGCGCCCGACGATGGACAGCCCCTCGAGCTGCTGCTCGGCCGAGATCCTCGCCGTCGCCGCGATCTCCGCGTCGCTCATCCCCTGGTTCATCGTCCGCGACTCGGCCTCCCAGCGCTGGATGGCCCCGCCGGGGAACCCTCGTCCCGCGAGGAACACGACCCCTCCGTAGCCGACCTGCACGTTGCGGCCCGAAGCCGGAGCAACGGTCGTGTTCACCTGAAGGGAGTACGGATTCTTCTTGAGGTCCTCGATCCGCTGGCACTGCCGCTCCATCGGCAACCCCGGCACGTCCAGCGCGGCGCAGCGCAGTTGTCCACCCACCTCCGTCCAGGTCCACAACAGGGCATCCGCCTGCCGATCGAGCAGCAGTACGCTCCCGGGGTCGTACTTCGCGTCGTGGAGGAGCGTGTCCCGCCGCTCAGCCTCGCCGGACCGGAGGGCGAGCCCCACGTCGGGCGGGCGCGGGATGGCCCAGCCGATCAGCAGACCGACGAGGATCAACGCCGCCGCTGTGCCGATGAGGTAGCGAGGGCGCTTCCCGCGGCCGGTGGCGAACCAGGCGACTACCCGTTCACGAGCTGTCCCGAACGGCCGACTCCGTCCCGTTCCACCGACGATCACGCCGGATCCGTCAGCGAGACGGGACATCGTCGGCGGATCGGGCGCGAGCGGTGGGGAGCCTTCGTCTCGGTGCGCTCGCCCCGGAACAGGTTGGGCGCCTGACGTGGGGAGCGTCCCTTCGGCAGGCTCCGGGCCCGGCGCGGCGGCATCCGCGCGCCGCAGCTCCGTCAGCTGCGCGGCCTCGGCCGGACTCAGGCCGGATCCGTCCCGGCCGAAGGCACGGCGCTCCAGCTCGCGACGTTCCTCGCCCGGTTCCGGATCCGCCATGGCGCTATCCGAACCAGCCGAACCGGTAGGCGGCCCAGAGCAGCCATCCCGCGCTGTACAGCGTTGCCACGCTCCCGAGCACGAGCGCCCAGACCGCCAGGGCACGACTCTCCTCCGGCCGGCGCAGCGACATGATCGCGGCGATCACCGAGACGATCGCGACCGGGATCCCCCAGCCGACGAACAGCGAGGCGAACAGAGCCACGATCGCGGACAGCAGCGCCCATGGCGCCAGCCGCGGCTCGGCGGGCGCTGGCGTCGGGGCCTCGGTCCCGTCCGTGGGGTGCCACTCCTCGTGTGCCACCGTCGCGCCGTCCCGGTCGAGCTCGAGATCCTCGATCTCGACCCCGCCGTCCAGCTGCGGCCCGCTCTCCACCCCCACGGGCACGGGAGCCGTCGGCAGCCGGGTGTAGCGCTGCGGATCCTTCCCGTCCGTGGTCGCCATCATCAGACCTCGGCGCCCACGCGGACGCGAGCGTCCGCCGCTGCGGAGGAGTCCTCTGCGACCTGGATCTCGGTCACCGGCAGCGTCGAATCGGCGCCGAACGCGAGCGTGGAGGGGCGCCGGCCGGAGGCGATCAGCTCCGCCGCGAGCCCGGCGATCATGGCGCCGTTGTCGGTGCAGAGCGACAGCGGCGGAATCCGCACCGTCACTCCCGCCTCCGCTGCACGGGCGAGCGCGACGTCGCGCAGCCGGCGGTTCGCGATGACGCCGCCGCCGAGCAGCAGCCGAGGCACGCCGCGGTCGGCGCAGGCCGCCAGCGCCTTTGTCACGAGCACGTCGACCACGGCCTCGCGGAAGCTCGCGGCGACGTCTGCCACGGGGATCGGGTTGCCCGCGGCCTCCTCCCGCTCGATCCAGCGGGCGACCGCGGTCTTCAGCCCGGAGAAGGAGAAGTCGTAGCGGTGCTTGTCCAGATCCGACGCACGCGACAGCCCTCGCGGGAACCGGATCGCGGCGGGATCCCCGTCCACCGCCGCACGGTCGATCTCCGGCCCTCCGGGATACGGCAGGCCGAGGATGCGGGCGACCTTGTCGAACGCCTCGCCGGCGGCGTCGTCGACGGTCTCGCCGAGCAGTTCGACGTCGGTGGTGAGGTCGCGCACGTGCAGGAGCGAGGTGTGCCCGCCCGAGACGAGCAGCGCGATCGTGGGGTACTCCAGGGGCACGGAGTCGGGTGTGAGGATGTCAGCGGCGATGTGCCCGACGAGGTGGTTCACGGCGTACAGCGGCTTGCCGAGCGACACCGCCAGACCCTTCGCCGCACCGATGCCGACCATGAGTGCGCCCGCGAGTCCTGGCCCGCTGGTCACTGCGATTGCGTCGAGGTCTTCCAGTCGCACCTGCGCCTCGGCGAGGGCCCGCTCGATCGCCGGCTGCATCTCCTCGAGGTGCGCCCTGGCCGCGACCTCGGGCACGACACCGCCGTAGCGGGCGTGCTCGTCCATGCTCGACGAGATCGTGTTGGACAGCAGGGTCCGGCCGCGGACGATCCCGATCCCGGTCTCGTCGCAGCTCGTCTCGATCCCGAGCACGAGGGGCTGGTCAGTCATCGGATCCCTTCCCGCGCAGGTCGAGCTTCATGATCACGGCATCCACGTCGTCGGGCTGGTAGTAGCCGGCCCGCCGGCCGATCTCGGCGAACCCCTCCGAGAGGTACAGCCCCTGGGCGACCGGGTTGTCGGCGCGCACCTCGAGGAACACCTCGCGTGCGCCGCGCTCCGCCGCTTCTGCGAGCAGCGCCCGCAGCAGCGCTCTGCCGCGGCCGGATCCGCGGTGCTCGGCATCGAGGGCGATGGTCTGGATGTCGCTGTCGGCGGATCCGCGCAGTGCGCGCACACCCCCGTAACCGACCACGTGCTCGCCCTCGGCCTGCTCTGCGCCGTTCTCCACGTCGACGAAGTAGCGGCCGTGCGGGCTCGCGAGTTCAGCCGCCATCAGCTCGACGCTCCACGCGTCGGTCGGGAACGAGCGCCGTTCGATGAGCATGATCTCATCGAGGTCGGCCGTCGTCGCGGCGCGGATCACGACCCCACCCGCTTCGGCGCCGAGGGCACGCGGGCGTCCGGAGCGCGCAGGTAGAGCGGCTCGGATCCGGTCAGGGTGCGTCCGGCGGCGACCGCGCGGCGGGCGACACGCGCGACGGCAGCTCCCGAGATCGCGGCGACCTCGAAGCGACGCAGCGCCCCCAGCTTGCGATCGACGTCGCCCTGCGGCACGAGCACCGTGTCGACCACGGCGTGCGGGATGCCGTCCACGTCGATCCCCTCGTACACGGTCACCGCGGTCTCGCGGCGGCGGGCGTCGGTGAGGATCGCGAAGGGGTGCTGCGGCGGATGCTCGCCCTCGATCACGGCGAGCGCGGCGGCGTGGTGGCTGGGCACGGCGATCACCGGAATGCCTCGCCCGAGCGCGAATGCGCGTGCGGCGGCGATGCCTATCCGCAGCCCCGTGAACGGACCGGGCCCCATGCCCGCGGCGACATGCGTGAGCGGATCCGGCACCTCCTCGGAACCCTCTGCCGGCGCGGCCGCGAGCACCTGCTCCAGCAGGGAACCGATCGCCTCGGCGTGACCGAGATGTCCCGCCTGCGCCACATCGGCGAGGGTGCGCCCATCGCGACCGATCAGGCCGACGGCCGAGCCGAGTGAGGTGTCCACGCCGAGAATCACCCTTCCAGGGTAGCCGCCGTGGCCGCCGACCGGTCCTTGCGCGCGGTCCGTCCCCGATCCCTCGGTCAGTGCGTGGAGACCCCGGCTCGCTCCCAGCGGTCGCCACCGCGGTCCTGCGCGAGGACGGCGGCATCGCCCGCAACGGCCGCCAGCGCATCGAAGTCGTACTCCGCGGCGGCCGCGCCGGCCCAGCCCACGCTTGCCGACACGCGCACGGACGCGCGAGGCCCGGAGTCCTCGATCGTCGAGACCCGCTGCAGCAGCGCCCGCAGTTCGCGCCGCACCGCGTCCTCACCACCGGGCAGCAGGGCCAGCGCGCGCACGTCCGAGACCCGCTCGACGTCGGCTGCGGCGGGCAGCGCGTCGAGCACGTGCGCGTGGAATGCCTCCACGATGCTGGCGAACACGGCCGGGCCCGAGGCCTCCGCCAGGTCTGCGGGATCGTCCAAGCGGATGTCCAGTAGCGACCACGCCGGCTCCTGCGCCTGCTGAGCACGGGCGAGGCGCGCCCGCAGCGCTGCGCTGGTGGCGGTGCCGTCCGCACTGTTGCGTCCGCCACCGCGCAGCAGTGCCTCGCCGCGGGCGAGGAGCACGATCGTGATCGCGGCGCACTGGCTGGTCAGCAGGATTCCGACGCCGTTGATGTCGCGCAGCATGCGCAGCTCGTCGCCGGGAGAGGATCCGACGCCCGCGAGTCCGGCGATGACGCCGAACACCGCCACCACGACGAACGCCGACGACACCAGCGCCAGCGGCAGCACCACGTCACGGGCGCTGATCCGCAGCCGGAACAGCTCCCACGCCGCGAGACCGGCGAACACCGCTGCCGCTGTGAACACCACACGAAACATCGTCGGGTACACGGCGGTGGTGCTGGTCGCCGTCAGCAGCGCCGGCGCGACCACGACGAACGCCACTGCGGCCGGCCAGAGCGGGCGCTTTCCCGCATAGGCGCGTATGCCGAGCCACAGCAGCGGTTCGAAGCACACGATCAGCCCCGAAGACAGCGCGCGCAGCGGCGCGCTGTCGAACTGGTTCGCGGCCACCCACACGTAGGTCGCGAGCATGGCGACGCCGAATCCGACCGACCACGTGATGGTGGCCCTGCTCGGGCGCGGCATGAGAGCCAGCCCGAACACCAGCGCGGCGGACAACGTCACCAGCGCCACCAGCGTGACGGAGGTGTTCACGGTGATGCCGATGGGGGCGGTGAGCGTGATCATGCGTCGTTCCTCTCGGGACGCCGAGGCAGGAGCACGCGCATGCGCGTGCCCTCGCCGAGCCTGCTGCTGACGTCGATGGTGCCGTGATGCGCGGTCACGATGTCGCGCACCGCCACGAGGCCCAGGCCCGTCCCCGGCACCCCGCTGTGCTCTGCCCGCTCGCCGCGGAAGTACGGCTGGAAGAGCTGCTCCACGTCGGCGGGGACCATGCCGGATCCGGTGTCCGCGACGATGAGCTCCGCGCGTGCGTCGTCGGCCACGCCCAGCGAGAGCAGGATGGAGCCGCCGGGCGCGGTGTACTTGACGGCGTTGCTGAGCAGGTTGTCGATCACCTGCCGCAGCCGGAACGCGTCGCCGTAGATGAGCAGGGTCGGCTCCCCCGTCACCTCGACCCGCAGCCGGTTCGCCGTGGCGGTCGGCAGGAACGACGACACCGAGGCCTGCACCAGGGGGTGCAGATCGACCGGTTCCGACAGCACCCGATGGCGAGGACGGGAGGCGTCCAACGCCGTCGTGACCAGATCCTGCATCCGCTCGGCGGCCCCTGCGACCACGCCCAGCTGGTCGGCCGCTCGTGCCGGCAGATCCTCGCGCTCGAGCAGCAGATCGACGTGGCCCACGATCGCCGTGAGCGGGTTGCGCAGCTCGTGCGTGAGGATCGCAGACAGCAGCCGGCGCTCCTCGGCCGCCGCGAGCCGAGCGGTGACGTCGTCGATCTTGACCAGCACGACGGCGCCCTGATCGGCGTCGCTGGCGATCGGCTGCGTATCGACCTCGAGCGCCCGCCACTCGCCGTCGGTGCCGTACAGCCACACCCGCTCGCCGGCGAGGTGCTCGCCACGTGCGGCCCGGGCCATCACCGTCCGTTCCACGGGGACGGGCTCCCCCTCCCGGTCGTCGTACTCCACCGCGAGCGCGGGCAGTGCGAGGCCGTCGGCGTCCAGGCCGTACAGGCGCCGGTAGGCGTCGTTCACCTTCAGGATCGCGCCGTCCTCGCCGACCGCGGCGAGCGCCGTGTCCAGCGCGTCGATGATCTGGGTCACCCGGCGCTCGTGCGTCTCGGCCCGCCGCGCCACCCGGTCGATCTGCTCGGACCGACGCCGCAGCAGGCGCCGGGAGGCGCGCGAGCGCTGCACCCCGATCCGGATCGTGGTGCCGAGGAACCCGAGAGCGAACGCCGTGATGAGCACCCGTAGCACCACATCCGAGATCAGGCCGGTCTGGTTCGCGACGGTGAACAGGAAGGCAGTGATCAGGGCGATGCCGCCGAACACGGCGATCATCGAGTAGTACGTGGCGATCCACGTGATGGGGATCACCCAGAGGAAACCGAGCCGGATGTCCGGGGCCTGCGTCGTGAGGCCGATGGCGCAGATGTCGATCATCGGGACGAGGAGGATCCCCGCGGGCGGGATGCGGTCCCACGGCACCACCAGCACCGCTGCCGTGGTCAGCACGGACAGCGCGAGGCCGGCAGTGAACAGCGGGGTCGCGAACACGGTGGGCTTGAGGGCCGCGACCAGCACCGCGACCGCGACCGTGGTGCTGACGAAGATGAGCTGCCAACGCCAGATCGACGCCCTGCGGGACATGCCGATCCTCTCTCCGACGCGGCACGGAACCGCTGCGGGACGCGTCGCGCGACCCGGGCGGAGACCCTGACGCTCAACGCTTCCGCAAGGTTATCCAAAGAAGGACCCAAGGCCCTTCAACGGATATATCGCCACGCCTAGCATCGCAGCATCGAAGGTCCTCCACCCGACCGGATCCGCTGCCGTCGCATCGGATCCGCATACCGCCGTCGACGGGCAGAAAGCGAGCGTGCTGCGATGACCGGCCCCTCTGCACCCCCGTCCGGCGGACGCCTGTCCGTCTGGCGCGTGCTGGTGGGCGTGCTCGTCGCCCTCACCGTGGTGGCAGGCATCGTCGTGGTGCCGTGGTTCCTGCTGCGCGACGAGGCGGCCCCCGGAGCGGCGACGGGCCCGCGCTGGTTCGGCGGCTACTACGACGTCACCGCGACGGATCCGCCGGCGGACGTGCTGCCAGGATCCGGATCCGATGCGGTCGTGCTGGCGTTCGTCACCGCGGCGCCCGGCGATGCTTGCCGTCCGACCTGGGGCGGGGTGTACTCGCTCGCCGAGGCGGGCGATGCGCTCGACCTGGACCACCGGATCGCGCAGAAGCAGCAGTCCGGGGCCCCGGTGACCGTGTCGTTCGGCGGCTCCAGGGGCACCGAGCTCGCCGGAGCATGCGCGTCGATCGGCGACCTGATGAACGCCTACGCGGCGGTGCTGGAGCGCTACACGGTCACCACGATCGACCTCGACCTGGAGCGCCCCGCCCTCAGCGACGTGCTCGCCGGCGACCGCCGTGCGGAGGCCGTGGCCCGGCTGCAGGAACGGCAGCGGGCGAAGGGCTCGGAGCTGTCGGTGTGGCTCACGCTGCCGGCCGGGCAGGACGGGCTCGGCACCGACGGACTGCGCTCGATCCGCCAGCTGCTGCAGGCGGGCGTGCAGCTCTCCGGCGTCAACGCGATGACGATGGACGACGGCGCACCGCTCGCAGGCCGGTCGATGGCGGCCGCCGCGATCACGTCGCTCACGGCGGTGCACGACCAGCTCGGCCGGCTCTACGACGACCTGCACCTGGCGCTCCCCGCGGGCGGAGCATGGGCGATCATGGGCGCGACGCCGATGATCGGCCACAACGACGTGCGCGACGAGGTGTTCGCGCTCGACGACGCCGCGACCCTGAACGCCTTCGCCCAGAAGCAACGGCTCGCCCGCGTCTCGATGTGGTCGCTCAACCGGGACCGCGCCTGCGATGCGGACCGCCAGGATCCGGCTGCCGCGTCCGACTCCTGCAGCGGAGTCGCGCAGGGTGACGCGGCGTTCGCGGCGGTGCTGGGCCGCGGTTTCGCGGTCGCCCCCACGCTCCTGGCGACCCCGGGGCCGACCGCATCCCTGTCGGGCAGCGCTGCAGCGCCCTTCACCGGCTCGCCGGCACCACCGCCGGCATCGACTCCCACTCCGACCAGGGACCCGTAATCCGGGACGGAGTGGGCGGCGCCCCGGGGACAGGGCGCCATCCCGCTCCCGGGACCCTGCCCGGGAGCGGGAACCCGAACACCGATGGGGACTCGGTAGCGGGTCGTGGAGTTCGGGGGCCGGTGGGGATCGGCGCCCGGGGCTCCACGGAAGGCGCGGGGTCGGAACCCGCGCCGTACGGAGGCGATCAACGGGATCGCCGACGGGGCGCCGACATCGGGATCGGCGCCTCCGTCATGTTGTCCGCTGATCAGACCTCGGCGGACGCCTCGTCCGCGTGCGCGGTGAGCCGGTAGCCCACCCCGCGGACGGTCTCGATGTAGCGCGGATCCGCGGTGCTGTCGCCGATCTTGCGCCGGAGATTGGCCATGTGCGCCTCGATCGCCCGCTTGTCCGGCTCGCCCACGTACGACGCGGATCCGAACGCCTCCCCGCGCAGCACGAGTGCCAGATCCGCTTTGCTGCGCACCCGGCGCTTCGACTCGAGCAGGGTCGCGAGCAGATCGAACTCGGTGGGGGTCAGATCGACCTCGCGCTGCGCCACGACCACCGTGTGCGTCACCGGATCGAGGCTGATGTCGCGGTGCACGCGCCACTGGCCCGCCGTGCCGGGGAGCGCGATCGCGGGCGTGAGCGAGGGGTTGCGTGCCGGGGCCTGCTGGCCGTCGGCGGGCGTATTCGGCGCGGATCCCGGACGTGCTCCGTGGCCGGGCTGCGGGGCCGCGCCCGTCCCGGCGTGGGCCGTCCCAGCGGGACCCGTCGCGGCCGGGTGCGCGTTGCGCGGGCGACGCAGCAACGCCTCGATGCGGGCGCGGAGCTCACGGGGGCGGAACGGCTTGACGAGGTACTCGTCGGCACCGGAGGTGAGCCCGAGCACGACGTCGGACTCCTCGCCGAGGGCGGACAGCATGATGATGAACGTTGCGCTGACGGCGCGGATCCGCCGGGCCGCCTCGAAGCCGTCGATGCCGGGGAGGTTGATGTCGAGCGTCGTGATGATCGGCTCGTGCTCGGCGACCGCGGCGACGCCCTCCAGCCCGGTGCCGGCGAGCACCGTGTGGAATCCGGCGGAACGGAACACCTCGTCGAGCAGGGAGCGGACGTCCGGATCATCCTCGATGATGACGGCGGTCTTCGTGTCGTCTTCAGTCATGCTCTTCCCTGCACTCGGTCGTCAGCATCATATCGATATGCTCGCGACGCGCGTCCCGGCGGTCGGATCCCTGTCCGGACTCCGTCGGCGGTCCCGGAGCGCTCCGGTCACCGATCCCCGTCTCAGCGGGCTGTCTCGCGAGTGATGGTCACGACGCGGGGTGCGTCGGCGTCGAGCTCTTCCGCGGAGAGGTCATCGACGCCCGCGCCGACCGGGCGCTCCAGCTCGATGTCCCACCAGGCGTCGGAGAGCTCCTCGGCCATGCCGCGACCCCACTCGACCACGACGACGGATCCGGGCACGTCGACGTCGAGATCGTCCAGCTCGGCGGCGGATCCGAGCCGGTACGCGTCCATGTGCACGAGCGGCGCGCGGCCGACCAGGGACGGGTGCGTACGGGCGATCACGAACGTCGGGCTCTGCACCGGACCGCGCACGCCGAGCCCCTCCGCCAGCCCGCGCGTGAACGTGGTCTTGCCCGCCCCGAGCGGACCGGTGAGGATCAGCACGTCGCCCGCGACCAGGTCGGATCCGATCCGGCGGCCGAGCTCCTCCATGGCCTCGGCAGTGCGGATCTCATGCTGGCCCGCGAGCTCGTCCAGGGCGGTCACGACACGCTCCGGCGCGGCACGCGCGGGCCGATCCTCGTCACGATCTCGTAGTCGATCGTGTCCGCCGCGTTCCCCCAGTCCCGAGCGGAGGGCACCCCGAGCGTGGGGTCGCCGAACAGCACCACCTCGTCGCCCACGGCGACCGGATCGTCGCCGACGTCGACCAGGAACTGGTCCATCGCGATGCGGCCGGCGACCGTGTAGCGGCGGCCGCCGATCTGCACCGGACCGCGCCCGGAAGCCTGCCGGGGCACGCCGTCCGCATAGCCCAGCGGGACCAGCGCCAGCGTGGTCTCCGACTCGGTGCGGTGCGTGTAGCCGTACGAGACGCCCGTGCCCGCGGGCACCCGGCGCACGGCGGCGACCGCCCCGCGCAGAGTCATCGCGGGGCGCAGTCCGAGATCGCTCGGGCTGCGGTCGTCGAACGGGCTGACGCCGTACAGGCCGATCCCGATGCGCACCGCGTCGAGCCGGGTCTCAGGCAGGTCGATGGCCGCAGCCGTCGCGGCGAGGTGGCGCACCTCGGGGTGGATCCCGTTCGCCGCGGCCTCGGCGCACGCCTCCTCGAAGGCGGCGAGGGCGGCTCGGTCGTCCTCGGGCGAGGTGTTGGAGACGTGGCTGAACAGTCCGACGATGCGCACACGGCCGATCCGCTCGAGACGCGCGGCTTCGGCGAGCAGGCGAGAGCGGTCGGCGGGCGCGATGCCGTTGCGGCTCAGGCCCGTCTCGAACTTGAGGTGCACCCGGACCGGATCCGATCCACGGCTGGCTTCGGCGGCGGCGAGCAGCTGCTCGAGGCTCGAGATGCCCAGGTCGAGGCCGCTCGCGGCGGCGTCATCGAAGCGGCGGCCGGGGGCGTGCAGCCATGCCAGGATCCTGGCGTTGATGCCCTGGCGGCGCAGCTCGAGCCCCTCCTCGACCGTGGCGACGCCGAGGCTGCCGGCGCCGCCTGCGAGCGCGGCGACCGCGGCGTCAGCCGCACCGTGGCCGTAGGCGTTCGCCTTGACGACACCGATGACCTCGACGCCCGTCAGCCGGCGCAGGTGGCGGGTGTTGTCGCTGATCGCGTCGAGGTCGATCGTGGCCTCGCGGAACGGGGCGGTCATGCCTGGTCCTCCCCCGTCGCACGAGCCTCCGCCACCACGTACGCCGCGGCGAGGCCCGCATCGTGCGTGAGGGAGAGGTGCAGCGTGGTGATGCCGCGCTCCGCGACAGCGGCCTGGGTGCTGCCGCTCAGCACGAAGTAGGGTCGACCCGAGGGCTCCGACGCGATCTCGATCTCGGTCCAGTGCACGCCGTCGGATCCGCCCAGTGCCTTGATCAGCGCCTCCTTCGCCGCGTACCGCGCGGCGAGCGACGGCAACCGCAGCCCCTGCTCCGACGGGGCGAACAGCCGCTGCATCAGACGGGGCGTGCGGGCGACGGTCCGCTCGAACCGCGGGATGTCCACGAGGTCGATGCCGGTGCCGATGATCACCGATTCAGCCTACCTGGCAGGATCCGCGGGGCCGGATCCGTCAGCGGTCCACCTCCGCGCGCGTGGACCGGCCCGGTCCGGGACCGCGGCATGCGCCGTGTGGCGGAGGCGAACTCAGGTTCTCCCTCGGGGCGAGATGGCTGAACGACGCACGGTTGGCTGACCAGATCCGCCCGAGACCTCCGCCTGACGTGATCGCCTCAGCCGAACGTCCTGAGATCGTCTCAGCCAAACGTCCGCGCAGCCCGAGACAATGGATCCTCACATGCGTGGTCTTGGTCGGTTTCCGCACCGATTGCGGGATTCGTCCTCTACCATCGCCGCGGGGACCTCAGGATCGGAGGATGTCGGATCCGGCCGTGCTCCTGAAAACCCGCCTCGTCGCCCGCAGCATCGAGCTGTCAGCGTTCGGCTGCACCCGTAAGAACCTCGCCGCAGCAGCCGCCCGCGGGGCGATCGGCAAGGTGCGCGACGGGGTCTACGCTTCGATCGACGCGCCGGACGCCGTCGTGACCGCGGCGATGCACGGCGGGGCCCTCACCTGCGCGCTCGGGCTGCGGGTGCACGGGATCTGGACGCTGAGCGAGGACGTGCAGCCGCACGTCTGGCTCGGCATCGGCGGCAGGTCCCACGACCATCCCGACTGTGCCCGCATGGCGCACTACCGGCCCGGCCGCATGCGTCTGGGCGTCGCGCCCGTGGAACACGCGCTCGTGCATGCGTTTCACTGCCACGGCGACGAGCTCTTCTTCGCCGCATACGAGTCGGCATGGAACAAGCGGCTCATCGGGGCCGCAGCGCGGGCCCGCATCCGCGCCGTCCTCCCGGCGACCGCGGAGTGGTTGGTAGACCTCGCTCGCCCGGACGCGCAGAGCGGTCTCGAGTCGATCCTACGGCTGAGGCTCCACCTGATCGGGCTCCGCCTGGAATGCCAGGTGCCGATCCCCGAGGTGGGGCGGGTCGACTTCGTGGTCGGCGGACGGATCATCCTCGAAGCCGACGGCGAAGACAACCACGGAGGCCGTGCGCGGCGGCACCGCGACCTGTGGCGTGACGCCGTCGCATCCCGCCTCGGCTACGAGACGCTTCGCTTCGACTACGCGATGATCATCCACCACTGGGACGTCGTCGTCGACGCCATCCTGGCCGCACTCAGTCGTTCCCGGGCCTGACCAGTTCCGGAACGCCCCGTTCTCCGGGTCTGGCCCGGCCCCGGCCATCCGGCTGAGCCCCGCACGCCTGGCTGAGGATCCGGCCCAAGAACTCCCGCCCATCGGGAACCCGTCAGCCGAATGGGCGAGGTCCAGCCCCGCGCCGGATCCTTGCGAGACTTGGCTCACTCCACAGTGACGGACTTGGCCAGGTTTCGGGGCTGGTCCACATCCAGGCCCTTCGCGGTCGCGAGGGCCATGGCGAAGATCTGCAGCGGCACGACCGCCAGGACCGGCTCGAACAGCGCCTCCGCGAGCGGGATCCGGATGACCTCGTCGGCGAACGGCAGCACGGCCGCGTCGCCCTCCTCGGCGATCACGATCACGCGTGCGCCGCGGGCGCGGATCTCCTGGATGTTGGAGACGACCTTGGCGTGCAGCAGGGCGGAGTGCCGCGGCGACGGCACCAGCACGAACACCGGCTGGCCGGGCTCGATCAGGGCGATCGGGCCGTGCTTGAGCTCGCCGGCGGCGAAGCCCTCGGCGTGGATGTAGGAGATCTCCTTGAGCTTGAGCGCACCCTCGAGCGCGATCGGGTAGCCCACGTGGCGACCGAGGAACAGCACGGAGCGGGTGTCGGCCATCCAGCCGGCGAGCTGCGTGACGTGCGCCTGCTCCTCGGTCAGCACCTCGGAGATCTTGGCCGGCAGCGCCTCGAGCTCGGCCACGGCTGCCGCGCCGTCGGCCGCGGAGAGCGTCTCGCGCACCCGGCCCGCGTGCAGGCCGAGCAGCAGCAGCGCCGTGATCTGCGCGACGAAGGCCTTGGTCGATGCGACCGCGACCTCGGGACCGGCGTGCGTGTAGACGACCGCGTCGGACTCGCGCGGGATGGTCGCGCCCTGTGTGTTGCAGATCGAGAGGGTGCGCGCACCGCGCTCGCGGGCGTACTTGACCGCCATGAGCGTGTCCATGGTCTCGCCGGACTGACTGATCGACACGACCAGCGTGTTCGCGCCGATCACCGGGTCCCGGTAGCGGAACTCGTGAGCGAGCTCGACATCGACGGGCACCCGGGCCCACTGCTCCAGCGCATACTTGCCGACCATGGCCGCGTACGACGCGGTGCCGCAGGCCGTGATGATGATGCGGTCGATGCCGCGGAACAGGTCATCGGATCCGTCCAGCTCCGGAATCACGACGGCGCCGTCCCGCACGCGGCCGCGGATCGTGTTGGCGACGGCGTCGGGCTCCTCCGCGACCTCCTTGGCCATGAAGCTCGGCCAGCCGCCCTTCTCGGCGGAGGTGGCGTCCCAGGAGACCTCGAACGGCTCCGGGGTCACCGCGTTGCCCGCGAAGTCCGTGACCGTGACCTCGGACGGCGTGATCGCGACGATCTCGTCCTGGCCGATCGCGAGCGCACGACGGGTGTGCTCGACGAAGGCGGCGACGTCGGATCCGAGGAAGTTCTCCCCGTCGCCGAGGCCGATCACGAGCGGCGAGTTGCGGCGCGCGGCGACGACGAGGCCCGGCTCGTCCTGGTGCACGGCGAGGAGTGTGAAGGCGCCCTCGAGGCGGTTCACGACGGCACGGAACGCCTCCTGGAGATCACCCGTGCGGCGGTACTCGCGGCCGACGAGAGCGGCGGCGACCTCGGTGTCGGTCTCGCTGCGGAACGTCACGCCCTCGGTCTCGAGCTCGGCGCGCAGGGCAGCGAAGTTCTCGATGATGCCGTTGTGGATCAGTGCCAGCTTGTCGTCGTCGGCGAGGTGCGGGTGCGCGTTCGCATCGGTCGGTCCGCCGTGCGTGGCCCACCGGGTGTGCCCGATGCCGGTGCTGCCATCGGCGAGCGCGGCGTCCGCGAGGGAGTCGCGCAGCATCTGCAGCTTGCCGGCCTTCTTGCGCATGCCGAGTGATCCGGCCTCATCGATGACGGCGATGCCGGCCGAGTCGTACCCGCGGTATTCGAGGCGGGCGAGGCCCGCGAGCAGGATGTCCTGGCTGGGGCGCGGCCCCACGTATCCGACGATTCCACACATGCGTTCCAGGGTAGAGGGCTTGTTTTGCGCGGATGCTGAACGAACCCGTCGGCGCGCGGCACTCAGCCGGGCCCTAGGCAGAGGTCAGCCGGGACGCAGCCTCGGGTGTTCGGCTGGACCGATGGCTATCGCAGACGCATCCTCACTCCTCGACCGGATGGGGCCGATCGCATGAGCCGACGCCGTCGAGGTGACATCGCCCGGGACTACCGCACGCCGTGGATCCTTCGAGAGTTCTACGGTGCGCCGGTCTGGGCGATGATCGCGGTCGGCATCGTCATCGCCGGCGTCGGGGCCATCGCCCTCCTGCACCACTAGCTCCGAGGCGACCGCCGGCGCCCGATCAGGCCCGGATCGCGCGGCGCACGAGACGCGGCGAGGGCAGCCCCGCGAGCGCGAACGCCCGGCGAAGCCCGGCGGCGTCCGCGAAGCCGGAGTGCTCCGCGATCTCCGCGATTCCGAGCGGTGCGTAGTCGGCATCGCTCATGAGCTCTCGGGCGAGCTCGACGCGGATCCGGCGCAGCTCCTCGGCGGGAGCGCTGCCCTCGGCCGCGAACAGCCGCTGCAGCTGCCGCACCGACATGTGCATGTCGCGGGCCAGCGCCGCGACATCGAAGTCGCGCTCACCGCGCCGCACCAGCATGAGCGATCGCGCCCGGTCGATCCCTGAGCCCTTGCGTCCCTCGACGGCGACGTGCGGGGCGGCCTCGACCAGCACGCTGAACACCATCTCGACGATCAGGCGCTCGACCAGATAGTCGGTGTAGACAGTCGGATCCGACGGCTGCGTGAGAAGCGAGGTGAGGAACGCCTGCAGGCCGCGCCCCAGCACACTGCTCGCGACGATCGCACTCGGCGCACCCACCCCCGATTGGATCTCGTCGACGGCGTACCAGGGCACCCACGCGCACATCGCGGTGCCGGATCCGGCCGCAGCGAGCTTCATTTCGCGGTGCGGATGCAGGAAGCACAGCGCGCCCGGCGGCACTTCCTTCACCTCGCCATCGCTGTCGAGGATGGTGACCGGCACCGCGGCGATCAGCATCACCGCGACCTCGTCACCGTCCGCCGGCTGCGCGGACCAGGTCCACGACGTCGCGGGTTCCAGGGCGTGCTGGGTCGCCAGCACGCTGCGATACCGGCGGGCGACCAGTGGATGCTCGTTCCGTTCCCCCAGCAGGCGCATGGCGGTGCGAGCGTCGATGACGATCACCATTGACGACCTCCCCAAAGGCCTCACGGGTGCAACTCCCCAGCTGCATCAGCCCGCTTGGGGGTCAGCATACGCGAAGAAACGCGTCATGGTGAGCATCGGTTTCGCGACATCAGCCGCGGTTCCGTCGCCGGACCGCCACCACGCCGCGCGCCCCGATGTCCGCCGGGGGGAGCAGGCCCGCCAAACGTCTCGCCGGGTGCGGGCGAACTACAGCGCCGGTCCGGAGTGCGAGTGCGCGGGCGTACCCTTCACGTCACCGGAGCACGGGGGCAGGGATCCGAGCGGTGCGGTCACCGAACCGCTGCGCGCCTTGCCTGCGTCGTCGTAGGTGAAGGACAGGGTGGCGGTGCCGTTGGCCGAATCGTCGAAGAGCCCCGCATCGACGTACAGGCCGATCTTGGTCTTCGCCGGCACCGTGTAGGTGGACACCAGACGGTTGTTCGCCGAGAACTTCGCAGCCCGCGACTGCCCGTTCACGAGCATGGAGGTCAGCGCGAGCGTGATCGGCGCGGAGGTCGTGTTCTCGAAGAAGAACGTGCCGTGGTAGTACTTCGGGTTGCCCGGGTGCTTGCAGAAGGATCCAGTCTGGTACGACGGGACGATCGGCGTGGTGCCCCCTGTTCCCGGCGTGCCGCCGTCGGTGCCGCCGTTGGTCGACGCGCTCGCGAACGGTGTCGCCACGGCGACCGCGATCACGGGCAGGCTCCACGCCGCTCCTCGGATCACCGTTCGCCGGGTGAGCGTGTGCTCGTGTGCGCCGGTCACGGTCTTTGCTGACATTGCATGCCTCCCCAGACATCGCTCTGCTGTCGTCCGTGCGCGGCGTGTTCCCCAGCCGCATGCACAAGACCTCGACTCTGCCGATATTCCGGATTCGACGACCGAGCCGGGGTCGCAAACGTCACGAACCAGGGCGCGAATGCGACGTTCGCGACCGTGAGGGCATCAACGACGTCGGATCCCGGCCCGACATGTCGTACCGAGCCTCGGCCTCGTCAGAGCAGAGCGTCAGCGCGCAGATGACGCGGGGTGGGCAGGCCCTCCCGCAGGAATGCGCGGCGCATCCCGGCGACGTCGCGGAAGCCCGACTGCGCGGCGACGGCATCCAGACTCTCGACGCGGTCGTCCATCAGCCTGCGGGCATCCTGGACGCGCTGGGCGCGCAGTTCCGCCAGCGGGGTGGTGCCCTCGCGCGCGAACATCCGCTGCAGCTGGCGTCGCGACAGGTGCAGCGCCACCGCGAGCGCGTCTACGTCGAAAGCCGGATCCGTGCGGCGCAACCGGATGATGCCGCGTGCACGGTCGACCCCGCGGGGAACACGCACCGACGGCATCGCATCCGAGAGGACAAGGTCGACCGCGCCGACGATGAGCGTCTCGGCCAGGCCTCCCGCGGTCGCGCTGGCAGGATCCGACAGCAAGCCGAGCAGGAAGGCCCGCAGGCTGCGGGCGACCGCCCCGTCCGACAGCACCGTTCCTGACCCGTCGAACCGGCTCGCAGCCTGCGCGACCGCGTCGTGGCGCACCCACACGGCGGTCACAGTGGTGACCTGCGCCGACGACACGGTCGTCATCTGGTGCGGGTGCAGCAGGCAGGCCGCACCTGCCGGAACCTCCACGACGCGACCCTCCTCGAAGCGCAGCCGCAGCGGAACCTCGGCGAAGCAGATCACGAGCAGCTCATCGCCGCGTGGTTCCTGCGCGTCCCAGAGCCACGGCCGCCCCGGCTCGAGCAGGTGGCGGCTGATCAGCGCGCCGGCGCAGCGGAGCAGCGCGAGCGGTCGCTCCTGTTCGGTCCCCAGTTGCCGCAGGGCAGCACGAGCGTCGATGACAATCCCCATGTAGACATCCCCATGTCCAGCCCCGCGAGCGCGACTCCCCATCGCTACGACTCACCGGAGCCAAGGGCCACGTTACCCGCTTCTTCCGCATGCGGACGCCCAGCCACGGACGCGGTGCAGATGGATCTCGCGGCGAGAAGCATGCGCCGCGTCGGTCCACACGGTCGCGCGGTGCTCAGCGACCGGGCGGGCGCTCTCCGTGCAGGCTCTCGTAGATGTCGTCCACGAACTCGGCGATCGTCTTCGCGCCGGTCACCGGCCCGCCCGCGAGCATTCCGTCGGCGCCGAGCAGGACGGCGCTCGGGGTGAACCAGTGGTCCGCGAGCGATGGGCCGACGTACCGGTTGGGGTCGTGCAAGGTCTGCGGCTCCTCGGTCGAGGCGAGGCTGCTGTTCTCCGGCGCGGTCTGCAGCAGGAAGCGCACCGACACCTCGGGCAGCAGCGCGCGGTAGGTGTCGATGCTCTCGATCACCGGCGTGCAGGATCCGCAGGTTTCCGAGACGGCCAGCAGCAGCACGGGCTGACGTTCGGAGAGGATGCGCAAGGTGGTCGTCTGGCCGTCGGCGAGTTGCACGGGCACAGCGGGGGTGCGCGAACGCAGGTAGTCATCGAGGTCGTCATCGGTTCGATCGATGGCCGGAATGCCCGCGGATCCGTCGTCGCCGACGTCTGCGGATCCGTTCTCCTGTACGAGTACGAATGTCACGGCTACGGCGGCGAGGGCGAGCGTCCACGGCCACAGCGCGACGGCGAGTGTCGCGACCCCGCCCCACAGCGGAAGCGCACCGATCGTGACGGCGGAGAGCACAGCCAGCAGCACCAGCCAGGCGTTGCGCAGCAACGTGCGGCCGGTGATCGGGCGACGCTCACCGAAACACGCGCAAGACGCGTCGGGCGTCTGCCGCCTCGCCCGCCAGACCATGGCGAGATAGGCCGCGAACAGCAGCACGGCGACGATCGCCGCCGCGATGCCGAGCGCCCCGCCGAACAGTAGTAGCGCAGCAGCGAGCACGAGCTCGGCGATCGGGTGCAGGCGGATCAGCCAGTCCTGGCGCAGAGCCGCGGGCATCCCCAGCGCCTCCCAGCCGGCGGCATCGTCGGGCGTGCGGAACTTGGCGATCGCGCTCACGATGAGCACTCCGACGAGGATGAGCGTCGACGCCAAGGCCGTCGCCGGGAGCAGGAAGGCGAAGAGAGCGGTCCCCATGCTGTCAGTATCCCAGTCGCGGCGAGCGTCGAGGTGCGTTCAGAGTTTTCGCAGCAGCACCGACTCCACGGCGTGCGAGGCGCCCTTGTTCAGTACGAGGGTGGCGCGGTGCTTGGTGGGCATCACGTTCTCGATGAGGTTGGGCAGGTTGATCTCGTTCCAGTACCCCATCGCCGTGGTGACGGCCTCCTCGTCGGTGAGGTGCGCGAACACGTTGAAGTACGACGACGGGTTCGTGAACGCCCCCTGCCTCAGGGCGAGGAACCGGTCGACGTACCACTGGGCGATGTGGTCGAGCTCGGCGTCGACGTAGATCGAGAAGTCGAACAGGTCGCTCACGGCGACGTCGTTCGGGGCGGGCGGCGGCTGCAGCACGTTCAGGCCCTCGACGATCACGACGTCGGGTCGGCGCACCACGACGTGCGCGTCGGGCACGATGTCGTAGCGGATGTGCGAATAGAACGGTGCCCGCACCTCGGCGGCGCCGCTCTTCACCTTCGTGAGGAACTCGATCAGCGCGCGCCGGTCGTAGGACTCGGGGAAGCCCTTGCGGTCCATGATGCCGCGGCGCTCGAGCTCCGCGTTCGGGTACAGGAAGCCGTCGGTGGTGACCAGTTCGACCCGAGGCGTGCCCGGCCAGCGGCTCATGAGCTCACGCAGCAGACGGGCGATCGTCGACTTGCCGACTGCCACGGATCCGGCCACGCCGACGACGAAGGGCGTGGTGTCGTCATCCTCGTGGAGGAATTGGTTCGTCGCCTCGCCGAGACGCTTGGTCGAGGTGGCGTACAGGCTCAGCAGACGGCTGAGCGGCAGGTAGACCTCCTTGACCTCGGTCGGGTCGAGCCGGTCGCCGATGCCGCGGATCTCCACGACCTCCGTCTCGCTGAGCGGCTGGTCGAGGTCGGCGGCGAGGCGCGCCCAGTCCGCACGGTCGATGCGGCGGTACGGCGACAGCGACGGCAACGTCTGCGGTGCGAGGGGATCGGAGCTCACGCGCTCCATCGTATCGGCGCGGCGGCACGAAGTTCAGGGAGCCCGTCGCCAATGACGACGCTGCGCCGATGATCAGATCGCGACCATCGCGGATCACTTGGCGACTCTGCAGCAACGAGATCATTCCCTCGCCACCAGTCTGAGGCTAGCAACACCCGACCGGAGGCGCTATCCCCGCGCCGAGTTCGGTCGTGCTCCCTGGGGAGGGGCTCTCTTCCCGGGAGGCAGAGTCCCCGCATCTAGACACCGGAGTAACGCATGGAAGACACCACCTCCCCCACCCGCAGCGTCAGCCGTCGCACCCTCGTGAAGGGTGCTGCCTGGTCGGTGCCCGTGATCGCCGTCGCCGCTGCCACTCCCTTCGCTGCCGCCTCGACCGCCACCAACGTCGGCAACTTCGCCCTCAACGGCACCTGTGGCGTCCTCGGCGTCCTCGGCCCCGGCTTCACCCTCACGGCCGGTTCGGCCCCGCTGCCCGTGGGCACGATCATCAACATCACCGGCACGGGAATCGCCAACATCGGCGTCTTCTCGGTCACCGGCGGCACCGCGACCGTCAACGTCCTGTCGCCGACCTCGCGTCAGATCACCCTGACCGCCCCGCTCGCGGCCGGTGCCACGATCGATTTCCGCACGACGCTGTCGATCTCCGTCGCGTTCCAGCTTTCCGCCGCCACGACGCTGCCCTCCGGTTTCGTCGCCGGCGCCGGCGCCAAGCAGAGCGGTGGCGTCAACGCCACCCTCGTGCTCTGCAGCGCCAGCTGATCACATCAGCCACGTCGGCTCCGGCCGGCGAAGGGGGCCGGGTCTCTCACCCGGCCCCCTTCGCATTGCGGCGGCGGGCCTCGACGGTCGTCGATTCACACGCACCGGGTATCCTTCGTCCGTGCGTCTCGGAGTGCTCGACATCGGATCCAACACCGTCCATCTGCTCGCGGCCGACGTGCATCCCGGCGGCCGCCCGCTCGCGACCACGAGCGATCGCACGGTGCTGCGGCTCATGCGGTTCCTCACACCGTCCGGCGCGATCAGCGAGGAGGGCGTGCGGGCGCTCGAGTCCGCCGTCACCCAGGCGCGAGCAGTGGCCGAGCAGCAGCGGGTCGACGCGCTGCTCGCGACGGCGACGAGCGCCGTCCGCGAAGCGGCGAACGGCGCCGAAGTGATCGCCCGGGTCGAGGCCGCACTCGGGCAGCCGCTGCAGGTGCTCGACGGCGAGACCGAGGCGCGGCTGACGTTCCTCGCCGTACGTCGCTGGTTCGGCTGGGCGGCGGGGCAGATCCTGCTGTTCGACATCGGCGGCGGATCCTTCGAGATGGCAGCGGGATCAGAAGAACTCCCCGACATCGCCGCCTCGGTGCCGCTCGGCGCAGGGCGCTCCACGCTGATGTTCCTGCCCGATGACCCGCCCGGCGAAGACGCGGTCGAACGACTGCGCGAGCATGCGGCAGACGTGTTCGCGCCGGTCACCACCCGATTCGCGACGCTCCCCCGCCCGGATCACGTGGTCGGCTCATCCAAGGCGATCCGATCGCTCGCCCGCCTCGTCGGCTATCAGGCGCCCGGCTGGTCGGGATCCGAGCGGATGCTGCTGCCGCGTCAGGCGCTCGGATCCTGGATCCCGCGTCTCGCGCGCCTGCCCGCGTCCGCGCGGCAGGAGCTTCCGGGTATTACCCCGGACCGCACGTTCCAGATCGTGGCGGCCGCGGTCGTGCTGCATACCGCGATGACCGTGATGCGGGTAGACGAGCTCGAGGTCTCCCCGTGGGCGCTGCGCGAGGGCGTGCTGCTGCGCTACATCGAGGACCGCGCCCGCGACGGCGACGCCTGAGAAGCAGCATCCCCAGCGGAGCGGCATCCCCTACCCTGGTGTCATGGACGACGCGAGGGATCTGGGGACACCGCGCGGCGAATCGCCGATGCCGCTCTCCCGAAGAGAACTGCGACAGCGCCGCGAGGCTGCCGCGATCGCCGGGGCGTCCGGCGCACGCGTCGATCAGGCCGCGGACGCCGCCGACCAGCCCCAGGCACCGCACATCGCAGATTCCGCCGCGGCGGCGGCCTCGGCCCACCACGCGACGCCGGAGGAGCCCACGACCCCTCCGGGCGGCGTCTCGTTCGGATCTCTCGCCGGCATGTTCGCTGCGGCCGCGGAGGAGTCGTCGCCGCAGCCCACCGTGTTGACGGTCTGCACGGGGAACATCTGCCGCTCGCCGCTTGCCGAGTCGCTGCTGCGCACCCGGCTCGCAGCCTTCGATCTGCGCGTGCACAGCGCCGGCACGCATGCGCTGGTCGGTCATGCGATGACTGAGCCTGCCCAGAGGCTGGCGCTCGATCGCGGGGTCGACGCCGCCGTCATCGCCGCGCATCATGCGCGGCTGCTCACCGAACCACTGCTCGACGACGCCGACCTGGTGCTGACGATGACCTCGGAGCAGCGCGACTACGCGGTGCAGATGCTGCCGCGGCGTCTGCACCGGGTCTTCCCCGTGCGCGAGTTCGCCCGTCTTGCCGTGGGCGTCACCGACGCGCAGGTGCGCACGATCGCCGACCGTGCGGGATCGGATCCGCGGCGACGACTGGTCGCGGTCGTCGAGACGATCGCCGACCGCCGAGGCGGATCCGCACCGAAGGACGAGGACGTGATCGACCCCTACCGGCGCTCGCTCGAGGTGTACGAGGAGTCGGCGGCACAACTGACCCCCGCCCTCGCCGAGGTGGAGCGCGTCATCAGGGCAGCTGTCGACTAGGAGTTCGCGCCCGCCTCAGACACCCGCCATACTGGTCTGCAGGGGGCGGTACCATGTCGGCACTTTCACGTTCGAAAGGGCACTACTCGCTCGTGTCATCCCCTCCCCGCCTGCTCGAGTCCCATCTGGGTCTCACGTCGCACCACGCCGGATTGATCAGCACGCGCACCTTCCGCTCGATCTACGTCACCGTGCATCGACCGCAGCGCCTGGAGTGGACGTGGTCGGCTGTCGAACCCGCGGATCCGCACGCCGTCGTGCTGTTCCCGAGCGGCGAGGGACCCGACGGATCCCCGCTGCCGATCGGACGCTTCGTCCCTCCGCAGGCCGACGTGACCATCGAGTGGAGCAGATCGAACGAAGTCGTCGCGGTATGGGTTCCCGTCGAGACGCTGCGGGACTTCGTCCACGGTGGCCCGCTGCGACCGCTCGTGCTGCAGCCGACGCCGATGGTCCTGGCGTTCCGGGCGTTCACCCTGGCGATCGCGCGCAACGCGGAGGACACCACGTCGATCTCGCGATACGCGATCGAGCGGCTGCTCGCCGAGATGGTGTTCGGCACCCTTCTGGAGCTCTACTCCGCGGATCTGCCCGAGCGAGGGCAGCCTCCGCTCGTGGACAGGGCGCGTTCGGCGATGCTGCTGCACCGGGAGGATCCGCAGTTCACGATTGCAGAGCTCGCGACCGAACTGCATGTGTCCCTGCGGCACCTGCAGCGGGCCTTCGCCAAGGTCGGGACCACCCCGGGCGACGCCCTGCGCCGGCTGCGCGTGGAGTTCGCGGAGTCGCTGTTGCGCAATACCGACTACACCGTGCTCACGATCGAGGAGATCGCCGCGCACTCGGGCTTCTCGAGTGCCCTGCAGCTGCGTCGCGCACTGCGCGCCGAGGGCATGCCGTCGCCGACCATGATCCGCCCGCACCGCTGACGTCCGGTTCCAGAACCCGTTCCGGTCCCTGAGCTTGTCGAAGGGTCCGCGCGGTCAGGCCTTGCGGCTGAGCACTCCGGACTCGATCAGCTGGTCGATGGCGGAGAGGACCAGCTCCCGCGGATCCCCCTTCGCCGGGCGGCCGAACTCGGCGATGACGTCGTCGACGACCCCGTCGAGGCCGCGACCCGCGCGCAGCGAGTCCCAGATGGTCGGGGCGATGCCGTCGAGCACGTGCACCCATCGCTGGGCGAGCACCACCACACGGTCGCCGCAGCGGATGGCGTCGGACACGGCGGACAGGTCGAACTCGGGGTTCCCCCCGCCGGCGACGGCCGGCTCCCACTGCTCGTGCGCCCGGGTGTGATCGAGCAGCTGCGGCACGATCGGCGGCACAGTGGACGCGTCGGGATAGGTCAGCCGCACGACACCGCCGATGCGATCGCACAGCTCCGCGACCGTCTGCAGCGGGCGCGGCAGTTCGGCGAGGTAGCTCATCTGCGGAGCCAGTTCGGCGATCGCCTCAGGGAACGCCACCTGCTCGATGCTCGGCGACGGGTGCTCGGCATCGCGCGTGATCAGCACGAGCGCGGTGAGGGCGAGGGGCGCGTCCGGGAGCGGCTTGAGGCCTGCGACATCCGGGGAGACCTGCGCCTTGGGCCGCCCTTCCCGCACCACCGACAGCGGCTTGCGGTAGGGCTCGACGGACAGGTCTGTGCGAAGCGCGATCGTCTCGTCCGACACGTAGCCATGCTGGGCGCCCAACGCACGGCTGAGCGTTGTCTTGCCGCGGCCGGAAGGCCCGACGAAGGCCGCGACGCGACCGGCCGGATCCGCGACGCCGCAGGCATGGAACAGGAGCATCTCGCCGCTGCGCCGCCCCAGAGCCGCAAGGGTCACCTGCACGGTCAGCGACTCTGCGAGCTGGTCGGGATCGAGCGCGCCCGACACGGGCACGGTGTCATCGGGGTCGATC
Source organism: Microbacterium sp. 01T413_2 (assembly GCF_056398985.1). Lineage (NCBI taxonomy): Bacteria > Bacillati > Actinomycetota > Actinomycetes > Micrococcales > Microbacteriaceae > Microbacterium > Microbacterium sp. 01T413_2. The sequence goes on from NZ_JBFTQL010000010.1 coordinate 103,710, forward strand.
GTCGCATCGAACGGCAGCCACGCACCCTGCCAGGAGGCGCGGATCGCATCGACCGTCGCGTCGTCCAGCTCGTTCGCGAAGGTCAGCCGGATGCGGGCGCCGAGGGCGCTGACGTCGAGCGGGGTGCGCGCGGCGTTCTCCTGCGCACTCGCTGCGGACGCGGTCACGCCGCCTCCGCGTCCCCCCGACGGCGGGGCTTGTCACCGCGCACGGCGCCGGTCGGCAGCTCCTGCTCGTCACTGCGGTAGTAGTCGCCCTGGTACTGGTAGCCGTAGTAGGCAGCGCCGCTGCCGCGGCGGGGCACGCGGTTCAACACGAGGCCGAGCGTGCGGGCGCCGGCGCGCTCGAGGTTGCCGATCGCCTTGCCGAGCACTTCGTAGGTGGTCTTGCCGACGGTGCCGACGATGACGGCGCCGTCGGCGCTGTGCGCGAGCACGGCGGCGTCGGTGACCGGGATGAGCGGGGGCGCGTCGATGATGACGATGGCCTCGCGGGCGATCGACTTCAGCAGTTCGCGCATGCGGGCGGATCCGAGCACCTCGCTCGGGTTCGGCGGCACCTTGCCCGCCGTGACGACGAGCAGCTGGCCATTGCCGAAGCGCTGCGCGACCTCCGCGATCGTGGCGCGGCCGGCGAGCACGTCGGAGATGCCGGCACTCTTGGGCAGGCCGAAGACGGTGTCGATCATGGGGCGACGCAGGTCGCCGTCGATGAGCACGACCGGCTGTCCGCTGGAGGCCAGAGTGACGGCGAGGTTGGAGGAGATCGTCGACTTGCCGTCACCGGGCAGCGGGCTCGTCACGACGATGATGCGCGGCGGGTTGTCTACGTCCATGTACTGCAGGTTGGTGCGAAGCTCGCGCATGGCCTCGCCGATGCCGAACAGGTGCGCGTTGTCGCTCCCGCTGCTCGTGCCGCCGTCGAACGGCAGCAGGCGGTTGTCGGCCGTGAAGGTCTTCTCCTCGGGGATGGTGCCGACGACGGGCTTCCCGGTCTCGCGCTCGACCTGCTCGACCGAGCGGATCCGGCGATCGAGGGTGTAGCGCAGCAGACCGTATCCGACAGCGAGCGCGAGGCCGATCAGTCCACCGAGAGCAAGCGCGAGCTTGGTGTTCGGCGACGACGGCGCATCCGGCAGCCGAGCGGAATCGATCGGGCTGAGGAAGACCGCGCCCTTCTTGGAGGGGTCGGAGGTCTCGAGCCGGTTGACCTCCGCGCCCATCGAGCGCACCCAGGCCTCGGCCACGTCACGCGCCTTCTCGGGGGTCGCCGCGTTCGCGCTGACCTTCAGCGTCGTCGTGTCGACGGTGTTGGTGACGGTGACCTGCTTCACGAGCTGGTCGGCGCTCGTGTCGAGGCTCAGATCCTTGATCACGCCATCCGCCACCGCGCGCGAGGCCCCGAGCGCGACGTAGGTCTTCACGCGGCCAGAGGTGAGCGAATTGCCGAGCATGGCGGAGCTGAGGCTGCTGTCCCCGGTGTCGCCGGCGGTGTTCGCCTGCACGATCGCGGAGGCGTCGGCCGTGTAGACCTTCGGCTGCAGCAGGGTCCACCCGAAGGCGACGGCGACGCCGAGGAGCGTGATGAGGACCATCCCGAGCCAGTGTGCCCGGAAGACCCGAAGATACTCACGCAGATCCATACGGACTGTTCCCCCTCGCTCCGCTCACCCTGCGAGGGCGATAAGTCAACGGCCTCTCGATGCTACCGGAAGCGCATTCCCAGGCGCGACATGGCGGAAGGCCGCCCCCCC
>NZ_JBFTQL010000011.1:0-89994 GCF_056398985.1 Microbacterium sp. 01T413_2
CAACGGTCAGCGCGGGCTTCAGTCCGAGGAGGTCGAACACCGGGCCGAGCGTGCGGCCGACGGTCGGCGCGAGGTAGCCGATCTTCCCACCGGAGGTGGTGACGGCCATCACGCCTGATCCGTCATAGGCCTTCTTGGCGCGGTCCACCGCCGCCTCGAAGTCGGAGACGAGCTTCTTCGCGTCCTTCTGCTTGCCGAAGACCTCGCCGAGCACGGTGACCTGGCGCTTCAGCTCGGCGTCGAAGGGCTGCCCGTCGCGCGGGTCGAGCTCGAGGATGGTCGCATCGGGAACGAGCGCGGCCAGCTTGTCGTGGTGCTGGGTGAAGCGCTGACCGTTCACGATGAGGTCGGGGGCCACGGCGACGACCGACTCGAGGTCGGGCTCCATGTGGGTGCCGAGATCGATGATGCTCTTATCCTTGACGTACGACACGGTCCCCGGCATGAGCGACACCGCAGCCGCCTTAACCGGGATTCCCCAGTCGGCGAGCGTCTGGAACGTGCGGTTGTCGGTGGCGACGACCGAGGCCGGGGGCGTCGAGATCGTGTGCTCCCCGTTGTTGTCCTCGATGGTCACGGTGCTCGTGCGGGCGGTCGCGCTTTCCGTGGGGGTCGCGGCGGGGCCGGAGGCGCAGCCGGCGAGGGCGACGGCGGCGACGAGGCCGAGCGTGGTTGCGGTGAGGATCCGAGGCACGGACATGGAGATGCTCCTGTTCTGCGGGATGTGCTGTGTTGACCACCGGTCCACCGGGTTAGGGTTACCTAACTTCGACCGAGGCCGTACACAGGTTAGCCTTACCTTATGAACAACGCGAAATCCGGCTTCGCCCTGGGGCGACGCCCGCTCGAGCTGCGCTTCCGCACGCTGACCCTCTCCTCCCGCGAGTGGATCGCACCCGATTTCGTGCGCGTGCGGCTGACCGGATCCGATCTCGCCGGCTTCGATTCCCTGGGCGCCGACGACCACATGCGGCTGTTCTTCGCTGACGGTCCGACCGAATCGGTCGAAGAGCTGCGGGCGGCCCCGAGTCGTGAGTACACGCCGCTCGCATGGGGCGAGGACTGGCTCGACGTCGAGTTCGCGGTGCACGGCGACGAGGGCGTCGCGGCCCCCTGGGCGGCGAGCGCTCCCCTGGGCTCGACGGTGGGCGTCGGCGGTCCGCGTGGCTCGATGGTGCTGGATGGCGAGCCCGACGGCTGGCTCCTCGCCGGAGATGAGACCGCGATCCCGGCGATCCGCCGCTTCGCCGCGCAGATCCCCGCCGGCACCCCCGCCCGCATCGCGATCGAGGTGCGTGGCGCCGAGCATGAATTGGCTCTCGACGCACCCGTGCCGGTCGAGTGGATCCATCGCGGCGACGCTCCGGCCGGATCCGCCCTCGTCGCCTTCCTGGAGTCGCTCAGTGCGGACGATCGCCCGGGTGAGGCCCCGCTCGTCTTCGTCGCGGCGGAATCGTCGATCGTGAAGCCGGGCCGCGCCCTCCTCGCACGCTGGGGTGTCGACACGGCCCACGCCGTCGTGAAGGGCTACTGGAAGCGCGGCGAGGCCGAGTACCACGCCCCGCACTGACGTCTTCAGGCCGCCAACAGGTCGAGAACGTCGACCCCTGCCCCTGGCGGTCCACGGTCAGTAACGGGCCGCGGTTAGTCCTCGTCGAGCACGGCGGCAACGGCCTCGATCTCCACCAACTGGTCGTCGTACCCCAGCACCGTGACACCCATCAGCGTGCTCGGCGCGTTGTGAGCACCGAACGCCTCGCGCACCACTGCCCAAGCGGCTCCGAGGTCCGCCTGACGGGTCGAGGCGACGAGCACGCGGGTGCTGATCACGTCGGTCAATACCGCTCCCGCGGCGGCGAGCGCGGTCTCGAGGTTCTCGATGCACCTCGCGGCCTGGCCGACGTAGTCGCCGACCGACGCCGTGGATCCGTCGCGGTTCAGCGGGCAGGCGCCCGCGAGGAAGATCAGCCGCGCATCCTTCGGCGCTGTGGCCGCGTAGGCGTATTGCGCGACATCGGAGAGCTCCGCGGCGTGGATGAGGGTCACGGCTGTCATGCCCACAGTCTGTCGCACCGGTGGGCTGCACCCGGGTCCGGCAGACTGAACCCATGCCTCTTTTCGACCACATCGGCCTCACGGTCGAAGACCTCGACCGCGCCTACGCCCAGTGGAACCCGGTGCTCACCGCGCTCGGCTGCCTCTCCGACGGCAGCGAGCTGGAGGGCGGGATGGCATGGTCCCGCGACGACGAGACCGAGCTGATCCTCTACCGCGCCCCCGAGCCCGACGGCGAGCCGCACAGGTACGGACGGATCGGCTGGCAGCATCTCGCCTTCGCCGTGGACTCGCGTGCCGAGGTGGAGCGCCTGCACGCCATCGCCGTCGACGCCGGCTGGACGACGGTGCGGGATCCGAAGGTCTTCACGCGGTTCTCGGATCGCTACTACGCGTCATTCGTCGAGGACGACAACGGCATCCGGATCGAGTTCATGTACAACCCGCCGCGGGAATCCGTCGAGGGCTGAGGCCCGCCGTACTGACCGGTCCTCGCGCATTGTCCCCGGCATCCGCGATGCTGGGGGGCATGGCCACTCTCGATCATCTCGGCATCAGCGTCGACCACGTGCCCGGCGCCTCCGCGCAGTTCGATCCGGTGCTGAGCGCACTCGGCTACGTCCGCAGGCACGATGCTCCCGATCTCGCGTACTGGCGGCAGGACGGCCTGCCCGAGATCCTGCTCTACCCCGCGCGCGACAACGCGGATGGCCCGCACGAGCACGGGCGCGTCGGCTGGCAGCACCTCGCGTTCGCGGTCGATTCGCGCGCCGAAGTCGACCGCGTGCACGACATCGCGATCGACGCGGGCTGGACCGCCGTGCGCCCGCCGAAGGAGTACCCCCGTTTCAGCGATCGCTACTACGCGTCCTTCGTCGAGGACGACAACGGCATCAGGCTCGAGATCGTGCACAACCCGCCACGCGACGCCTCCGTGAGCTGATCCGCGACACACCATTGCCGATGTCGGAGGCCGGCCTCAGACTGAGTGCGGCGCCGATGCGGCGTCGTCGATCCGAGCACGGAGGACACCGATGACCAACCTCAATCCGTACATCTCGTTCCGCGGCGACGCCCGCGCCGCGATGGAGTTCTACCAGCAGGCCCTCGGTGGCGATCTGCAGGTGATGACCTTCGGCGACATGCCGGGCATGCTGCAGGATGAGGCCGAGCAGACGCTCGTCATGCACGCTCAGCTGACCACTCCCGGCGGCCTGGTGCTGATGGCCTCCGACACCCCCGGATACATGGAGTACAAGGCCCCGCAGGGTGTCTCCGTGTCACTGAGCGGCTCGGACGAGGCCGAGATCCACGCCGCGTGGGACAAACTCGCCGACGGCGCCACGGTCAGCCAGGCCTACGGTCCCGCGCCGTGGGGCGGGCAGTTCGGCATGCTCACCGATCGGTTCGGCGTCGACTGGATGTTCTCCGGCGGGGAGGGCAACGCCTGATCTGCACGCCTGGCTCCGCGGGGCGGAGCCAGGCCTGACCGCGCCGACCGCTCCTCGGGGCCGGCGTGATTCAGAGCTCGGGCTCGGCGGTCGCCCATTCGACGCCGTCGAGCGCGAGCTCCTTGGTCATGTCGCGCAGGAASCGGATGACGACCTCGCGCTCCSCCTCCGTCAGGCGCGCCGCCGAGTGGAAGCGGCGCGCCTGCTGGCGTCCGACCGTCTCCATGGCCGCCTTCTTCGTCTCGGGTGTGATCGAGATCGCCAGCGCACGTCGATCCGAGGGGTGCGCTGACCGCACCACGTGGCCGCCGCTCTCCAGCCTGTCGAGCAGCTTGGTGGTCGACGCGGTCGAGATGCCCAAGTGCTGTGCGATCCCGCCGGGGGTCGCCACCGCGCCACGGTTCGCACACACGATCAGGTAGTGCAGCGCGCGCATGTCGGTCTCGTTCAGCTTCATGTACCGGCGGGACGCCTCGGCGAGGCGCTGCTCGGCGTCGCGCAACTCGCCGAGGGACGCCATCAGCTCTGCGATCTGCCGGATCGCGCTCTCGTCCATGCCGGCGCGATCGAGCAGCACGCCGTCCGGATCGCTCGCCTCGATGTCGTAGACGGCGCTCGCCTCGACGCCGTCACGCGCAGTCGCCTCGGCGCGCGTCCCGAGGCCCCGCTCATCCGCCTCGTCGCGCCGCTCCGCCATGCCGTCATGCTACACCGAGCCTTTTTCATGCCAGGATGATTACTTGCCAAGCTAGCTAACTCGAACTATCCTGCCGAGGACGGAAGGAACCCGATGACCGCCCCGCAGCACGTCGCACCACCGCACCGCCTCCGCCGCGCTCTGCGGATCCTCCTACCCGCCCTCATCATCGTCGCGTGGCTGGTCGCGGCATCGCTCGGCGGCCCCCTGTTCGGGAAGGTCGACGAGGTCTCCTCGAACGACCGCACGGCGTACCTCCCGTCCTCCTCCGACTCCGCGCGGGTGCAGGAGCTGCAGACGCGCTTCGCCGGATCCGATGAGATCCCCGCGATCGTCGTCGCCTCCTCCGACGACGCACTCACGGAGGCGCAGCGCACCGCCCTGTCCGATGCAGTCACGGCCACGACGGACATCGCGGGCGTCGGCGACGACGTCTCCCCCGCGCTGGTCTCGGATGACGGCAAGGCCGTGCAGGCGTTCATCCCGATCCGCTCCGACGCAGAGCTCGGCGATGTGGTCGCGGAGCTGCGGTCATCCCTCGACAAGGCCGCCCCGGAGGGGGTGCACGTCTACATCACCGGGCCTGCCGGGTTCAGCGCCGACCTCGTCGCCGGTTTCGCCGGCATCGACGGGATCCTGCTCGGTGTGGCCCTCGCCGCGGTCTTCGTGATCCTCGTGCTGGTCTACCGCTCGCTGCTGCTGCCCGTCGTCGTGCTCCTGACGAGCCTGTTCGCCCTCTGCACCGCGCTGCTGCTGGTGTGGTGGCTCGCGAAGTGGGGCGTGCTGCTGCTCAGCGGCCAGACCCAGGGGATCCTGTTCATCCTCGTGATCGGCGCCGCGACCGACTACGCGCTGCTGTTCGTGTCGCGTTTCCGCGAAGCCCTGCGCGTCGAGCAGGATCGCGCCACGGCGGTGCTCTCGGCCTGGAAGGGCTCCTTCGAGCCGATCCTGGCCTCGGGCGGCACGGTGATCGCCGGCCTGCTCTGCCTGCTGCTCAGCGATCTGAAGTCGAACAGCGCGCTGGGCCCCGTCGCGGCGATCGGGATCGCGTTCGCGATGCTGTCGGCGCTCACCCTGCTGCCCGCTCTCCTCATGGCGTTCGGGCGCGCGGCGTTCTGGCCGCGCCGGCCGGTGTACGCCCCCGAGGTGGTCGCGGCCGAGGGCGGCATGCCCACGACCGGCGTGTGGGCGCGCTTGGCCGAGCTGATCCGGCGCCGCTCGCGGGTGATCTGGATCGCGACGACCCTGGTGCTCGCGATCGGCACGCTCGGCGTGCTCCAGCTCGACGCCTCCGGCGTGCCGCAGTCCGACCTCGTGCTCGGCTCGTCGCAGGCTCGCGACGGCCAGAAGGTGCTGGGCGAGCACTTCCCAGGCGGATCCGGCAGCCCGGTCCAGGTGGTCGTCGCCAACGACTCCCTGCAGAGGACGGCCGACGTGCTGCTCGCCGACAAGGGCATCGACGGCGTCACCGTCACCGCGAAGGATTCGCCGAGCGGCTCGGCACCCGTGACCCAGGACGGCGTCCAGCAGGTCGGACGGCCCGGCACTCCCGCCCCGGAGGCGACCGTGGTCGACGGCGACGTGGTGCTGCAGGGCACGCTCACCTCCGCGGCGGATTCGACGGCCGCGGAGGACACGGTGCGGCGGATCCGCACCTCGCTCGAGGGCACCGGTGCGCTCGTCGGCGGCGTCACCGCGACGGCGACCGACACGGACGACGCCTCGCTGCACGACCGCACCCTGATCATCCCCGTGATCCTCGTCGTGATCATGCTCATCCTGATGATCCTGCTGCGCGCGRTCGTCGCGCCCGTGCTGCTGATCGTGACCACCGTGCTGTCGTTCGGCACCGCGATGGGCGTCTCGGCGCTCGTCTTCAACGGGATCCTTCACTTCCCGGGGGCGGATCCGGCCGTGCCGCTGTACGGCTTCGTCTTCCTCGTCGCCCTCGGGATCGACTACAACATCTTCCTCATGACCCGAGTGCGGGAGGAGAGCCGGATCCACGGCACGCGCGAGGGCGTGCGCCGCGGTCTTGCGATCACCGGCGGCGTCATCACCTCGGCAGGCCTCGTGCTCGCGACGACGTTCGCCGCGCTCGCGGTGATCCCGATCCTGTTCCTCGCGCAGCTGGCCTTCATCGTGGCGTTCGGCGTGCTCCTGGACACGTTCGTGGTGCGCTCGCTGCTCGTGCCGGCACTCGTGCACGACGTGGGTCGCGTCGTGTGGTGGCCCTCGAAGCTGTCGCGCAGGGAACGCTGAGCGTCATCCGCCCCGGGCGTCAACCGATCGCAGGTTCCGTGGCGGCGGCGTGGTCGGCGCGATCGGTGAATGCCTGCTTCGGGACGAAGAGCAGCAGGACCGCAGCGGCGAGCGCGGTCACGCCGCACACCACCCACACCGTGACGTAACCCGAGAAGGATCCGGCGGTGCCTTCGGCCGCGGCGGATCCGGCGACCGCGTGCATGAGCGCGATCCCGAACACGCACGAGGCGATCGCGCCGCCCACGGTCTTCACCGAGTTCGTGAGCCCGGTCGCAACCCCGGTCTGGGTGTGCGGCGCCGCCGAGGCCRCCGCAGCGGGCAGCGCGGCGACGAGCGCTCCGGATCCGATCCCGACGATCACCATGTTCGTGATGACTTGCCCGTAGGCCGCGTGGAACGGCAGGAACAGCAGGAACCCGATCCCCACGAGCACGGAGGCGCCGATGAGCGTGATCCGGGGCGTCGCGAACCGGGCGATCTGCGGGTAGCCGAGGGCGCCCGCGATCATCGCGACGAGGTAGACGCCGATGATCAGAGAGGTCGCGAAGCCGGTGGTGCCGAGGCCATAGCCGTAGACCGCCGGATCCGTGCGGGCGAAGGTCGACAGCGGCGCCTGCGCGCCGAGCACACTCACGCCGAACAGGCCGGCCGTGAGGAACACCGGGCCGAGCGCGGGGCTGCGGAACATCCGCACGTCGATGAGCGGATCCTGCTGGCGCAGCTCCCACAGGGCGAACGGCACGATGAGCAGCACGCCGATCACGATCACGATCCAGGACAGCGGGTTCGCGACGCCGCCGGGCAGGCGCAGCAGGCTGAGCCCGCCGGTGAGGCCGATGAGCGACAGCGAGATCAGCACGAGTCCTGTCGTGTCGAAGACGCCGCCGGTCTTCTCCGGCGACTCCTGCACGCCGAAGAGGATCACGAAGAAGCACGCCGCGATGAGCACCGCGGGCACGAGCAGTACGACCGTGAGCGGCAGATGGTCGACGAGCGCCCCACCGACGAGAGCGCCGATGATCGCGCCGCCCTCGAGGGCTGCGACCAGGATCCCGGCCGCCTTCGCCGTGATCGTCGAGCTGCCCTCGATGCGCCGGGCGCGCGACCAGATCAGGGCGATCTCCAGCGGCAGCCACACGACGTAGAAGCCCATCAGCGCCCATGCCACGAGGAAGACGCCGAAGGTCGCGGTGAACGGCAGCACGAAGGCGGCGACCGCGGTGAGGGCCGTCGAGATCAGCAGCATGCGCTTGCGGCCGACCATGTCGCCGAGCTTCGCGAATGCCGGCACGACCAAGGCGGACAGCATGAGCTGCGCGCCCTCGAACCAGTTCACGTCGGCGTCGTGGATGCCCAGGTGCCGCGCGATGTCGCTGAGCATCGGCGTGTAGTAGCCCTGCAGCACACCGCTGGTGAACTCGACGAAGGCCAGGAAACCGACCACGGCGACCAGAGTGCCGAGTGTGGCGGTGCGCGTCATCGCGACTCCTTCGTGCAGTTCCGCGGTGTCGGCGGAACGTGGTGCGGACGCGCCGACGTGCTCGGCGTCCGCGTGCGGGTCAGCTCACTGTAACCGTTCGATGAGCGCGCGGTGGAACAGCTCCCCGCGCTCGAGCGCTGCGATCTCGACGCTCTCGTCCACGCCGTGGATCGTGGCCCGCTGCGCGTTCGACATCTCCAGCGGCGCGAACCGGAACACCACGGGCGAGAACCGGTGGAAATGCCGGGAGTCGGTGGCCTGCATCGTCACGTACGGCACGGCGGGGATCCCCGGGTGCGACGCAGCGAGCGCCTCCGCAAGAAGAGCGAAGGGCGCCGTGTCCGTGGGCGACTCGGGCGACGGATCGCTGCCCTCCAGTACTTCGACGGTCACGAGCGGATCCGCGATGCGCCGGCGTACGCGTGCGGTCGCGCTCCGCACCGTCTCGCCGAGGGCGATCCGCAGGTTCACGGTGGCCGAGGCCTGCGACGGCAGCACGTTGGCTGCGGTGCCGCCGGATTGCATCGTGGGAGCGACGGTCGTGCGCACGAGGGCCGCCGCCTCGCCGCCGAGCGCGGCGAATACCCGCGCAGACACGGGCGGGAGCRCTCCGAGCGTGCGCAGCAGCAGGCGCGCGGGCCCGGAGGCGGAGCCTGCGAGCTGCGTCAGCATGCGCGAGATCGCCCGCGGCGTGCGCGGACGGAAGGTGCCGGGGCCCAACCGGTCGACCGCACGCGCGATGCGGCGCACGGCGGTGCGCGGCGGCGGGGCCGAGGCGTGGCCGCCCTCGCCACGCGCGCTGAGCCTCACCGTCATCACGCCCTTCTCGCCGACGCCGATCATCGCCGCGCTCCCCGGCACGAACGGCAGGGGCGCGTCCACCACCGCGCCGCCCTCGTCGAGCACGAGCCAGGGCACGATCCCGCGGTCCTTCAGCACATCTGCGATCGCGGTGGCGGCGGATCCGAACGTCTCCTCGTTGCCTCCGAAGGAGAGGTAGACGTCGCGGGCGGGCGTGAAGCCCTCCGCGAGCAGGTTCTCGACGGCTTCGAGGATCACGATGAGCGGCCCCTTGTCGTCCAGGGCACCGCGGCCGTAGACGGATCCGTTCTCGATCACGCCCGCGAACGGCGGGTGTGTCCATGCGTCGGACTCGTCCACGGGGACGACGTCGTAGTGCGCCATGAGCACGAGCGGCCCGTCGGCCGCCGTGCGCTGCCCTGCCCAGTGGAACAGCAGCCCGAAGTCGGTATGGCGCTCGAGAGTCAGCTCGGCGTGCACCCGGGGGTAGAGCTCGGCGATGAGCGCCACGAAGTCCTCGAACGGCGCGGATCCGCGCTCGTCGAGTTCGGCGGACACCGTGGGCAGCTGGATCATCCGCGACAGGCGTTCGGCGATCGGGGGCACGTCAGTCATCGTGGCCATGCTAGCCGCGCATGCGCATCCGTCGCGGCGGCGCAGACGGGCGCGCGAGGACGGGTCAGAGCGCCTGGTGGTACCCGCGTCGCACGGCGACCGCGGTCAGCACGATGCCCCAGGTCAGCTCGGACACCATCACCGCGATCTGGTACCAGAGCGGGGCCGCACCCGGGGAGAGCACCTGGGTCCAGTCCCCCAGGGCGTGCAGGAACGCGAGTGCCCAGATCGACCCGATCATGAGCCGGGCGCCGGCGAAGCAGACGCCGAAAGTAGCCGCACCGAGCACCTGCCACCACGTCTCATCGACGCTCTTGCCGAAGAACAGCCCGTTGCCGAGGTGCCACAGGCCGAATACGAGCGACGTCGCGGCGACGCCGAGCCAGGGGTGCCGCCTCATCACCGCGCCCAGCGCGAGGCCGCGTGCCGCCGTCTCCTCGGAGATCCCCACGGCGAGCATTCCGGCGGCGACGCTGAGCAGCATTCCCGGCGAGCCCGCGATCCCGGGGATGCCCTGCCGTCCGATCCAGATGTAGGAGAGCTGGATCGCCAGCACCGGCGCGAGCCAGCCGAGGGCGTCGACCCGGCCGGAGCCCCACCCCGCGACCCGCCGCAGCGGAGTGCTTCCCCACCATCCGGCGCGGTGCACCAGGGCTGCGACGAGCCAGGCGACGGCGAGGCTGAACCCGTTGGTGACCACGACCCCCAGCTGCGGGAACCAGCCCGGCTGCAGGGCAGGGATCGGGACGGAGCCGAAACCGTAGGTGGTGACCCACCAGGCGAGCATGACGAGGAGCGCGCCGGTCCACGTCCGCCACCCGGCGGGATCGATCGGCGTGCGCGCGGTCGTCACGCCAGGAAGGCTACCGGACCGGATCCGACCGCAGGCCCGCGACTTAGGCTGGGCGCATGAGCATCCCGCAGTCGCCCTCCGGATCCGCCCGCCCGCTCGCCGTCATCAGCGGCGGAGGCACAGGCATCGGTCTCGCCTCGGCCCTGCGCCTCGCGCGCGACGGCTTCGACCTCGCGCTCATCGGACGCCGCGCCGGCGTGCTGCAGGAGGCGACCGACCGCGTCCTCGCGCAGACGCCGGACGCCCGGGTGCAGACGATCACGGCCGACCTGCAGGATCCGGACGCCGTCGAGCGCGCCGCCGGCGAGATCGCCGGCGGCGTCGAGGTGCTGCTGAACAACGCCGGCGGCAACGTGCTGGACCGCGGCGAGGGCCTCGCCGGGATCGCCGCCAATTACGAGGCCAACATACGCCTGAACGTGCTCACCGCGGTGCTGCTCACCGAGGCGCTGCTGCCCCGCATCGCGCGGCCGGGCGGCCGGATCATCTCGATCAGCTCGATCGCGGCGCTTCGAGGAGCGAACGGCTACGGCGCGGCGAAGGCTGCGATCCATGGCTGGATGATGGGCCTCGCCGCCGACCTCGCCCCTGAGGGCGTGACGGTCAATGCCATCGCGCCCGGCTACGTGCCCGACACCGGGTTCTGGGACGGCCGGCGCACGCCGGACATCGTGGCGTCGCGGCTCGCGCAGGTGCCGATGAACCGTGCCGGCACGCCGGACGAGGTCGCCGGCGCCGTGTCCTACCTCGCCGGCCCCGAGGGCGGCTGGACCACCGGGCAGATCATCCAGGTGAACGGCGGCGCGCTCTTCGGGCGGGGCTGACGATCGGTCGCTGAGCCCCGGCGGAGCCCGGATCCGCTGAGCTCGAGTCCGCGCGTCGGGAACGCCGGTGCCCCGTCACCCGCGACGCGTGTAGCGGTGTTCCGGTCGTCCGGTGGCGCCGTAGCGGAGCCGCACCTCGACCTCCTCGCGGTCGGCGAGCGCGGCGAGGTGCCGTTGCGCCGTGGCCCGGGAGATCCCCACGCGCTCGCCGATCTCTGCGGCCGAGGCCTCGGCCTCGCCCAGCGCGGCGAGCACGACCTGCTCCGTCGCCGATCGCGAGGGCGTCGCAGCCTCTCCCGATCCGTACAGGATCGCGAGCGCACGGTCGAGGTCCTTCTGCTGCAAGGCTCGATCGCCCGCCATCAGGTTGCGGAAGCGGGCGTATCGATCCAGCGCCCCGGTGAGGGTGCGTCTCTCGAAGGGCTTGATCAGGTAGGACAGGGCACCGGAGCGCAGTGCGCGCCGCACCGTCGCCGGGTCATCGGCGGCCGACACGAGGATCGCATCGATGCCCGCCTCCCGCACGACGCCGATCCCGTCGCCGTCGGGCAGGTAGACGTCGGCGAGGAGCAGATCCGGAGACAGGTCCCGGATCGCGGCGCGGGCCTCGGCGAGCGTGCGCACGGGCTCCAGCGCGACGAACCCCGGGCGCTCGTCGACGATCGTCTGATGCAGCCGGCCGACCCGGAAGTCGTCGTCCAGCACGAGGGTGCGGATCGGATCCGTCATCTGCTCTCCTCCTTGTCGGGGCGGGTACTGGTTCGTTCGCCGTCGGTGTCCGCGCGGCCGGCCCCTCCCAGCGGTGCGACCGCCCTGTCGAGACGCGCGGCGAAGACTGCTCCGTGCTCGTCGCCGCCACGGTCGATGATCCACAGATCGCCGCCTCCGCGCCGGGCGATCTCGCGGGACAGAGGCAGGCCCAGCCCATGACCGTGCACGGCCCCGGCGTCATCGGAGTCGGCGCGGTCGTCCGGGCCGGGCTTGTCGGGGTCGGTGTCGCCCGGCGCACCCTCCTCGAGCGCCGCATCGAGGCCTGCCCCCGAATCCGCGACCGTGACGACCAGTGCCGCACCGTCATCGAGCACGGTGACCTCGACCCAGCGCGGAGCGGCTCCGGCGACCGCCGCGGTCACGGCGTTGTCGACGAGGTTGCCCAGCACCGCGGCGACGTCCTCGGCCTCGACCACGGCGCCGAGCAGGTGCGTGTCCTCGGCGATCCGCAGGGTCACGCCGCGCTCGGACGCCTCGAGCGCCTTCGCGCCCAGGAACGAGCGCAGGAACGGGTCGGTCAGCCGCTCCCGCCCCTCCACCGGGAAGTCCACGGATCCCCGGACCATCAGCTCGGCGAGGAAGTCCCTGGCGTCCTGCACGCGCTCCGCATCGATGAGCCCGGCGGCGACGTGGATCCGGTTCGCGAACTCATGGCGCTGCACGCGGAGGGCGGCCGTCATCGTGCGCACGGTCTCCAGTCGCTCCGAGAGTGCGACCAGCTCGGTGCGATCGCGGATGACGGCCACCGTGCCGAGCGGTCGCCCGTCGCGCTCGACGGGCCGGGTGTCGAGGTAGAGCACCCGGTCGCCGTGCACCGCCTCCGAGAGTGCCCATCCTCCGGAGACGGCCTCGCGCACCGCGCCCGGAAGGCCGGTCCGATCCAACGGCACGCCGACAAGGTCGTGCACCGACAGCAGCCGCTCGGCGGCGGCGTTGCAGACCCGCACCACCCCGTCCGGGTCGACCGCGAGCACGCCGTCGTCGACGCCGTTCAGCACGGCGGTATGGTTCTGCACGAGCGCGACCAGTTCCTCCGGCTGCACGCCGAGGGTGAGCCGCTCCCAGCGGCGGCGCAGCACGAGCGCGGCGACGCCGGCCAGCAGCAGCGATCCCACGGCGGCGACGCCGATCACGGCGAGCAGCGGCGGCAGGTCGTCGAACACGCCCGCGCGAGCGAAGCCGACGCTGACCTCGCCGATCGGGGTTCCTCCGCCGTCCCGCACGGGCACCTTCGCCCGGGCCGAGTCGCCCAGGGTGCCGGTCTCCCATTCGATGACCTCGTGGCCGGCGAGCACGTCCTGGAACGGGGTGCTCACCTCCTGGCCGAGACGAGCCGGATCCGGATGCGCGAGCCGGATCCCGTGGTCGTCGGTGATCACGATGAACAGGGCGCCCGTGCGGGAGGCAGTCGCCGTCGCGGTGCGCTGCAGCACTCCGTCCCGCAGGTCGTCCGCCTGCGGCGTGCCGGGGTCGGCGGAGGCGCGGGCGACCTCGGCGCGGATCTCCGGATCCTCCGCCAGCGTGCGCGCGATACCGAGTGCCGAGGACTCGGCCTCGGCACGCAGCTGCTGCACGGCGAGCAGCAGATACACGCCGGTGCACAGCGCGACGACGAGCACCACCGTCGCGAACTGCAGCAGGAGGGTCCGCGTCGCGAACCGCATCCGGTTTCTGCGGGGCATCCGTCCTCCTTGAGCAATATGCGCAGAAGTCACGCTACGCGCACAACGCGGCGGAATGCGACTTTCCGGATCCGCAGCGCCTGCGTTCCCTAATCTCGGCGAGGTCCGTCGAAGACGACAGGCGGATGACGAAGGAGTCACCTCATGCCCACGGTTCTCATCGGTCTGCTCGCCGCAGCCGACGAAAAGCCCTCGTACGACATCGCCTTCGCGCCACCCGAATGGGTCCTGGTGATCCTCGGCTTCGTGATGGTGCTGGTGTTCATGACGCTGATCATGACCAAACGCCTCACCCCGATGGTGGCGCTGATCCTGGTCCCCACCGTGTTCGGCCTCTTCGCCGGTGCCGGACTGGGCCTCGGCGACATGATCCTCGACGCGATCGGCAAGATGGCGCCGACGGCGGCGCTGCTGATGTTCGCGATCATGTTCTTCGGCATCATGATCGACGTCGGCCTGTTCGACCCGCTGATCCGCCTGATCACGCGCGTGCTGGGCGACGACCCGGCGAAGGTGGTCATCGGCACGGCTCTGCTCGCCGGCGCCGTGTCGCTGGACGGCGACGGATCCACGACGTTCATCATCACCACCTCGGCGATGCTGCCGATCTACCTGCGCCTGGGCATGAGCCCCGTGGTGCTGACCTGCGTGGCGGGCCTGATGAACGGCACGCTCAACATCGTGCCGTGGGGTGGCCCCACCGTGCGCGCCGCGACCGCGCTCGGTGTGCAGCCGACGGACATCTTCGTGCCGATGCTGCCCTCACTGGGTATCGGGCTGATCGTCTCCCTCGGCTTCGCCTGGATGCTCGGCCTGCAGGAGCGTCGCCGCCTCGGTGCGCTCGACGAGAGCCGCCTGACCGGCACCGCCGAGGGCGGACTGCTCGCCGCGGTGCCCGCGATCTTCCGCGGCTCCGACGCCAAGCCTGGCGCGCGCGCCTCGCTGCGGACCGGCAACATCGTCACCGTCGCCGGCGGTCATGGCGCCGTCGCCGCGGCCGGGGTGGACCCGACCGACACCGCGATGGCCGACACCATGCTCGACCCGAACAGGGCGACGCTGCGCCCGCGGCTGATCTGGTTCAACCTCGCCCTCACGGTCGCCGTCATGGTGCTGCTCATCGCCGACCTGCTGCCGCTGCCCTACGTGTTCATGGTCGGCGCCGCCCTGGCGCTCGTGGTGAACTTCCGAAAGCTCAAGGAYCAGGCGTCCGAGATCGTCGCGCAYGCGCCSAGCATCGTCGGCGTSGTSTCSATGGTGATCGCGGCGGGTGTGCTCGTCGGCGTGCTCACCGGCACGGGCATGGTCGACGCGATGGCGTCGTGGATCACGAATGTGCTGCCCCCGGCGCTGGGTCCGTTCCTCGCGCCGATCACCGGGATCCTGTCGATCCCGTTCACGTTCTTCATGTCGAACGATGCGTTCTACTACGGGATCCTGCCGGTGCTGTCGCAGAGTGCCGCGCACTTCGGCATCGACCCCGTCGAGATGGCCCGCGCGTCGATCACCGGCCAGCCCGTGCACCTGCAGAGCCCGCTGGTTCCGGCGATCCTGCTGCTGGTCTCGCTCGCGAGCGTGAACCTCGGCGACCACCACCGCAAGGTGCTGTGGCGCGCGCTCGTGGTCTCGCTGGTGATGCTGGCGGTCGGCCTCCTGACCGGCGCGATCCCGTTCTTCGTCGCGCAGTGACCACCCGGGTGATCGTGGTCAGCGCTCGCTGACCACGATCGGCCCGTCGGCTCCCGCGATGAGGCGCAGGCGGGGCGTCTTCTCGCCGGCGGTGATCCTCGTCCGGATCCGGTTCGACCGCGGCGCCAGCGCACACGTCGTCATGTCGCTGTACGCGCACGGGAGGTTGCTGGATCGGGTGAAGTCGATCATCGCCGTCTCGCCGTCCAAGACCGGGTCCACCACGACGTCGCGGCCCCAGACGGTCGTCTCACGGCCCGAGGTCGCATCGGTGAACGGCAGGCGCCAGCCGTTGCCGGACACGCTTTCGAAGACGGCGAGTTCATGCCCACGCCCTCCGATGGTGAACCGCAGCGTGCCCGGAGACTGCAGGAGATGCAGGAAGTCGCCGACTGCGGCGTCGACCTCGTACGCACGCGGATCCGCGTGGAACACGGCGGGGATCACCCACGCCTCGTTCGGGCGGAACGCGGGAGTGCCTCCGAAGCTCTCCAGGAACGGACTCGGCTGCAGCCGACTCCGCAGCACCGCATGGCCGCCGAGCCGGGCGAACTCGGCCGTGCCGCCGGCGAACTCGAGGGTGCCGTTCTCACCGGGGTCGATGCGGGCTTCGCCCGTGAGGTCGACACCCGAGTATCGGGCGCGCTCGTCAGGATCGAGGGAGAGGAGCACGGACCCGCGAATCGCGCGGAACGATCCCGGCACCCTCGGCACGCGCTGCGGGCGCGCGCTCAGCCAGTGCAGTCCTGTGTACGCGAGAGGTCCGTGCGGATCCCGCCTGCGCTCATCGAGATCGTCGTGCCAGTGCTGCCAATCCTGCGCGAAGACGTACGAGCCCAGGCTCTCGAATCCGAGGTCGTCGATCGGCGGATCGGGCGACAGCGAGGCGGAGGAGAGCCCTGCGAACGTATCGTCCGCGAGCTCTGAATACCATTCACCGGTCACCATGATCCCTCTCCGTCCGCGTCGCTGTGTCTTGTCCCTCTCACCGCGACGCTAGATCGCGGCCGTGCGCTGGGCGCCGGATGTCGTCACCCGACGTCATCCCGCGCAACAGTTCTGCACCTGACGACACAGAGGCTTCCGCGTGCCGTCGTGACGGCAGGCTGGGCGCCACGGAGCCGGCATGTGCCGCGCACCGCCGCATCGTCTCGAGCAGAAGGAGGGATCCGTCATGTCGACCCAGCAGATCGACCGGCCGCGGAGCGTGGAGAGCCACCGACTCGAGGACAGCAGCCCCGACCGGGTGGAGGCTCTCTCCGCGGAGGAGTTCAGACGCGTGTTCCGGGAGCACCCCGCGGGCGTCGCGCTGGTCACGGCCGAAGCCGGCGACGGGCCGGTCGCGCTGACCGCCACGAGCGTGTCCTCGGTCAGCGCGGAACCGCCTTTGCTCGTGTTCTCGATCTCCGATCAGTCGTCGGCGTCGACCACGATCAACAGCGCGGACACCGTGATCGTCCACCTGCTCTCCTCTGCGCAGCTCGGCCTGGCGAAGCTGGGCGCCACCAGCGGCATCGACCGGTTCGCGGATCGCGCGATCTGGAGCCGCCTGGATACGGGTGAGCCCTACTTCCCCGCGGCGCGCACCTGGGTCCGCGGCCGTGTGCTGCATCGCCTGCGGGCGGGCACGTCCACGGTGGTGATCGTGCACGCGCTCGACGCCGCCCTCCCCGAGCCGTCCGAGACCGGGATCGCCGCAACGCCACTGGTCTATGTGAGCCGCACCTGGCATGCCCTGGGAGAGCCGTCCCGGATCGAGTGACGGCGGCCGGTCAGGTGCCGCAGTAGGTGAGGTGTCTCGGCGCGCCGTCCGGTGCGGGGCGGGTATAGCGGCGGTGCTGATCTCCCGCGCGCTCGATGAAGGGTGTGCGCAGCAGGCCCAGCAGTTGCGTGAACGGCGCGATGTCGCCGTCGACCGCCGCCGCGAGCGCCTCGTCCAGGATGTGGTTGCGTGCGATGTACACGGGGTTGGCCCTGCGGATCAGTTCGTCGTCGGGGCCGAGGGCGCGCCACCGGTGCAGCCACGCGTCGAGCTCGGGGACCGGACCGAGGAAGCGGCTGCGGACCGGGCGCTCGTCGCCGGCCGCGGCCGCGGCGAGATCCCGCCAGAATCCGGTGAAGTCGACCGCGTGCTCGGTGAGCATCCCGAGGGCCGCGTCGGCCACGGCCTCGATCTCCGCCTGTTCGACGTTCTGACCGACGCCGAGCTTCCGACCGAACGCCAGGGATCTGTGCGCGCGATAGCGGTCCTCGAAGGAGGCGGTGATGTCGGCCGCGATCCGCTCGGCGGTCGCCACGTCGTCGTTGAGCAGAGGCGCCATCGCCTCCGCCAGGCGTTCGAGATTCCACCGCATGATGGCAGGCTGCCTGTCGTAGGCGTAGCGGCCGAACTCGTCGATCGAGCTGAAACGAGCCCCGGGCTCGTAGGCGTCCAGGAACGCGCAGGGCCCGTAGTCGATGGTCTCGGCGGAGACCAGGACGTTGTCCGTGCTGAGCACGCCGTGGACGAACCCGATCCGCATCCAGTCCGCGGTGAGCGCGGCCGCTGCCTCCACGATCTCCGCGAGCAGGGCGCGGTAGGGGTGCTCCGCGCGCGCGGCCTGCGGGTAATGCCGGGCGATGACGTGGTCGGCGAGGCGCCGGAGCAAGCCGGGATCCTCGTGCGTGCCGGCGTACTCGAACGAGCCGAAGCGGACGTGGCTTGCGGCCGTGCGGGCGAGCACAGCACCGGGCAGCACCTGGCCGTCGCGTTCGCGCGGAGCGCCCGTCGACACGACCGCGAGCGCTCGGGTCGTGGAAACGCCGAGGGCGTGCATCGCCTCGCCCATGAGGTATTCGCGCAGCATCGGGCCGACCGTGGCGAAGCCGTCGACGCGCGACATCGAGGTCGGGCCGATGCCTTTGAGATGCAGGTCGCGCAGCCGTCCCCGCCGGTCGCGTCTCTCCCCGAGCAGGGCGGCGCGGCCGTCGCCGAGGATCGGCCGGAACTCACCCCACTGGTGGCCCGCGTACACCTGGGCGACAGGGGCCGTCCCGTCGGCCCGCGACTCGCCGGTGAGGAAGCGCGCCCCGTCGTCGGACCGGAGCCAGCCGGGTTCGAGGCCGAGCTCACCGGCGATCTCCTCGTTCAGCGCGATCAGCCGCGGATCCGGCGTGCGCACGGGGGACGCCGGGCGGGAGAGCTCGGGCAGGAGCTCCGCCCAGGTCTGCTCGAGGACCGGCGGGCGACGCGCGGCGTGGGGGGCGATCGGATGCGTCATCCCACGAGTCTCCGCTCGCGCCGCGGAGCGCGGATCCCGAGCGAAATCCGGCGACATGCGGCGGAACATTCCGTCGTCGAAGACGCCGCGAGTCGCCCGATGACGGTGCGCTTCGGAAGCATCGCGCCCCCGGATTAGCGTGAGGGCGCGCCGTGCCCTCGCGCGGCCTGGACTCCGAGGAGAGCACGTGTCGGACTACTTCGATCGCACCGCAGACAAGACCTTCACCCGCGTCTACAAGCGCGAGACGCCTGACATCCTCGCCGCGTTCGCCGCGTTCGATCAGGCGGTCTTCGCCGAGGAGGGGCGCGCCATCCCGCTGAAGTTCCGCGAGCTGATCGCCCTGGCGGTGGGCATCACGACGCAGTGCGCCTATTGCATCGACGGGCATGCGCAGAACGCGGTGCGCGCTGGCGCCACCGAGGCGGAGCTCGCCGAGGCCGCCTGGGTCGCGACCGCGATCCGCGCGGGAGGCGGGTACGCGCACGGCAGGCTCGCATTCAAGCTCGCCGGCGACGCGCGCGTCGAGCACGCGCACGGGCACGAGCACGCGGGCGCGCAGTGACGGCTCCGTCGCCCGTCGAGGCGGAGGCCCTCGAGCTCATCCGCGACCTCATCCGCATCGACAGCGTCAACACCGGCGATGCGGCCACCATCGGCGACGGGGAGACTCGGGCGGCATTGTTCGTGAAGCAGAAGCTCGAGGAGGCCGGCTATCACGTCGACCTGGTCGAGCCGCGACCCGGCCGGGCGAGTGTCGTCGCCCGGCTGGCCGGGACGGATCCGGACGCCGGGGCGCTGGTGGTGCACGCGCATCTCGATGTCGTGCCCGTGGTGGAAGCGGACTGGACTCATCCGCCGTTCGGCGCGGAGATCCACGACGGCATCCTCTACGGACGCGGCGCCGTCGACATGAAGAACTACGCGGGGGCCATCCTCGCTCTCGCCCGGGCCTACCGCAGGGAGGGCGTCGTGCCCCGCCGCGATCTCATCTTCGCGTTCTTCGCAGACGAGGAGGCAGGCGGCGTGTGGGGCGCGCGGTGGATCGTGCACAACCGGCCGGAGCTGTTCGACGGCGCCACGGAGGCGATCAGCGAGGTCGGCGGGTTCTCCATCCCGCTCACCGACGAGCGGAGGGCCTACCTGGTCGCCACGGCTGAGAAGGGCGTCACGTGGGCCACCCTCACCGCGCGCGGGCACGCGGCGCACGGCTCGCGGCCGACGTCGGACAACGCGGTGGTGCGCCTGTCCCGTGCTGTCGCCGCCGTGGGGGCGCACCGCTTCCCCGTCGTGACGACCCCCGCCCTGAAGCGCTTCCTGCAGGTGTTCGGGGAGCATCGCGGGATCCGGTTCACGGACGACGGCTTGGACGAGGAGCTCGCCGGGCTCGGATTCGTCTCCTCGATCGTCACGGCATCCGCGCGCAACACGGTCTCGCCGACGGTGCTCAGCGCCGGYGGCAAGACCAACGTGATCCCCGCCGAAGCCACCGCACGTCTCGATATCCGCGCCCTGCCGGGGGCGGATGCCGCACTGCAGCAGGAGCTGGCGGCTCTCGTCGGCGACGACGTCGATCTCTCGTGGGGGCGCCCGGTGCCCGCGATCGAGTCGCCGATCGACTCTCCGCTGCTCGAGGTGCTTCAGGATGCAATCGCGACCGAGGATCCCGACGGCCTCGTCGTGCCCTATCTGCTGCCGGCGAGCACCGACAACAAGCACCTGGCGCAGCTCGGCATCCGCGGGTACGGCTTCGTGCCGCTGCGGGTTCCGGCCGACTTCGACGTGTTCGGGGAGTTCCACGCCGCGGACGAGCGGATCCCGGTGGAGGCCCTGTACTTCTCGACGCGCGTCACGGATCACATCCTCCGCAACGCCTGAACCGACCTGCCGACGGGGCGCCGGTCCGACCATGGACCGGCGCCCTGTCCTCTGCGCCTGGGTGACGCCGGACATCGCTCCGTTACGCCGTATATCAGCCGGTTGCATCGGATATCAGCCGGTTGCCGCGTGTGAATCCCCGGCTGTGGAGGCAGCCGAAGGTGCTCATACCGTGGCTTCACGCAGCACCCGCTGCGCTGAGGAACCACGAGGGAGCATCATGACCGACATCGCCGCACCGCCTCTCGGCCGCTCGGTCGACCACGAACCGAGCCGACCGGAGGATCGCACTCGGACCAGGGTCGACATCAGTGCCGTCCCCGTGGTGCACACCCGTCACTGGTGGCGCTGGACGTTCGCCGCGCTCATCCTCTTCGTCGTCGCCCAGTTCGGCTGGAGCCTCGTCACGAACAGCCGCTACGAGTGGGGGACGTTCGCCGAGTACTTCTTCTCGGGCCCCGTGCTCATCGGCATCGGGTACACGCTCGCGATCACCGCCGTCTCGGCGATCGTCGGCTTCGTGCTCGGCACGATCATCGCGCTGGGACGGCTGTCGAAGTCCCCGCTGCTCAGCTCCGCCGCGTGGGCGTACATCTGGTTCTTCCGCTCGGTGCCGTTGGTCGTGCAGATCATCGTCTGGTACAACCTCGGCTACCTGTACCCGAAGCTGGGACTCGGCACGCCGTTCACCACCGACTTCTGGATCGTGGAGTTCCCCACCGTCCAGCTGGTCAGCGCGTTCGCCGCAGCCATCCTGGGCCTCGGGCTGCACCAGGCCGCATACTCGGCGGAGATCATCCGCGGAGGGCTTCTCTCCGTCGACCAGGGGCAGTCCGAGGCGGCGGCCGCCCTCGGCATTCCGGCGGGCCGGCGGCTGTTCCGGATCATCCTCCCGCAGGCGGCGCGCTCGATCGTCCCGAACGCGACGAACGAGGTCATCGGCCTCGTCAAGGGCGCGTCCGTGGTGTTCGTGATCGCGATCCCCGAACTCTTCTACGCGGTGCAGGTCATCTACAACCGCAACAGCCGGGTCATCCCCCTGCTCCTGGTCGCGGTCGTCTGGTACACGATCATCACCACGATCCTCAGCATCGCGCAGTTCTACATCGAGCGGCACTTCGCGCGCGGCTCCGCCCGGGCGCTGCCGCCCACCCCTCTGCAGCAGGCCCGGCGCTGGGTCGGTTCGCAATGGGCCCGGCTCGGCGATGATCAGACACCGGCCGGTGCCGCGATCCGCTCCACCGGAAAGGCGAGCGCATGAGCACCATCAGCGCGGAGACCGCCACCAGCGGACTCGTCGAGATCCACAACGTCCATAAGAGCTTCGGCGGGCTCGAGGTGCTTTCGGGGATCGATCTCACCGTGCAGCCCGGCGAGGTCATCGCGCTGCTCGGCCCGAGCGGCTCCGGCAAGTCGACCCTGCTGCGCACCATCAATCACCTGGAGAGCGTGGATCGCGGATCGGTCACGGTCGACGGCGAGCTGATCGGCTACGAGCTGCGCGGTGAGAAGCTCCATGAGCTGCACGAGCGGGAGATCCTGCGGCGCCGCACGCAGGTGGGGATCGTCTTCCAGCACTTCAACCTGTTCCCGCATCTCACCGCGCTGGAGAACATCGTCGAGGCGCCGATCGCTCTCAAGCGCCTGGCCGCCTCGGACGCCAGAGAGCTCGCCCTCGGCCTGCTCGATCGCGTCGGCCTCGCCGACAAGGCCGACGCCTACCCCCGGCAGCTCTCGGGAGGCCAGCAGCAGCGCGTGGCGATTGCCCGCGCACTCGCACTGAAGCCCAAGGTGCTGCTGTTCGACGAGCCGACCAGTGCGCTGGATCCAGAGCTCGTCGGCGAGGTGCTCGAGGTCATCAGCGACCTCGCCCGGTTCGGCACCACGCTCATCATCGTCACCCACGAGATCGGCTTCGCCCGCCAGGTCGCCGACCGGATCGTCTTCCTGGACCACGGGACCGTGATCGAGGAAGGACGTCCCGCCGACGTCCTGGATCACCCGAAGCATCCGCGAACCCGAGAGTTCCTGGCCAAGGTCCTGAACTGATCCGCACGCCCCGAACGCGGCACGGCCGCATCATCGCAAGGCCCCTCACCGCAAGGAGAAACACAGCATGGCACTCAGCAAGAAGCAGGGCGCGGTGGTCGGCATCGCCGCCGTCGCGGTCGCCGCGATCGTCGCCGTCGGCGCGGTCGTCGCCCTCAACCAGCCGGCGGCTGCGACCGCCGCCGACAGCACACCGCAGCCCACGAAGAGCGCGGCGAAGGTCTCGGCCGACGACGTGAAGTGGGTCGAGGGCGAGGTCGTCCCGAAGGCCGTCGAGGCTCTCAAGAAGAGCGGCTTCCACCCCGTCGAGCCGGGCAAGCTCACCGTCGCCGTGGGCGCCTTCGTGCCGCCGCTCAGCTACGTCCCGGACGGCAAGACCCTGCCCGCCGGCACCGAGCCGAACATCGGCAGCCTGATCGCGCAGGGACTCGGCCTGACCTACAACCCCGTGGTCGTCGCCTGGGCCGATTGGCCGCTCGGAATCCAGTCCGGCAAGTACGACCTGATCACCTCGAACGTGACGGTCACCGAGGCGCGCAAGGAGCTCTTCGACTTCGCCAGCTACCGTCAGGATCTGCTCGGCTTCTACGTGAAGTCCGACAGCACGATCTCCAAGATCCAGAAGGCCGCGGACATCTCCGGCCTGAAGATCGTCGTCGGATCCGGCACCAACCAGGAGCAGGTGCTCCTGAAGTGGAACGAGGAGCTCAAGACCGCGGGCAAGGCACCGGCCGACCTGCAGTACTACGACGACAACGCGGCCGCGACCCTCGCGCTGCAGTCGGGCCGCGTCGATGCCACCTTCGGCCCGAACGCCTCCTCCGCGTGGGCGGCCAGGGAGACAGGCGCCACGAAGCTCGTGGGCATCGTCCCGGGCGGGTGGCCGCAGGCGGCCGCGATCGCGGCCGGCACCGCGAAGGGCAACGGACTCATCGAGCCCGTCAACATCGTGCTCAACGAGCTCATCGCGAACGGGAAGTACGCCCAGGTGCTCAAGGGGTGGGGGCTCGACTCGGAGGGGGTCACGACCTCGGAGATCAACCCGCCGGGGTTGCCCAAGTCTTGAATCCGAGGTGCGGGCCGGCGGCAGATGCCGGCCCRCACCTTTCCGTGTATCCGCACCCGAGAAAGACGAACACATGACCAACCGTGCACCGCTCAGCATCCTCGAGCTCTCCCCGTTCGGCGAAGGGTCGACCGCGGGCCAGGGCCTCCGTGACACGATCGCGCTCGCGCAGACCGCGGAACGACTCGGCTACCACCGCTTCTGGCTCGCCGAGCACCACCTGAACCCCGGCGTCGCCGGCGCCGCCCCGCACGTGCTGCTCGCGGCCATCGCCGCGGCGACCGAGCGCATCAGGATCGGCACTGCCGCGACCATCATCGGCAACTACGCGGCCCTCCAGGTGGTGGAGGCCGCGGGCGTCGTGGCCGCCCTCCACCCCGGGCGCTTCGACCTCGGCATCGGCCGATCCGGATCCACATCGCACCCCTCGGCGCCGAGCGCATCGGCCCCTGCGGAGGCCCGCGTCGTGGACGGTCTGCTGCTGCCGGCCGCGAAGCCGTTCGCCTTCGACTCCGCCCGGTTCGCCGCACAGGCACGGTTGCTGCGCCGCACCGCAGGCGACGCCGACCGGTTCGAGCAGGACGTGCTCGACATCCTCGCGCTCATCGCGGGCGCCTACATCGCCCCCGAGGGCGTGCCGATCCACGCGACGCCGGCCGAGGGGCAGGACATCCAGGTGTGGCTGCACGGCAGCACTGCGGGGATCAGCGCCGAGCTCGCCGGGCGTCTCGGGCTGCCGTTCGGCGCCAACTTCCACGTCGCGGGCAGCTTCGTGCTCGACGCTGTGCAGGCCTATCGGCGTGCCTTCCGGCCTGGCGCGCTCGCCGAGCCGCGCGTGATCGTCTCGGCCGACGTGCTCGTCGCGGATACGGCGACCGAGGCGGAGCGCATCGGCCGCGGGTACGCAGAGTGGGTGCACAGCATCCGCGCGGGCCAGGGGGCGATCGCCTACCCGCACCCCGACGATGCCCTCGTCGCACCGTACCCGGCCGACCTGCTCGGCGTGGTCGGCGACCGCCTCGACACCCGTTTCGTGGGCGACGCGGAGACCGTCGTGGAGCGGCTCGACACCCTCCAGCGCGTGACCGGCGCCGACGAGCTGCTGCTCACCACGATCACGCACGACCCCCGGGACCGCGAGCGCTCGTTCGCGCTGCTCGCCGACGCATGGGGTTCCGAGAGCAGCGCACCCCGGGTCCTCGAGACGGCGCGCGGGCGATGAGCCCGACAGCGACGGCGCTCGCCATCCGGCTCGCCGTGCCCGACGAGTACGGAATCGTCGGGCGCCTCACCGAGGACGCCTACGTCTCGAGCTACTCCGAGCTGTCGGCCGCGTACCTCCGGTCGCTGCGCGACGTGGCCGCGCGCGCGGCGCTGGGAGACATATGGGTCGCGCTGGAGACGGATGTGATCGTCGGTAGTGTCTGGGTCCCGCGCGCCGGTGCGCATCTGTCGGAGGTGGCGCGCGACGGCGAACTCGATTTCCGCCAGCTCGCCGTCGCACCCACGGCCCGCGGACGCGGCGTCGGCGAGGCCCTCACCCGGCATGTCATCGCCCTCGCCGCCGAGCGGCGGGCCGAACGAGTGGTCATGAACAGCGGACCTGAGATGACGGGTGCGCACGCCCTCTACGCGAAGCTCGGCTTCCGCAGGCTGCACGAACGCGAGCAGAGCGTCGAGGTCGAGCCAGGGGTGTTCCTCGAGCTTCTGGCGTTCGGCCTCGACATCGCGCCGGCGGAGACCTCCGACGCATGACGTAGCCTGCCGATCGCACCTGCCGACGCCCATGCACAGCGCTCAGCGCCGCCCGCGCATCCGCGGGCGGCGCTGAGTCGTGAGCGCTCGAGGTCCGGCGCTCAGAGCGAGTCGGCCCGGGGGATCAGGCCCTCGGCGGAGACCTCGCCGTGCACACGTCGGGCCGGCGTCTGCTCTCCCGCCGTCACCGCGATGCGGAGCCGGTTCTCCGCGGGAGGCAGCGGGCAGGTGGCGAAGTCGGTGTACGCGCACGGCAGGTTCGTCGCCCGGTTGAAGTCGACCACGGTCGCGTCGGAGCCCTCGGCCACCTCGAACGACACGGTCCTGTTCGCGGCGTACGTGGTGACGCCGCTGGTCGCGTCGGTGAACAACGCGAACAGCGAACCGGGTCGGTGCCCGTCGAACGCGAGCAGCCGGAACGGCTCGTCGTCGACGAGGAACTCGACGTAGCCCGGGGAGTCGTACACGTGGCTGATGCCGTCGACGGCTGCACCGACCTCGATCGCCCTCGGCGCGACGAACCGGACGAACCGGCCCGGGATCCGCCAGCGCGGGTCGGGCGGGAATGCGGCTGTCCCCGTGTAGGCGGACAGGAACGGGAAGTCGGGGCGGCGCGGCCGCAGGATGTCCCGTCCGCCACGCTTGGCGACTTCGACGACGCCTCCCTCGAACCCGACCGTCACGCCGTCGCGCTCCGCGAGGGGGCCGAACGCGTGCGTGTCCGTGACCTCGGCGCCGTCGACCGTGAGGGCCTCGCCGTCCGCGAGGACCACGACGGGCCCGGTGACGCCGGTGAACCACTCGCCGGGCAGGCCGGGGAAGCGGCGCGCTTCCGCCGTCAGCCAGAACAGGCCGCTGACGGCGAGGAACCCGTGCGGGTCGGCACGGCGCTCCTCATGCGTTTCGTGCCAGTCCTCCCACTCCCGCGCGAACGCGTCCGCCGTCTGCGCGGGCGTTGTCTCCACCGGGGCAGGGAGCGTCATCGTGCCGTCTCCGTCGCCCCGGCGAGCTCCTCGGCGCGCGCCGGCAACGGCAGGCGCAGGTTCGCGCGCAGCGTCGTGCCGTCGTACTCGCTGCGCAGCGAACCGCGCTCCTRCAGCAGCGGCACGACCTCGTCGACGAACTCGTCGAGCCCCGACGGAACCAGGTGGGAGCCGAGCACGACACCGTCTCCGCCGTCCTCCTGCACGAACGCGTCGAGCTGATCGGCGACCTGCACAGCAGTGCCCACGTATCCCGGTCCGCGGCTGATCTCGTGCGCGAGGCCGCGCAGCGTGAGACCCCGCTCGTCGGCGAGTTCACGCCATCTGCGCACCGTCTCGAACCGGTCCTGGAACACGAAGGCGCGGCCCTGGATGATCGGCGGAGCTTCGGGATCCGGGTCCACGTCCGGCAGCGGTCCGTCGGGGTCGTAGGCCGACAGGTCGCGGTTCCATACCTGCTCGAAGGTGACCTGGATGGTCTTGTCCGTGAGCTGCTGCTCCAGGATGTGGCGGGCCTTCTCCTCGGCGTCCGCGGCCGAGTCCCCGATCACGAATCCCGCCGCGGGCAGGATCTTGATCTCGTCCGGTCCGCGACCGAAACGGGCCGCGC
Organism: Microbacterium sp. 01T413_2; assembly: GCF_056398985.1. Classification (NCBI taxonomy): domain Bacteria; kingdom Bacillati; phylum Actinomycetota; class Actinomycetes; order Micrococcales; family Microbacteriaceae; genus Microbacterium; species Microbacterium sp. 01T413_2. The sequence continues at coordinate 26,785 of NZ_JBFTQL010000011.1, forward strand.
GCTCCCGGATGTCGGCGGAGAACGCCTTGCCCTCGGCGAGCGTCGCGTAGGGCGAGAAGATCGCGTCCGCCGTGGAGGCCGCGAAGTCCCGGCCCTGCGGCGAGACCCCGGCCTGCACGATGACCGGGCGCCCCTGCGGGCTGCGCGGCACGGTGAAACGGCCCGCGATGTCGAACTGCGTGCTGGACTGGGCGAACGCGCCGGCGCCGGCGTCCGCGAGGAAGACGCCCGTCGCCTTGTCTGCGACGATCGCCTCCTCGGCCCACGAGTCCCACAGCCGGCGGATGGTGGCGACGGTCTCCTCCGCGCGCACGTAGCGTTCGCTGTGCGGAAGGAAGCCGCCACGGCGGAAGTTCGCGCCGGTGAACGCGTCGAACGAGGTGACGACGTTCCATCCGGCCCGRCCGCCCGACAGRTGGTCCAGGCTGGCGATCTGGCGGGCGAGCTCGTASGGCTCGTTGAASGTCGCGTTCAGCGTGCCCACCAGGCCGATGTGGTCGGTCACCGCGGCCAGCGCCGCGAGCACGGCGAGCGTGTCGGGGCGTCCGGCGATGTCGTGGTCGAACATGCGGCCTGCCCTGGCGCGCAGGGCGAGCCCCTCCGCCAGGAAGAAGTAGTCGAAGCGCCCACGCTCGGCCGTCTGCGCGACGTGCCGGAACGTGGAGAAGTCGATCTGACTGCCCGCATCCGGGTGCTCCCACAGGGTGTGCTCGTTCACTCCGCCGACATACGCGGCGAGGATGATCTGCTTGCGTGCTCTCGTGGTCATGGTGTTCTCCTCTGATCGGTCAGACGGCGGCGTAGCGACTGGGGACGTGCTCAGGCAGGCCGAGCAGCCCGCGCAGGGTGCCCGCCTCGTAGGCGTCGTGGAAGAGACCGCGTGCGCGCAGCTCCGCGGCGAACGCGCCGGCGATGCGGGGCAGGTCGTCGGTCAGCACCCCGGGCCGCAGGCGGACCCCGGCGTATCCGAGGGCTCCGAGCTGGGCGACGAGGTCGGCGAGCTCGGATGCGGAGCCGGTGAAGACGCGCGCGTCGCTCGTGAGCGGGCGGCCGAGGGCGTCGAGACGACGGAGTCGATCGGCGGCGGGCTCCCCGTCCGGATCGTCGAGGAACACCACGAGATCGGCGAAGACCTGGAGGGGCTCTCCCCCGCGGCCATCCGCGGCGGCGGCGACCTCCGTCAGGATCCGCTCCGCGTGCGCAGCGTCGGCCGGGGTGACGAAGACGAGGTCCGCGGAGCGCGCGGCCAGCCGGTAGGGCACCTCGGCGTGCGCGAGCGCGGCGACGACCGGCTGCCCCTGGGGCGGGCGCGGTGTGATCGACGGCCCTCGCACGCTGAACCAGCGGCCCTCGAAGTCGATCTCGTGCACCTTGTCGGCGTCGAGGAACCGGTCGGTCGCGACGTCGCGGATCTCGGCGTCGTCCTCCCAGCTGTCCCAGAGCCTCCGAACGACCTCGACATGATCGGCGGCCTCGTCGAAGAGCTCGCCGACCAGCACGTCGAAGGCAGGATCGCCCCAGGCGATCTGATCGCCGGGGTGCGCGCGACGCCCGAAATGGGCGGCCTCGTCGGCCCGCCCGGACACTTTCACCTGCCACCCCGCGCGACCCTCGCTCGCGAAGTCGAGCGTGGCGATGCCCGTGGAGACGTGGAACGGCTCGGTGTGCGTGGTCGTCACGGTCGGGATCAGCCCGATGCGAGAGGTGACGGGCGCCACACGGGACGCGATCAGCAGGGCGTCCAGGCGTCCGCGCACCTCGTCGGTGCGTTCGTCCCCGCGGACGGGATCCGAGGACTGCAGCGCGAGGGAGTCCTCGATCGTGACGAAGTCGAGGAGCCCTTCCTCCGCGGTGCGGACGAGGTCGGTCCAGTACCCGGGGGTGAACAGCTCGGCGGGCCGCGATGATGGCTCCCGCCAGGCGGCAGGGTGCCAGCCGGCGCCCTCGAGGGCGACGCCGACGCGAAGTCGTGAACTCATGATGTGCTCCTTGTCTGGGACGGTCGATGYGTCTGGGACGGTCGATGTGTCTGGGGCGGTCGAGGGGACGATCGAGAGGGGACCCGCTACGCGGCGGCCGAGGCGAGTGCTCCGGCGGCCGGCACCCAGCCGAGTCGGGGCAGGACCGCGTGGCGGATGTCGGAGAGGATCTGCCGGTAGTCGTCGAGCGACAGCGCATACGGCAGCGCGATGCGCAGTTCGGTGAGGCCGTCGATCGCGGGGTCGGACGCGAGCCGCTCGACGATCTCGTCGGCGGTGCCGAACAGATCCCGCTGGAACAGGTGCCCGTTCGTGGGCCGCTCGGTGCGCGCCTGCCTGCTCTCCGCGAACGCGGTGTAGCGGTCGCGCTGGCCGGCCGTGGCACTGTCGATCGGCAGGATCACCCGCTCGACTCCGACCGACCCGGTGCCGGCGCCGGCGAAGTGCGCGTGGTAGTCGTCGATGTGGGCGCGCTGCGCGTCCTCGAAGGAGGCGGCTCCCGCGGCGGCCGTGATGTTCCCGAGCAGGAGCTTGAGTCCCTGGTCGGCGGCCCACCGCACCGAGCGGGCGGAGCCGCCGCCGAGCCACACCCGATCCCGCAGCCCCGCGATGTGCGGCTGCACCCGCGGGGTCTGCGGGCCGTACGGCGTGGGGATGTCTGCGCCGAGCGCATGGCCTTCCAGCGCCTCGAGGAAGCGTCCGATCAGGACGTAGGCGTCGATGTCGCCGTCGTCCTCGATGCGGCCGAGGTGTCGCAGCAGCGCCCCGTGCGGCGCGGACGAACTGACTCCGACGTTCAACCGGCCGTTCGACAGGGCATCGACCGTGCCGAAGTCCTCAGCGAGGCGGAACGGCGTCTCGTAGCCGAGCGGCACCACCGCCGTCTCCAGGCGGATCCGCTCGGTGCGCTGCGTGGCTGCGGCGAGGAAGGTCAGCGCCGACGAGACGCCGCGCTCGAGATGGCGCTGGCGGATTCCGGCCACCTGCAGACCGATCTCCTCGGCGAACTCGAACAGCCGCAGCGTGTCCTCGAGTCCTGCCGTGGGATCGGCCTCGGGGTAGTTCCCGGCCAGGGTGAAGCCGGCGGAGGCGATGGTCGCGGTGCTCATCAGTGTGCGTCCTTCCAGGCGGAGACCAGCGAGTCCAGGCGTGAGTCCGCTCCGAGCCTGATGCCGTGCACGGTGGACTGGGTCGACAGGATCGAGGTGAGCTCGTGCACCGGGATCTGGTAGTACTGCGCCGCGATGCGCGCCTGCGCCTCGGCGAGGATCTTGTCGCGCGCGGCGGGGTTGCCCGCCGCCAGCTGCCCCTGCAGCAGCGTCTCGAGCTCGGGGTCGTCGATGTGCAGCTTCGTGGTGGCCTTGGAGTACTGCGTGCGCAGCACATCGCCGTCGGCGCGGGAGAGGTTGCCCCACACGATGTCGAAGTCGCCCGACGCCTGCTTCGCGAGGAACTCGGGCACGGTGCTGCCGGAGAGGACCACGTCGATGCCGACCTTCTTGAGCTGCTGCTGGATCAGTTCGAGCGAGGTCTGGTTCGGCCCGAAGTTCGTGATCCACGCCAGCTGCAGCGTCAGCGGAGCACCGCCCTTGGTGCGGATCCCGTTCGCGCCCTTGGTCCAGCCCGCCTTGTCGAGGAGCGTCCCGGCGTGCTTCGGGTCGTAGGAGAAGTGCTTGCTCTCGTCGGCCCAGGACGGCGTGTTCTTCGCCAGCGTGCTCGTGGCGACGTTGAAGAGCTTGTTCAGGGCGGTGTCCCGCACGACGGCCGGGTCGATCGCCGCGGAGATGGCCTCCCGCACGGCGATGTCCGAGACGATGGGGCGGGCCAGGTTGAACGAGAGCCCGAAGCTGATGCCGGGATTGCCACGCGAGATCAGCGGGTACCCGGCGTCCTGAAGCGTCTGCACATCGGTGGGCTGGACGCCGCCGATGACATCGACCTGGTCGCTGGTCAGGCTGCCGGTGCGCACGCCCGCCTCGGGCGCGACCTGGAACGTGACGGTGTCGAGATGGGCGCGACCGTTGTTGCCGAGCGCTTTGGGCGCCCAGGCGTAGTTCTTGCGGGCGGTGAGCACGGTCGAGACGTTCTTGGTGTAGCTGTCGAGCGTGAACGGGCCGGTGCCGACGATGGCCTTGCCGTCGGCGCGGTTGGCGAAGGGCRCGGCGAGGGTGGCGTTGCCGACGATGCCCAGRCCGACGCTGGCYGTCGAGTTCGGGAACGCGGCGTTCGGGGTGCTGAAGTCGACCTCGACSGTGTCGTCGTCGATSACCYTGGTCTCCTTGTAGCCGACGAAGTTGCTGGTCGTCTGCGTCAGGGCACCCCCGGTCTGGATGTCGTCGAAGGTGGCCTTGACGTTCGCCGCGGTGAACGGCGTGCCGTCGGAGAAGGTGACGCCGTGGCGCAGCTCGAAGGTGAACGACGTCGCGTCGGCGTTGCTCTTGTAGGAGGTGGCGAGCCACGGCTCGAGCTCGCCGGTCTGGGGGTTCTGGTAGAGCAGGGAGTCGACCAGCTGCCGGGTGACGTACCAGGTGTCGTTGCCGGAGCCGATCCCGGAGGGGTTCAGGGAGATCGGGTCGTTGGCGATCGCGAACGTGAGCGCCCCGCCGTCGACGGGCTTGGCCCCGGCACTCGTCGGTGCGGCCGCGGGCGCCGCGGGCGCGCAGGCGCTGAGGGCGAGGCCGGCGATGACGGCGATCGAGGCGAGCGCGGTCGTTCGCAGGCGCAGGGCGGTGCGCGGGCGCGACGCCGTTCGGGTCGGGTTCATGGTGGCTCCTTGGTGGGGGTGCGGTCCGGTGCGGGACGGAGGGGGAATCGGGTGGGAGATGGTCAGAGGGCGATCCGCAGGCCGCCGGGGATCGCGTCGAGCAGGGTGCGGGTGTACTCGGTGCGCGGGTGGTCGAAGATCTCCCGCGCGGTGCCGGACTCGACGATGCGACCGCGCTGCATGACGCCGACGGTGTGCGCGATCTGCCGGACCACAGCGAGGTCGTGCGAGATGAAGAGGTAGCTGAGGCCGAATTCGCGCTGGATGGTGCTGAGCAGCGTGAGGATCTGGTGCTGGATCGACACGTCGAGGGCGGAGACGGGCTCGTCCAGCACGATGAGCTCGGGCGAGATCGCGAGCGCGCGGGCGATCGCGACGCGCTGCCGTTGCCCGCCGGACAGCTCCGAGGGCTTGCGCTGCAGCACCGAGGAAGGCAGTGCGACGACGTCGACGAGTTCCGCGGCGCGGGCGCGGCGCTGGGCCCGGTCYCCGAGACGGTACGCGATCAGCGGGTCGCTGATGATGCGCTCGATGGTCAGCCGCGGATTCAGCGCGGCATAGGGATTCTGCTGCACGAGCTGCACCCGGCGGCGCAGCTGTCGCAGCTCCGCGCCGCGGAGTGCGGTGACGTCGGCGCCGTCGAACCGGACGGTGCCGGAGGTCGGGTCGGTGAGGCGCAGCGCCAGCCGGGCGGTGGTCGTCTTGCCCGACCCCGACTCGCCGACCAGGGCGAGCGTCTGGCCGCGTTCGATCCGGAAGCCGACGCCGTCGACGGCGCGCTGCACGGCCCCGCCCGTCCCGGGCACCGCGAACTCCTTCACGAGCGCGTCGACTTCCAGCACGGGCTCGACGATCGCCGGGCTGGTCGGCGGCACTCCCGCGTCCCGGGCGGCGAAGGGATCGCCGGGGCGTCCGCGCAGCACGACCGGCGCTGAGGCTGCGGCGATCACCGGCTCGTGACGCGCGTTCAGGCCGGGGGCGGCCGCGATCAGCTGGCGGGTGTACGGATGCTCGGGCGCCAGCAGCACCTGCTCGGGGGTGCCCTGCTCGACGATGCGGCCCTGAGACATCACGATGATGCGATCGGCGCGGTCCGCGGCGACGCCGAGATCGTGCGTGATGAGCAGCAGGCTCGCSCCGCGCTCGCGCTTGAGCCCGTCCAGATGGTCGAGGATCTGCCGCTGCACGGTGACGTCGAGCGCGCTCGTCGGCTCGTCGGCGATGATCAGCTGCGGGTCGGCCGCGATCGCGATCGCGATGAGAACGCGCTGCCGCATCCCTCCGGACAACTCGTGCGGATACTGGCGGGCGCGCAGCGCGGCATCGGGGAGCCCGGCGCGCTCCAGCGCCTGCACCGCGCGCTCCGCGGCGCCCTGCCGATCGGCGAGCCCGTGCACGCGCAGTACCTCGGCGACCTGCGTGCCGATGCGTTGAACCGGGTTGAGGCTCACCGTCGGGTCCTGCGGCACGAACCCGATCCGGCGTCCGCGCACCGAGTGCAATGCCGCGTTCGACGCCGCGGCCAGGTCGACTCCGTCGAATCGGATGGCGCCGGAGGCGATGTCCGCCGCACCGGGGAGCAGCCGGATCACGGCGTGCACGGTCGTGGACTTGCCGGATCCGGATTCGCCGACGATCGCGACGGTCTCGCCGGGCGCGACCGACAGGCTCACGTCGCGCACTGCGTCGACGCGTCCGCGCGACGTCCGGTACGCCACCGACAGCGACTCGATCTCCAGCAGCGGGCTCTGCGCGTTCATGATCCGTCCGTCCGTTCGGTGTCGAGCCCCCGTGCGAGTCGGTTCGCGGCGAGGACGGTGAGGGCGATGACGAGTCCCGGGAAGGTGGTGAGCCACCAGGCGTTGCGGAGGAAGTCGCGGCCGCCGGACACCAGGGCGCCCCATTCGGGCGCAGGCGCGGGCGCACCGTATCCGAGGAAGCTGAGCGCGGAGACGGCGAGGATCGCGCCCCCGAACTCGAGCACGCCGAGGGCGATCACCGGCCCRGTGGAGTTGGGCAGCACGTGCCGGAGAAGCACCCGGATCCAGCTGTTGCCCGAGGCGCGCGCGGCCTCGACGTAGGCGGAGCCGCGCACCTTGATGACCTCGGCGCGCATGATGCGCGACACCGAGGCGACGCTCGCGATACCGACGGCGATCGCGACGTTGACGGTTCCGAAGCCCAGAGCCGTGATGACGGCGAGTGAGAGCAGCAGGCTCGGGATCGCCAGGAGCACGTCCGCGGCCCGCATCAGGACGGCGTCGGTCCGGCCACCGGCGAAACCGCTCAGCAGGCCGATCGCGGATCCCGCGACCACACCCACGGCCACGGCCAGCGACGCGGCACTGATCGTCAGCGAGGTGCCGTGCACGACCCGGGTGTAGAGGTCGCGCCCGATCTGGTCGGTACCGAACCAGTGCGCCGCGGAGGGCGCCTGGAGGTGGTCGGCGGGGACGCCGGCCAGCGGATCACCAGGAGCGAGCAGAACCGGTGCGACCGCGGCGACGAGCACGACGGCCAACCAGAGCAGGGAGGCGGCGGCCGCCGGGCGCCGGGCGAACCAGCTCCGCCTGCGCGGGCCGGACGCCTCGCGTCCGCGGTGCGAGGCGCGCTCCGCGACCGCGTCGTCGAACCGGTTCGCGGCCGTCCCGCCGAATCCGTCCGCGGGGTGCTGGGTGCCGTCGGGCAGCAGGGCGACGGTGTCGCTCATCGGACTTCCTCCAGGACGGCGTCGATGTCGACCGAGGTCGACTCAGCGGGAGCGGGGGCCGCGGCGGGGGTCGCGGCGCGCGGGCGACGCCGGCGGCGCGGCGCCGATGTCAGCTCGATCCGCGGATCCAGGAGCGGATAGATCAGATCCACGACGAGATTCGCGGTGACGAAGACGACAGCGGCGAACAGCACGACGCCCTGGACCACGGGGATGTCCTGCTGCTGCACGGCGGTCGCGGTGACCCGGCCGATGCCCGGTCGGGAGAAGACCGTCTCGGTGACGACCGTGCCGCTGAGCAGCTGACCGACGATGAGTCCCGTCACCGTCAGCGCCGGCAGCGCGGCGTTGCGCAGCGCGTGGCGCAGATGGATCCGGGCACCCCCCGCACCTTTGGCGCGAGCGGTGTCGATGTAGGGCTCGCGCAGCGCGGCCGTGAGGCTCTTCGACAGCAGCTGGGCGATCATCGCTCCGGTCGGCAGCGCGAGGGCGATGGACGGGAGCACGAGCGAGGGGAAGCCGCGGTCTCCCATCGCGGGGAACAGCGGCAGCTGGAACGAGAACAGCTGGATGAGGATCAGCCCGAACCAGAACGCCGGGATCGCGACGCCGAGCGGTGGCAGCCCGAGCAGGAAGGTCGACAGCGCGCGGCTGCGCACGAACGTCGCGACCACGGCGAGCGCGGCGCCGGTGAGCACGGCGATGGCGAAGCCGAGGCCSGCCAGCTGCAGSGTCGGMGGGATCGCCTCGCCGATCACCTGCGAGACGGGTCGCCCCGTGTCGATCGACGTGCCGAGGTCGCCCGTGAGCGCGTGGCCCAGGCGCAGCACGTACTGCACGAGGAGGGGCCGATCGAGCCCGTACTTCGCCTTCAGCGCGGCGAGCTGCTCCGGGGTGATGTCGCTGGCGTCGCCGCCGGTCTTGAGCGCCACCGGATCGCTGGGCAGCGCGTAGAGCACGAGGAACGACACCGTGTACGCGGCCCACAGCACGATCACTGCCTGGCCGAGTCTCGATGCGACATAGCGCGCAACGGCCGATCGAGACGAATTCGCTGTCGACATGGGGTGCTCCTTTCGCGCTTCGCAGCATGGATCCGGGGAATCTGCGGAGCACGAGRGCTCCGTTCGAGCGATGCTCCCATCGGCGGCGGCACGGGTCGCGAGCAGGGGTCATGGGCTGATGCAGACGGTCAAGAACCGTCGTGCTCCGTCACGCGGCGTCGCATCGTGTCACCGGGCGACACAGTCGGCTGCAGCCCTCGCCGAGAGCACCGCGCGGTACCTACTGTGGGTGTCCCTGACCCAACGAATGCAGGAGAGGGATCCGCGTCATGGCATCCACAACCTCGGGCGACCACGTGCTCGACAACCCGGCGTGGCATGCACTGACCGGCCCGCACGCGACCTTCGCGCTCGGCGGCGACCTGGTGCGCCGGTATCCGTCCGACGTCGCCCCCTTCGTCGCGGTGCGCACCTGGGAGGACCCGACCGTGTGGCAGGCCCTCGCCGAGCTGGTCGGCCCCGGGCAGGAGATCGGCATCTCGGGCGCCGATCCCGCACTCCCCGTGGGGTGGGAGGAGCTCGGCCGTGGCGAGGGAGTGCAGCTGGTGCAGACCGACGCGCTGCGGCCAGTCCCGGACGACGAGGCGATCGAGCTGGGTGCTGACGACGTTCCCGAGATGCTCGCCCTCGTCGAGCGCAACCAGCCGGGCCCCTTCCGTCCTCGCACGGTCGAACTGGGTCGCTACATCGGGATCCGGCGCGGGGGCCGCCTCATCGCGATGGCAGGGGAACGACTGCATCCGCAGGGGTGGACGGAGATCAGCGCGGTCTCGACGGATGCGGAGCACCGCGGTCAGGGCATCGCATCGCGTCTCGTCCTCGATGTCGCCTTCCACATCCAGCGGCGCGGAGACAAGGCGCTGCTGCACGCGGCGGCGACGAACGTCGGAGCCATCCGCGTCTATGAGCGCCTCGGGTTCGTCCTGCGCCGGCACACCACTTTTCTCGCTGTCCGCACGCCCGCCGCCGCGGACGACCGCGTGCTTGCGGAGACGCGATGACCCGTTCCTCCGGCTTCGGCTTCGGCTTCGCGACCAGGCAGCTGCACGCGGGCGCCGACTCCGCTGATCCGCATCGGCCGCGTGCCACGCCGATCCACCTCAGCGCGGGTTTCGTGTTCGACGATTTCGATGAGGCGCACGCACGGTTCGCGGGGTCCGCGGACGGGTTCTCCTACACCCGGGTGTCGAATCCCACGAATGCCGCTGCAGAACGTCGCATCGCCGATCTGGAGTCCGGTGCCGGAGCCCTCCTGGTGGGCAGCGGGCAAGCGGCCGTGGCGGTCACGCTCCTGTCCCTCGTCTCCGCGGGCGATCACATCCTCGCCTCGCCGAGCATCTATGAGGGCACCCGAGAGCTTCTGCGTGACGACCTCTCCCGCCTGGGCGTGCACACCTCGTTCGTCTCGGAGCTGAACGACCTCGCCGCCTGGGAGGCCGGGATCCGGCCGGAGACCCGCGCACTGTTCGCCGAATCGATCGCGAACCCGAAGAACGAACTGCTCGACATCGCCGGCGTCGCCGCGATCGCCCGCGGGCATGGGATCCCCCTCATCGTCGACAACACACTGGCGACGCCCTACCTGCTGCGTCCGATCGAGCACGGCGCGGACGTCGTGGTGCACTCGGCGAGCAAGTTCCTCGCCGGTCACGGCACCGTGCTCGGCGGTGTCATCGTCGACGGCGGACGCTTTCCCTGGGATGCCCAGGCCACCCGGTACCCACAGCTCGCCGTCGACCGCGGGGCGGACGGACTGACCCGGGTCGAGCGCTCGGGAGCGGGCGCGTTCCTGGAGCAGGCCAGGCACGTCGCGATGCGCTACGGTCCCACGCCCTCTCCGTTCAACGCCTTCCTGATCCTGCAGGGCATCGAAACGCTGTCCCTGCGCGTGCAGCGGCAGTCGGCGACGGCCCTGCGCCTCGCCCAGTGGCTGGAGAGCCACCCGGCGGTCGCATCGGTGGACTACTGCGGCCTGTCATCGAGCCCGCAGCGACGGCTCGCCGAGCACTACCTCCCGCGGGGCCACGGCGCCGTCCTCTCCGTCACCGTGCACGGCGGGCGCGATGCCGCGCGCGCGTTCACGGATGCGCTGGGCCTGTTCACCCGGATGACTCATCTCGGCGACACCCGTTCGCTCGTGCTGCACCCGGCATCGACGACGCACGTGCTGCGCGGCGAGACCGAGCTCGCCGCGGCCGGCATCGGGCAGGGGCTGCTGCGCCTGTCGATCGGGCTGGAGGATCCGGAAGACCTCATCGCCGACCTCGATCAGGCGCTCACCGTGGCGTCCGAGGCGGAGATCCTCACGAGAGCAGGAGTGAGATGACCCGTCCCCAGCACTTCGGCTGGTTCTTGTCACGCGGCTTCGGCCCGCACGGCTGGGCCCGCCCGTACCAGGAATGGAACTACGCCTGGCAGCGTCCCGACATCTATCAGCAGTCCGCTCGGGACCTGGAGCAGGCCGGGTTCGATTTCGTCCTCATCGAGGACGCACTGTCGGTCGGGATCACCCCCGCGACGCTGGATCTGCGGGTGCGCAAGGCGTACGGCGGCCCCAAGCACGACCCCTGGACACTTGCCCCGTACCTGTTCGCGGCGACCAGCCACCTCGGTGTGATCCCGACGGCGAATCCCGCGGCGTACCCGCCCTACCTCGCGGCACGGCAGTTCGCATCGCTCGCACATCTGAGCGGCAACCGCCTGGGTCTCAACGTGGTCACGGACGTCGGCAGCGCCCATCACTTCGGCACCGACCGGCTGCCGCACGATCAGGCCTACGACAGGGCGCAGGAGTGGCTGGACGCGTTGCGGCTGCTCTGGCACAGCTGGGACGACGACGCGCTCATCGCCGACCCGATCTCGCAGGTGTACGCCGACGGATCCAAGATCCGAGCTGTGCAGCACCGCGGGCATTACTTCTCGTTCGATGGGCCGCTCAACGCCGAACCGCTGCCGGCCGGGGATCCCATCGTCGCCTCACCCGGCGGGTCGCCACGCGGGATCGATTTCGCCGGACGCAACTCCGAGATCCAGCTCGCGCTCTCGAATCTCGACGTCGAGAGCATCCGGGCGTACCGCACGCGCGTGCACGAGGCTGCGGCCGCGCAGGGGCGCACCCCGGAGGACATCTCGATCCTGTTCGTGTTCAAGCCGATCGTTGCGGCGAGCGTCGAAGAAGCCGACCGCATCGTGCAGGCGTCGCTGTCCCCCAGCGAGGCGGCGCTTCGGGAGGTCGCGGAGGCCTGGTCCAGCGACCTGGAGACGGATCTGACGGCGTTCGATCTGGACAGTCCCCTGGATCCCGCCGCCGCATTCGGCGATCACGTGTCGAAGGGCACGATACGGGGACTCCTCGGCCACCACGACTCCTTCGACGGGGTGCCGCTGCGGGAGATCCTGGCCGGCAAGGCGCGGCTGGGCCGCATCACCGACGGTCGCGGCGGGACGGTCGGCACCGCGGAGGAGATCGCCGATGTCATCCAAGCGCTCGGCGACGACGCCGACAACGACGGCCTCATCTTCTCCGGCGACCTGCACCCGGTCACGATCCACCGCACGCTCGATGAACTCGTGCCGGTGCTTCGTCGCCGCGGCATCCTGCGCGACGGCTATGCCGACGGCGGTCTGCGCGCCAACCTGACGTCATTCTGACCAAGACATCACTCTCGGAGGCAAACCCATGACCCGGATCGCAGTGCTGGTGGGAAACCCCCAGCCCGCTTCGCGCACCCGTCTCGTCGCCGAGGAGGTGGCGGCCCTGCTCGGTGCGCGCAGCGGCGCGGACATCGACGCCACGATCGACCTCGCGGACGTCGCGGACGCGCTCTTCCGCTTCCCCGAGCCCAGGCTCGACGACCTGCTGAACCGGGTGGCGACCGCGGACGTGGCGGTGATCGCGAGCCCCACGTACAAGGCCGCCTACACGGGCCTGCTGAAGGCGTTCCTGGACCGCTACGGATCCGACGGGCTGCGCGGTCTCACCGCGGTGCCCGTGCTCACGATCGGGGCCCCGACGCATGCGCTCGCGGTGGAGACGACCCTTCGGCCGCTCCTCGTGGAGCTCGGCGCGAGCGTACCCACCCGCGGGCTGGCGTTCCCTGCCGCTGCCGTCGAGGATCGTGCGAGCATCGTCGGCCAGTGGGTCGATTCCGAGTGGCCGCGGATCCGGCACGCGTTCGGCATCGGCGCGGAGACAGGGCGATGAACGGCCGCTTCCGCCCGGCCGAGTCGCTGGCCTCTGTCGCCGTCGCCGCGTCCGAGACCATCGTGGGCCGCGGATCCGGAGTGACGCCTCGCGCGGAGGTGCCTCGTACGGAGACGCCTCGTACGGGAACGCCTCGTACGGGAACGCCTCGTGCGGAAACAAGGAGCGTGCAGCTCGAGCCGGCCTGTCTGGAGGTCGCGCACCGGGCGCAGCTGTTCGCCGCCCGGTTCTGACCCGGTCGGGTCGAGTCGGCTGGTGGCAGGCGGCTTGCGGGGTGATGGCGGTCACCACGGGATGATGACAGGTCGACGCCCGCCTGTGTCAGGCGGCGTCGGCCCTGCTTTCTTCCGCATCCGTGAACATCACGCGCGGCGGTGGTGCGTCGGTGTACTCGACGCCGGACGGACTGGTCCAGACGATGACGCCGCCAGGACGCTGTCGCGCGGTCCAGCGCCAGCGCGGGTCGAGGTCGGGATGCTTGAGCGCGTGGTGGGTCTCGCAGAAGCACGCGAGGTTCACGGGATCGGTGGGCCCGAACCGGGCATAGTCGTGGTTGTGGTCGACCTGACATCGCCGGGCCGGCATCCGGCAGTTCAGGAACCGGCAGTTCCGATCCCGGGCGCGGAGGTACCGTTTCATCGCTTCCGGAGGTCGGTACGGGCTGGTCCGGACGATCATTCCCCTGCCGTCGAGTTCGAGCCGTTCCCAGCTGAACGCGGCGGCGGCGAAGCGGCGGGCGAGGTCGGGATCCATCGGCCCGCGCCCGTCGAGTTCCGCCATCCGGTCATCGTGGCCGGAAAGAGTGGTCTCTGCGACCGTGACCTGAATGACGGCGTGCACACGGTCGAGGAGGTCGGCGTCGTCGGCGATGCGGCCGGTGAGGATCTTCAGCAGGAACCGGTCGAAGCGCACCTGGTCCAGCCGTCGCACGTCTTCGACGGCACCCTCCTGCTTGGCGGCGTCGAGGACGGCACGGCCTTCCTGCGTGAGCAGGTCGAACGCGGCGTGGATGAGCGCCGCCGGCCCGGTCGCGTGCATCGTGGCCTGCCCGGCGCCGTCGTCGGTCACGCTCACAGCGCGATCATCGTGGGCGCGTCGGTGCACCTCGGTCAGGGCGACCGGAGCGACCGCCGCAGCCACGGTCTCGGCGAAGGCCTTCGTGCGCGCCCGCGATTCGGCGGCGGCGAACGGCACGACCTGCGCCTCGTATTCGGCCAGCGTGCCGGTGTCGTCATGGGGGATGTCCGCGGCGGCTTCGAGGATCGCCTCGACGTGCCCGAGCGAGACCTCCCCCGTCTCGAGCGCCGCGCAGGTGACGGGGAATCGTTCGTGCAGGGAATACCCGGTGGCGAGGAGCTTTGCGGCGGCGTAGCGGGACAGGTGCATGCCCACCGAGAACTCACTGATCATCGACCGCTCGGCCGCGTCGAACCCGTCGGATCCGGGGCGGATCTCATCGAGCAGCAGCGCCACGCGCTCGTGGGCAAGAGCCAGCTGGCGTGCCTGCAGCCGAGCGATCTCGCGGCCCAGTTCTGCGCACTCCCCGACGATCTCCGCACTGCGGCGGAGGTAGTGATCGAGGGGCTTCTCCATACGTCAATTATAGAACATATCTTCGATGATTGGAAGAGTTCTCCACAGCCGGATCCATCGCGGAACGGAACCCGACGAGGATCGGATCCGGCTCAGAACAGCGCCTGCGGCAGCGCCCCCTCATGCTCGAGCAGCCAGCGCTTCGTGTGCAGTCCCTCGCCGGGCGCACCGCCGGAGTAGCCGCCGAGGCCGTCGCTCGCGACCACGCGATGACAGGGCACGATGATCGGGATCGGGTTCGCTCCCATGATGGATCCGATCGCGCGGGCCGGGACCGACGTGCCGCTGCGCTCGGCGAGCTCGCCGTAGGTCACGGTCTCGCCGTGCAGGACCGTGTCGTAGAGCGCGTGCAGCACCGCGTTCGTGACATCGGACTGCGGTCCGAGGTCGAACGGCAGGTCGAACACGGCCCGCTCCCCCGCGAAGTAGGCGCCGAGCTGGGCGAGGGCATCGGCGAGCAGCGGATCCCGCTCGGCGTCGGACGGCATGCCCGGAACCGCCGGCGTGGAATGCCCGCGGCGCGGCCAATGCACCCGGCGGATCGCCGTGCCGTCGCTGTGCACGGAGAGCACGCCCACGGGCGTCGCGATCGAGCCGGAGAAGGTCACGCGCCGATCGTACGCCGGGGATCCGACATCGCGGACAACGCCCGCAGATCGTCACCCGCGACACCGATCCGGCGATCGATGCAGCACCCGTGTCACACTTTCGCACCGCGCTCCGACATCCCTGATGAGAGCCGCACGAACGCCGACGAGATCCGCCGGGGCGTCGGCCGGAAGAGGAACGACGATGACCAGGATCGACATGGGCCGCACCAACAAGCTCGGCTACGCCGCGGTGCTCGGGCTGGAGGCGTACTCCCGCAAGAGCGTGGAGCCGCGGCTGTACGAGCTGATCAAGCTGCGCGCCTCGATCCTGAACGGATGCGGGTTCTGCGTCGACATGCACGCGACCGAGGGCGCCAAGCGCGGCATCCCCCAGCGCACCCTGCACGCGGTCGGCGCGTGGCAGCACGCCAGGGGTTTCTTCGCCGAGAAGGAGTTGGCGGCACTCGCCCTGACCGATGCCGTCACGCAGCTCGGTCCGGAGACCGTGACGGACGAGATCTGGAACGCTGCCGCGCAGCACTTCGACGAGGGCGAGCTCGGCGCCCTCGTGCTGGCGATCTGCACGATCAACGTCTGGAACCGCGTGGCCATCGCCACCGAGATGGCGCCGCCGATCGACGACAAGCACCCGATCGTCTGAGTGGTGTCGGAGGGGGCGCGCTACCGTGGGCCCATGACGCTCGCCTCGCCTGCCACGCGCGCGTGGCAGGCGGAGCGCGGGCGCCTGATCGGCATCGCCTACCGGATGCTCGGCGACTACGGGCACGCCGAGGACGTGGTCTCCGAGGTCGCGATCGAGGCGCTGCAGCAGGAGCGCGCCGAGCGCCGCGACGCGGACGGCCTCGACGGGCCTGGTGCGGACGAGCCCGGTGGGGACAGCTCCTCCTCGGCGGGACGCGTGCGCTCCTGGCCCGCGTGGCTGACGACGGTATGCGTCCGCCGCTCGATCGACCGCGTGCGCGCGCTCGCRGCGATGCGGGAGGACTACGTCGGCCCGTGGYTGCCSGARCCCGTCGCGACCTCGCGGCTGCCCGAGGAYGCGGTRGCCGAYCGCGAGCTGCTCTCGCTCGCGCTGCTGCACATGGCCGAGCAGCTCGCGCCCGATGCGCGAGCGGCGGTCGTGCTGCACCGCGCATTCGGGATGTCGGCCGTGGAGATCGGACGCATCCTGGAGCGCTCCCCCGCCGCGGTGCGGCAGCTCATCTCGCGCGGTGAACGCCGACTGCACCTCGCGGACGATCCCGCTTCGACGCGCGCGGCGGATCCGGCGGCGCTCGGTGCTCTGCTCGCCGCGGTCGAGCACGGCGACATCTCCGGTGTGCTCGCGCTGCTCGCCGATGACGCGATCCTGTGGAGCGACGGCGGCGGGCGAGTGCGCGCGGCCCTCAACCCGATCTTCGGCGCCGACCGCGTGCGGCGCTTCCTCTTCGGTGTGCTGGAGAAGGCCACGGCCGACCCGTCGCTGCCTTTCGGAGTCGCGCAGCTCGACGTCAACGGCGAGCCCGCGGTCGCACTCACGCATTCCGGTCGCACCGACGTGCTCACCCTCGAGTTCGGCGCCGACGGCCTCATCCACGGGCTCCGCCAGGTCTGCAACCCCGACAAGCTCGCACACGCGTTCTGAGGGCATCGAACGGCGAGAACCGAGGTCACGGTATCCCGAACGTGCGAGACGGCCGGCCCCGAAGGCGGTTCGGCGGGCGTACGCTGAGGATCAACAGCGGCACCTGGGCCGATCGGCCGGCCGCTGACCGGGTCGCGCATCGCGGTTCCACGGGAGGTGCCCTTCGGCAGACGTCTCGCCATCGGCTCCGCGCTGCAGCGCGAGCCCGAGCGGAAAGGCGTGCTTCTCATGACACGTTTCGGATTCGTCAGCACGTTCCCCCCGACACGATGCGGCCTCGCGACGTTCACCGCCGCGCTGGCGGGGGCCCTGTCGAAGAGCCCGGGCGACGAGTCGGTGATCGTCCGCGTCGACGACGGCGTGCCGGCGGGCCCTTCCGTCCCAGGCCTCCGCCTGCGGATCGCCACGACGTTGAGCCCGGGGGATCCGCCGAGCCGACGCGCAGCCGCACAGGCGCTGAACGGCTGCGACGTCGTGATCGTGCAGCACGAGTTCGGGATCTACGGCGGTCCGGACGGCGCGGAGATCATCGATCTGCTGGATCTGATCCGGCGGCCGGTCATCACGGTCATGCACACGATCCTCGCCGCGCCCCGCCCGCATCAGCGCCGGGTCACCACCGCGGTCGTGGACCACAGCGACACCGTCGTCGCGATGACGGAGTCGGGAGCGCGACTGCTCGTCGACGAATTCGGGGTGTCTGCGTCGCGGCTGCGCGTCATCCCGCACGGCGTCGACGAGTGGGGTCCCGTCGTTGCCTCCGATGCTCCCCATCGACCGACGGTGCTGACCTGGGGGCTGCTCGGTCCCGGCAAGGGGATCGAATGGGGCATCATGGCGATCGCCGTGATGCGCCGCACCGGGATCGCGTCCCCTCCGCTTTACCGGGTGCTCGGGCAGACGCACCCGAAGGTCCTCGCGGAGCATGGTCAGCAGTACCGCCGATCCCTGTGGGCGCTCGCGGACGAACTGGGCGTGGGAGATCTGGTCGAGATCGACGCGCGATATCGCACGCAGGACGAGCTCGCGCTCGAGGTGGTCACCGCCGACGTGGTGCTCCTGCCTTACGACTCCCGCGAGCAGACCACCTCGGGCGTGCTCGTGGAGGCCATCGCGGCGGGACGACCCGTGATCGCGACGAGGTTCCCGCACGCCGTGGAACTGTTGTCCGACGGTGCGGGCATCCTCGTCGCGCATCAGAGCCCCACGCAGATCGCAGCCGCGATCGGCACGATTCTGCGCGCACCCGCCCCGGCTCACAGCGCGGCGTCACGGACGGCGCACGGCGCGCTCGCCAACGGCTGGACGTCGGTCGCCGATCAGTATCGGGCGCTCGCCGCCGACCTGACGATGGCGCTGCAGGTGGCCGGATGAACGCGGCCGCCACCGCCATCGCGGTTCCGGACGCGCCGGCGACGACCGCGGGACCCCTTCCCCTGGGGCACCTCATCGCGCTGACCGGCCCGTACGGGGTCTACGAGCACGCTCTGTGCGAGACCCCTCGCCTCGAACACGGGCACTGCACGGACGACGTCGCCCGGGTACTCGCGGTGGCCGTCCGGGAACCGTCCCGACGCGCCTCGCCCAACACCGTGGAGCTGCACCACCTGATCGAGCTCTCCCTGTCCTTCTTGGAGAGCGCGGTCGCCCCCGACGGTACTGTGCGCAACCGGAGGGCGGCGGACGGCACCTGGACCGATCCGCCGAGCATCGGCGATTGGTGGGGGCGGGCCGTCCTCGGACTCGGTGCAGCCATCCGGCACTCACGGGACCCGGGGATCCGCGCACGTGCACTTCGTGTCTTCCTGCGAGCAGCGCAGCAGGGCTCCCCCGACGTGCGCGCGTCCGCTTTCGCGGCGATCGGCGCGGCCGACGCCCTCCTCACCTTCCCGGAGCTCACCGCCGCCCGGATGCTGCTGGCCGACGGCCTGCGCCGCGTCCCCCGGCCGGAGGGCGCGGATCGGGGTTGGCCGGAACAGCGGCTGCGCTACGCGAACGGCGCCCTGTGCGAGGCGCTCATCGCGGGAGGGCAGGCATTGCAGCGGTCGGATGCGATCGACACCGGCCTGGAGATGCTGGACACGCTGCTGCGGCTGGAGACGAGACCGTCGGGGATGCTGTCGTTCGCGGGCCCCGGAGGACGGGATCGGTCGGATCCGGAGCGGGCGGGCGACCAGCAGCCGATCGAGCCCGCCACGATCGCCGACGCCTGCCTGCGCGCGGCTTCGGTCACGCGCGACGAGCGCTGGCACCACGAGTCGCTGCGGATCTGGGCCTGGTTCACCGGCGAGAACGACGCCGGCATCGCGATGTTCGACCCGCTCACAGGCGCCGGCTACGACGGGCTCACGCCGACCGGACGCAACGAGAACCGCGGGGCGGAGTCGACCCTCGCAGCGCTCAGCGCCTTCCAGTGCGCGCGCTCCGCGCGGGCCGGCCTGAGATGACGGTCCTCGCCGAAGACGCCGGCATCGAGCTCGGCGCGGAGTCCGACCGGGTTGTCGCTCGGCTCTTCCTCCCCGGGGAGAGCACCCCGGGTGGATCCTCCCGCACGCAGGCGGTGCTCGATCGGGTGCTGGCCCTGCCCGCGGATGTGCTCGCCGCTTGCGCGCACCGCGTTCGCGACCGTCTCTCGGGGCGGGATCCGTCTCTGCTGAGCGGCGTCCTTCAGAACGCCGCCATGGTGCGCCTCGCTGACGCGCCAGAGCTCGACGAGGACGCCGCACTCGTCATCGGGGCGACCTTCACCGCGGAGTACTCGCTCGAAGGCGCCGCGCTGTGCAACCCGAGCACCGTGCCGCATCCGGATCAGACCGGCCTGGCCGACGGGCAACTGCGCGTGCTGCTGTCGCTGCGCTCGATCGGCGAGGGGCACGTCTCCTCGATCCAGTTCTGCGAAGCGGTGATCGGGCCGGGACGGACATGGCGCTTCCTGCCGAGGCAGGCCCCGCCGCGCCTTGCGTCCGTCAGCGAGGGCGAGTGGCAGAAGGAGCATTTCCTGCGTGCTCTCGAGCACGCCGGCGGCACCGACGAGCTCACGGACGCGATCGGCCAGATCCTCCCGGACCGGTTCGAGAGCGGTCTGATCGAGCAGACCATTCAGACGCTGCGTGCTCCCTTCCTGCGACGGGCGGGTGCTCGTGCGCATCTCGACGCGATGCGGATCGTCGCCGATTCGGCCTATCACGCGACCTTCCCGGCGGACAGCGCGCTCACCGCGCGCGTGCTGCTCCCGGCCGCCGACGAAGAGCGGCAGGGCATCGAAGACCTCCGGCTCGTCCGGACACCGCGCGCCGATGGGCCCGCGTACGCGGGGACTTTCACGGCCTACGACGGTCACGCGATCTCGTCGCGTCTGCTGACGACAGACGACTTCCGGGACTTCTCGATTCATCGCCTCGTCGGATCCGCGACCCGGACGAAGGGTATGGCCCTGTTCCCCCGGCCCGTCCACGGTACGCATCTCGCGCTCGGTCGCGGCGACGGCGAGTCGATCACCCTGACCAGGTCCGTGGACGGCCTGGTCTGGGAGGACGAGACGATCCTGCACATTCCGAGCGCCCCCTGGGAGATCGTGCAGACCGGCAACTGCGGCTCACCGATCGAGACCCCGCAGGGCTGGATCGTCCTCACGCACGGCGTCGGACCGTTCCGCCTCTACAGCATCGGCGCGCTGCTGCTGGATCTCGACGATCCGTCCCAGGTCATCGGCGTGCTCCCCACGCCGCTGATCGAACCGCCGCGGAACGGGGGCGGCTACGTGCCGAACGTCGTCTACAGCTGCGGCGGCCTCGTCCACGACGGGGTGCTGTGGATCCCGTACGGGGTAGATGATCAGCGCATCCGCGTCGCGCACGTCGAGGTCTCCGCCCTGCTCGCCGCGATGACCCCGCCCTCCACGGCGCACTCGGAGGAGACGCACGACCTCGGCTGATCCGTCGAGAGCCGCCCAGCCGCGTGACGGCTCGGCCTTCCGGCCCACGTCGCCCTGGCAGACCGGGCCCGTCCAGTACGTGCAGCACTCAGTCCAGCAGGTGCCGGGTGTAGCGTCCGGGTTCGTCGAGGAAGGACCGCCAGTGCCGCACGAGCTCCAGGTCCTCCCACACCGCCGGGCGCAGGCCCCACTCCCCGACCTCGAGGATCGTCGCGCCCGGCAGCGCGGCGAGCACCGGCGAGTGCGTCGCGCAGAGCACCTGCCCTCCCTCGTCGGCGATCCGGCGCAGCACGGCGATGAGGCTCAGGGTCGAGGAGAACGAGAGCGCCGCCTCGGGCTCGTCGAGGCAGTAGAAGCCGGGATCGTCGAAGCGCGTCTCGAGCACGGCGAGGAATGACTCGCCGTGGCTCATCTCGTGGAACAGCGGCTCCGGTCCGGTTGACGGGTTCTCCTCGAGGTACGTGTAGAACGAGTGCATCGTCTCGGCGCGCAGGAAGAAGCCCCACCGGTTCGCGCCCACACCGCGCTGGATGCGGAGCCACTCCGACAGCGGCGACTCAGTCGGGCGGGTGCTGT
Organism: Microbacterium sp. 01T413_2; assembly: GCF_056398985.1. NCBI lineage: Bacteria > Bacillati > Actinomycetota > Actinomycetes > Micrococcales > Microbacteriaceae > Microbacterium > Microbacterium sp. 01T413_2. The sequence continues at coordinate 47,844 of NZ_JBFTQL010000011.1, forward strand.
GCCGGGCCTGGCGGGATCCGCCCTCCGGCGAGAGCCCGTAGGCGACCGCGATGCCCTCGACCAGCGTCGACTTGCCGCTGCCGTTCTCGCCGACCAGGAACGTCACTCCCGGATCCAGGTCGATGCCCTCCCGCAGCATCTGGGCGACCGCGGGAATGCTCGCCGGCCAGGTGTCGCTCGTGGAGGGGGCGTCATCGGCCGGGTACACCGCGACGACCGGCTGCTGCCGGCGCCGGCGGCTGCGCGGGTCCCAGAACGGATCCATGGCGCTCCCTCCGGCGATCGGCTCGGATCCATTGTGCCCGGCCTGACCGACACGGGGCCCGAGCCTGGGCTGCCGTACCGCTCGCACGACTGACGAGGCCAGCAGCAGCACCCCGGAACCGGACCGTCAGCCGTTCCTCAGACCGGGACCGGAAGGATGGATCCGTGAGTCAGGCGACGCGGGACCCGGTCAGGACGACACGCGCCGCGCCCCGCCGCGGTGCCATCGTCGCACTGCTGCTGGCCGCCATGGCGCTGACCGTCGCTGTGCTGCTCGGATCGGTCCCCGGCCCGCTCGGCACGGCGATCGCTGTGGCCCTGCCCTGGCTGGGGCTGCTCCTGGCCCCGCTCGTGGTCGCCGCCCTGCTGATCCGGCCGCGGACGGCATGGATCGCGGCGGTGCCTGTCGTCGCCTGGACCGTGGCGCTGTGGGGGTTCCTCCCCGTGCCGTGGCAGGGCGATCCGTCCCCCGGAGCCTCAGGCCTGCTGGTCGCCACGCAGAACGTGCAGGCAGGATCGGGCACCGGGGCGGCGTCCGCACGCGCCCTCGCCGGCCAGGGCGCCCAGATCCTGGCGTTCACGGAGCTCGACGGCGATTCGGGAGCGGCGATCGCGGACGAGCTCGCCGATGCGTACCCGCACGCCTACCGGGTCGGCACCGTCGGGGTCTGGAGCCGGTACCCGATCCTCGACGAGGAAGCGCTCGACCTCGGGCTGGGTTGGAAGCGCGCGCTGCGCGTCGAGGTGGACGCACCCGGCGGCCCCGTCAGCGTCTACGTGGTGCACGCCGCCTCGCTGCGCCCGGGCGCGCAGAGCGCCAGAGATGGGATGCTCTCCGCGCTGGGCGAGCAGATCGGTGCGGATCGGAGCCATCGCGTGATCGCCCTCGGCGATTTCAATGCCGTATCGACGGATCCGGCTCTCGCCGCGATCGCCGGGAGGCTCGGCGAGGTGCGGTTCGGCGGGATCGGCCCCTCGTTCACCTGGCCCGCATCGTTCCCCGCAGTCCGGATCGACCATGTCTTCCAGCGCGGCTTCGCGGCCGCCTCCGGACGGACGGAATCGGCCGGCGCCAGCGACCACCTCGCGATCCTCGCGGCCCTGAGCGGCTGATCCTGAGCGACTGATCCGACGCGGCTGATCCGGCCGGCTGAGGGCCGCCGGTTCGAGGCGGCCTCAGCCGACGACCATGAGGACCCGGGCGTCATCGGCGACGATCCCGGGTCCGCGAGTGACCGCACTGTCCCCCGTCATTGCGGACGGCAGCACCAGCGCTTCCATCGCCGATGCCGTGCTGCCGCCCATGCTCACCCGCCCCGAGCGCACGACCACCGCGCGCGTATCCTCGGGCAGATCGGATGCACCGTGCAGGTCGGCGAAGACCAGCGCCGGCCTCGCCCGGGATGTCACCGTGGACAGGACGAGGATCCGGCTCAGCTCCGCAGCACGGAGCCGGGGCCGGCGCAGTTCCAGGAGCGGGCCCGTGTGCCGCAGCACCCGCTCCTTGCGCAGTCCGACCGGCGCGCCAGGACCGACGTCGACCTGCGGGCCGCCGATCCCGGCGAGCACGTGCGTCGCCTCGTCCACCAGATGCAGGATGCCCACCGGGCCCCGCAGCTCGACGAGCTGCAGGGCCCAGTGCAGCTCTCCATTCGGACCGCGCAGTCCGCAGATCTCGCGCACATGGCCGCCTCCTGCGGCGAGCCCGCGCCTCGGCAGGTTCCGCAACTGCAGGAGACCGGCCGTGGCGGAGCTCGCCGCGAGGAAGGCGGGGTTCACCGGCTCAGACCCGCGCGCCGATGAGGACATAGCCCTCTTCGCCGTGCACCACGGTGTCGAGCCCTGCGATCTCGTCCTCGTTCTTCACCCGGAATCCGAGGAGCTTCTCGATGACGAATCCGATCCCGAAGGCGAGTGCGAACGAGTAGACGAGCACGGCGCCTGCTGCGAGCGCCTGGGCCGCGAGCTGTGCGAAGCTGCCGCTGAAGATCAGGCCGGTGCCGTTGGCGAACACGCCCAGGTAGAGCGTTCCCAGGATGCCGCCGATGAGGTGGATGCCGACCACGTCGAGCGAGTCATCGAAGCCGAGCTTGAACTTCAGGTCGATCGCGAGCTGGCAGACCGCACCGGCGAGGAGGCCGAGCACGACCGCCCAGATCGGGGTGAGCGCGGCGCAGGCCGGGGTGATCGCGACGAGACCGGCGACAGCACCGGATGCGGCGCCGACCGAGGTCGGCTTGCCGTTGCGGATCTTCTCCATCACCAGCCAGCTGAGCAGAGCGGCCGCGGGAGCCGCGAGGGTGTTCACGAACGCGATCGCGGCGGTGCCGTCGGCGCCGAGCTCGGAACCGGCGTTGAACCCGAACCAGCCGAACCACAGCAGGCCGGCGCCGAGCAGCACGAACGGCGGGTTGTGCGGCACGTCGGCGCCCTTCTGGAAGCCGATGCGGCGGCCGAGCACGAGGGCGAGCGCGAGACCGGCGGCTCCGGCGTTGATGTGCACCGCGGTGCCGCCTGCGAAGTCGATCGCGCCGACGCCGAGCCAGTCCTGAAGGCCCTTGGTGACCCAGCCGCCGTAGGCGAAGGTGCCGTCCTTGTTCAGGCCGAAGTTGAAGACCCAGCTCGCGACCGGGAAGTAGACGACCGTCGCCCAGATGCCGGCGAAGATCATCCAGGATCCGAACTTGGCACGGTCGGCGATGGCGCCGGAGACGAGGGCGACGGTGATGATCGCGAAGGTCGCCTGGAACGCGACGAACGCGAGCGGCGGGTACGCTGCGCCCTTCGGAACCTCGAGCAGGCTGTTCAGGCCGATCGCGGACCAGTCGATGGTCCACGGGGCGATCAGGCCCTTACCGCTGGGGAACGCGATCGCATAGCCGAAGACGACCCACAGCACGCCGATCAGACCGATCGCGCCGAAGCTCATCATCATCATGCTGATCACGCTCTTGGCCTTGACGAGGCCACCGTAGAAGAACGCCAGACCTGGCGTCATGAGCAGCACGAGGGCTGCACAGATCAAAACGAAGGCGGTGTTTCCCTGATCCATGGGTCCGCTCCTCTCTCAGTGAGAACGCTCCTGCAGCGTCGGGTGAGGTCAGACTGTCACCCGTGCGTTTCGCCTCGACGCGCGCTGTGTTTCCATTCCGTTTCGTCGAACGCACCCGACGTGAACAAGCTGTAACGCGGGGCCCGCCGCCTGGCAGGATGAGCCCATGCGTGCAGTGGTGTTCGATGCGGTCCGTTCCCAGCCGGAGGTGCGCTCGGTCCCCGAGCCGGACGTGCCCGATGACGGCGTCCTCGTCCGGGTGATGGCCACGGGGATGTGCCGCAGCGATTGGCACGCCTGGGCCGGGCACGACGACATCGCGTTCCCGCATGTGCCGGGGCACGAGCTCGCCGGGATCATCACCGAAGTGGGACCGCGGGTCACCCGCTGGCAGGTGGGCGATCGCGTGACCGTGCCGTTCGTGTGCGGCTGCGGGCGTTGTGAATGGTGCCTCTCCGGCAACGCGCAGGTCTGCCCCGACCAGCAGCAGCCCGGCTTCACGCACTGGGGATCCTTCGCCGAGGCAGTCGCCCTGCACGCAGCCGACGTGAACCTGGTCGCGCTGCCGGACGAGGTGGACTTCGCCACGGCGGCGAGTCTCGGCTGCCGCTTCGCCACCGCGTTCCGCGCGCTCGTCGGACGCGCGCAGGTGCGCGACGGCGAATGGGTCACGGTGATCGGAGCCGGCGGCGTCGGGCTCAGCGCCGTGATGATCGCCCGGGCGGCCGGTGCGCGCGTCATCGCCGTGGACCGCAACCCGGAGGCCCTCGCCGTGGCCGCCGAAGTCGGCGCCGAGCACACGCTCCTCGCGGACGGGACCGACATCCCGGCCGCCGTGGCCGCGCTGACCGGAGGCGGAAGCCACGTCTCCGTCGATGCGGTGGGCAGCGAGCAGACCCTCGCCGACGCGATCCTGGGGCTGCGCCGGCGCGGCCGGCACGTGCAGATCGGCCTGCTCCCGCCGATCGACGGGCACCCGCGCGTGCCGATGGACCGCGTGATCGGCTGGGAGCTCGACCTGCTCGGCAGCCACGGCATGGCGGCCACGGACTACCCAGCGATGATGGCGCTGATCGCCGAAGGGCGCCTCGCCCCGCAACGCCTCATCGAGCGCACCATCGGTCTCGAGGAGGCCGCGGCGCTGCTGCCCGGCTTCGACCGGGCCACCGTGGCGGGCATGACCATGGTGGATCCGCAGCGGATCGACTGATCGCCGCGTGCCGCCGAGACGCGGCTCACGTCGCTGTCGTCGTCGCGTCCAGTCCGGGCGATCGCGCCCCCTTCGGGAGGCCGAGCCGGCCGCGGGTCACGACGATCAGCACGAGAGCCGTGACCGTGAAGCCGATCAGCACCGGCAGAAGCCCGTAGTCGTTGAAGATCGGCGCGGGGAAGAGCGGCGCGCCCACCTTGTTCGCGAAGGTGTTGAAGGAGGCGTGCATCAGCATTGTGATCAGCACGCTGCCCGCCGCGTGGTTGAAGACCCAGGTCATCATGATCGTCAGCGCCGTGATCATCACCACGAACATCACCATGTTCGTGAGCGTCGGCGGCGTCCACACCCCGCTCCAGAAGAGCGGGAAGTGCCAGAACGCCCACAGCAGGCCGAGGATGACACTCCCCGTCAGCGGACCGTAGCGGTCCTGCAGCCGCGGCAGGGCGAACCCTCGCCATCCAGGTTCCTCGCCCAGCGGGCCGCCGAGGAGGAACGTCATCAGGAATGCCAGCGGGTAGGCGGCGAGCAGCGGCCCGACGATCGGCTGGAACGACGACAGCGCCCCCGGCACGACGATCGTGCCCAGCACGATGATGATCGGCACCCCGACGAGCAGGAACAGGTACCAGACGATCCCGACCCGCCATTGCACGTACCGGTGGAGCAGGTGGGTGATTCCTGCCTTCCCCTCCAGCACGCCCGTCATGACGAAGGCACCGACCGTGGGTCCGAAGGTCGCGGCGACGACCGCGATCGCGATCACCGGTTTCGGCAGGGCCGGCAGCACGCCCTGCGCCGACAGCGCGACCGGCACCTCGATCAGCCACGAGACGAGGTAGGCGATCACGAAGTAGGAGGTGAGCGGATTCCGGGCGAGCAGCCCGCGGGGCGCCGCGTGGGATGACCGACCGAGGTTGCCGACGACTGCCATGATGCTGACCTTTCCGCCAGCGACGGGCCCGCGACGACGCGGGTCAGCCGTTCGCCATGCCTCAGTGTGGCACTCGGCGGGGCACGCCACCAGAGGCTCCGCCAGACCCGGATCAGTTCTCGAGCAGGTGCCGGATCGCGGACTCGGGAGTGACGGTCGTATCGAGCACCCGACCCCGGGCGTAGCGGCGGAACACCCGCGGATCGATGTAGCTCGCCCGCGCCACCGCGGCCGTGTTGCCGAGCGCCGCGGCGGCGGCCTCGACCGCATCCCGTTCCGCACGTCGGCGCTGAGCCGCGTCGTCCGCCGCTCCCGCGGCTGCCAGCGCACTCGCCGCCGCGATCGTGCCGCGGAGCGTCCGGAAGTCCTTCGCCGTGAAGGCCGTGCCGGTGAGGGCGCGCACGTGCTCGTTCACTTCCCGGGCCGTCACCGCGACCCGCCGCCGTCCGCGGCGATAGGCGAGCAGCGGCGCGCTCGGGCGGGAACCCTCCACGAGGCTCGCGAGCACCGCCGAGAGCGCCGGATCCTCGACCTCGAGATGCATGCGACGCCCGCTCTTGGCGGGGAAGGCGAGCACGGTCGTGGCCCCGTCGATACGCACATCACGGCAGCGGAGAGTGGTGAGCCCGCGACTGCCGTGGCGTGCCAGATAACGCTGCGAGCCGACGCGCGGCGCCGCATCGTCCAGCAACCGGAAGGCGGCGGCCAGCACCCGCTCCCGGTCCGCCTCGTCGTCCTGCACGAGCACGCGCGTCACCCTGGCGCGCGCCCCCGGCAGCGCCGCGGCGAGCGCCATCGCGCGGCGGAACTTCCTCCGGTCCCGGCGCTGCCGCCATTGCGGGTGGTACAGGTACTGCCGCCGCCCCGCCGCGTCGACGCCCACCGCCTGGATGTGGGCGCGTGGATCCTTCGCGATCCAGACGTCCTGCCACGCCGGCGGGATGGCGAGCGCGCGGATCCGCTCGAGATCGGCGTCCGACACCGCGTGCCCCTGCGCATCCGTGTAGCGGAACCCGGATCCGGACCGCCTCCGCCGATAGCCCGGGTCGCTGTCGGGACGCGCACGGACGAGGCCCGACCCCGCGGCACCGCGCGTCATCCGCCGGCTCCGTGGAACCGGGACCCGCCGTCGAGCCGCCCGGCCATCCGCGCCTCCTCTCGCCCCGGCGGCACTCCGCCCGGTCACGATGACTCTGCCGCGCCGTCGGTCGCCCGGGAAGGGGCTGGTGGCCGATCTTCTCCGTCGGCTACGATCCTTCGGCGCCGCGTCGGGGGATCCGCTCCGCAGCCGGCGCCGAGCCGGCGGGTCCGGGGATCCGCTCCGCTCCGGCGCCGAGCCCGCCCGGACCGAAGCTCAGTCCCGCAGTCGTGCGGCGCGAGCCCGCAGGTAGTCGCGTTCAGGGACCGAGAGCGTCGCCCGGGCCGCGTCGAGGTACTCGGCGATCGCCTCCGGAGTGCGCCCCGCGCGTTCGAGCAGATGCGCGCGCACCGACGCGATGCGGCGGCGGTCGCCGCGCACCCTCGGATCCGCGATCCCGTCGATCACGGCCAGACCCGATTCCGGGCCGTGCACCATGGCCTGGGCCACGGCGCGGTTGATCGTCGCGACCGGGTTGCCGGTCTCCCGTTCGAGCAGGCGGTACAGGGCCAGGATCTGCGGCCAGTCCGTGGTCGCGGTGCTCGGGGCGTCATCGTGCAGCGCCGCGATCGCGGCCTGGATCGCGTAGGGGCCGTGGCGGCCCGCGGCGAGCGCCGCGTCCAGGATCTCGGTGCCCTCCTCGATCCGGCCCCGGTCCCAGCGCGTGCGATCCTGCTCGTCGAGCGGGATCAGTTCGCCGCGGGTGCCGGTGCGCGCGGACCGGCGGGCGTCGGTGAGCAGCATCAGCGCGAGCAGCCCCGCGACCTCGACGTCGTCCGGGCGTTCGCGATGCAGCATCCTGGCAAGGCGGATCGCCTCATCGCTGAGCCGGACGTCGTTGACCTCCGCACCCTCGGTCGCGGTGTGGCCCTCGGTGAACATGACATAGAGGACGGCGAGCACCGGATCCAGACGGTCCTCGGGGTCGGCAGGCTCGGGGAAGGCCGCCCCGGCCACGCGGATCTTCGCCTTCGCCCGGCTGATCCGCTGAGCGATCGTCGCCTCCGGCAGCAGGTGCGCGCGGGCGATTTGCGCGGTCGACAAGCCCGCGACCGCACGCAGCGTCAGCGCCACCTGGGCGGGCACGCTGAGCACGGGATGGCAGCACAGCCGCAGCACCTGCACGCTGTCGTCGGCATCTGCGGTCGACGCGTCCTCGAGCGGCCGCCACGCATCGACGTAGGCGTGCTCGCGCTCGCGACGCTGGTGCTCGCTGCGGATCCGGTCGATCATGCGGCGGCGCGCGACGGTCAGCAGCCAGCCCTTCGCGTCCACGGGAGCGCCCTCGGACGGCCACTGCTGGTGGGCGGCGAGGAGCGCCTCCTGCACCGCATCCTCGCAGAGGTCCAGCTGCGCGGCGCCGTAGCGGCGCAGCAGCGCGGCGAGGACCTGCGGCGCGCTGCGGCGCCACAGGTCCTCGTAGCGGCGATCGGTCACACGTCGGACCCGGCGGAGAACATCACGGGACGGACCTCCAGGGCGAGMCCGTCGATYGCCGCGTCCGGGATCTGCTGGGCGAGCTCGACCGCGCGCTCCTCGGAYTCGACCTCGATCAGGTAGTACCCGCCCATGAACTCCTTGGTCTCGGCGAAGGGTCCGTCGACCACTTCGGCTGAGCCGCCCGCAGCGCGCACCACCTTCGACTGGCTGGGGTCGGCGAGAGCGACGGTGCCGAGCATCTCGCCGGATGCGGTGATGGTGTCGATGAAGGCCTGGTGCCCGTCGCCGATCGCCTGCATCTGCTCCGCCGTCAGCGCATCCAGCACGTCCTGACGCACCTGCATGAGGATCATGTACTTCATGGTCGTTCTCCTTCTGTTCGTCGGGCGACCCGATGTCCGCCTCGGTATGTGGTCGGAGTCGATGTGCGTTTCTCGACAACATTCTGCGCGCCGATTCCGACAACCGCGCTCCGGCGCCCTCCGGCGGGCCGCGTCCCCCGGATGCGCGGGGCGTCTCGAGGCCCTGCTCGGGCCGAATCAGCCGCCGGCCGTCGTGCGCAGCGCCTGCTCGAGCGCGGTTCGCGCCACTGCGCYGACGGTCGGCGCGGTGACGAGGAAGATGCGCCGCTCGAACACGGCGTCGGCGATCTCCACGGTGGCCACGGCGTCCAGATGCGCGGGAAGCGCCAGCTCCGGCACGAGGGCGGCACCGAACCCGGCGGCGACATAGGCCGCCACGACGGCGTAGTCGTCGCTGCGCATCGCGATCCGCGGGGTGAAGCCGGCCTGCTCGGCGGCTCGGGCCAGGGCCGCGTCGACCGGATCCGCCTCCGTCGCACCCGCGATCCAGGCTTCGTCGTCGAGATCCGCAAGGGGAACGCCGGTGCGCCCGGCGAGAGGGTGCGCCCGCGGGACGATGACGGCGAGGCGCTCCTGGCGGACCGGGATCATCCGGAAGCCCGGCGGCAGGATCGTGGGCCGGCCTGGGGCGTCGTACACGATCGCGGCATCGAGGCGGAGTCCGACGACGTCCGCCATCAGCGGGTCGAGCTCGGCCTCGCTCACGTCCGGGTCGAAGCCGGCCTCCTGCAGTGCTCGCACGACCTGCGGCAGCAGCCTCGCTCCTGCGGAGGGGAACACGCCGATCGCGATGCGGCGGCGGTCTGACTCGACCAGCGCCCTGAGCTCGTCGACGGCGCGTTCGGAGCGGTCCAGGATCGCGATCGCGTGCGGCATCATCGCCTCTCCCACCGCCGTCAGCCGGGTGCCGCCGGATCCGCTCGTCACGACCGCGGCGCCGAGTACGCGCTCCAGGCCGCGGAGGTGGTGGGTCACGGTGGGCTGGCTCCACTGCAGGGCGTCCGCCGCACGCAGCACGGACCCGTGTTCGGCCACGGCCTCCAGCGCCTTGAGCTGCCTCAGATCGAGCATCCGCGCTCCATAGTGAGTATTGAGGAATGAAGATATGTCGTCATTCCTCATCGTATCCCTCGCCGTCAGAATCGATCCGTGACGACATCCACGCCCTACGCCGACGCCATCCGCCGATTCGCCGCACGCGACCTGCAGCGCCTCAACGTCCCCGGGCACAGCGCCGACCCCACCGCCGCCCCGCTACTGGCGGAGTTCTTCGGCGAGGACGTGCTGCGCTACGACGTGGAGCCGCTGCTGGACGGCATCGACAAGGGACCCGTGAACCCGCTCGCCCAGGCGCGCGAGGCCGCCGCCCGTGCGTGGGGCGCGCGGCGCACCTGGTTCCTCACCAACGGCGCCTCCGAGGCGAACCGGATGGCGGCGCTCGCACTGGCCGCGTTCCGCACCCCGGACGAGATCGTCGTCGCGCAGCGCAGCGCGCACTCCAGCTTCTTCGACGGCATCATCCTCGGCGGCCTCGACCCCCGCTTCGTGCAGCCGACGATCGATGAGCACCATGGCATCAATCACGGCGTGACGCCCGCCGCGATGCGCGAGGCGCTCACGGGCGTGGACGCGAAGGCCGCCTACATCATCAGTCCGAGTTACTTCGGCGCGGTCGCCGACGTCGAGGGCATCGCCGAGGTCTGCCACGAGGCCGGCGTGCCGCTGGTCGTGGACGCCGCGTGGGCCGCGCACTTCGGCTTCCACCCCGACCTTCCTGCGAACCCGATCGCGCTCGGCGCCGACCTCGTCGTCTCGTCGACGCACAAGATGGGCGGCAGCCTCACCCAGTCGGCCATGCTCCATCTCGCCGACGGCCCCTACGCCGCGGAGCTCGAGCCTCTGATCGACCGCGCCTTCATGTTCACGCAGTCCACGAGCGCCAGCTCGCTGCTGCTCGCCTCCCTCGACCTCGCCCGGGCGACGCTCGAGGACGGCCGCGACCGCATCACCGCGTCGCTCACCGCCGCCGCCGAACTGCGCGACGCCGTGCGTGCGACGGGACGCTTCCCGATCGTGAGCGACGGCTTCGACGCCTTCCCCGACATCGTCGGCCACGACCCGCTGCGGGTGTCGATCGATGTGGGGGCGGCCGGGCTGGACGGCCACGCCGTGCGCGAGGAGCTACTGCGCACCGCGGGGATCATGACGGAGATCTCGACCGGATCCTGCATCGTCGCGTTCGTCGGCCCCGGCACGACGCCCGACGCCGCCCGATTCGTCGCGGCGCTCGAGGCGCTGCGGCCGGTCGGCGACCTCGCCGCCCGCGGGGAGCTCGGCTCGATCGCATTGCCCAAGACCGGCCCCGCCGTGATGCGCCCGCGGGATGCCGCCTTCGCGCACACCGAGATCGTCCCGGCGGCGGACGCCGTGGGCCGGGTCTCGGCCGACGCGCTGGCCGCCTATCCGCCCGGGATCCCCAACGTCCTGCCCGGTGAGATCCTCACTGCCGAGACGATCGCGTTCCTGCGCGGGATCGCGGCGATGCCCGGCGGCTACGTCCGCGGCGCCGCGGACGCCCTCGTCGATGGCGTGCGCGTCGTGGTCGAGGCAGGTACGCCAGAGGTCTCGGCTCGATCGCAGGCCGCGCGGACCGGCAGGATCGATCCGCACCTCAGCACCGGCATGCGACGCGCAATGAAGCCCTCTTCCAGGAAGGAACTGGCCGCCGCGTCCTGAACCGGTTCCGGCTCAGGAGCCTGGATCCGCAGCGCGGGCTCTCGCCACGACGATGCCGCGCTGCGAGGTCCAGAAGCGCTGCAGCATCGCACGCAGCTCGGCAGGGTCGACGTCGGCGCCGAAGGCCTCCGCGCCGGGCTCCAGCATGATGCCGGCGGCCAGGCCACCGGCGACCACGGCGTCGAACCCGAGGTCGTCGACCAGCCGGGCCACCCGTGCGACATCCGCCGGGTCGTCTCCGGCGATGGCGATCGCCTTGCGGCCGGGCGCGCCCGCCGGGCGGGCTTCGTCCTCGAGGTCCTGGTAGCCCATGTGGTTGAACGCCTTCACGACCCGGGATCCGGTCAGGAAGCGCTGCACGATCTCGCTCGTGGAGGTACGCGGATCGTCCAGATCGCCACGGAGCCCATCGCCCCACCAGTAGTTCATGGCGTCGATCACGAGCTTGCCCCGCAGCGGGTCGACCGGCAGCGCCGTGTGCCGGGCAAGCGGCAGGGCGAGCAGCACGGCGTCAGCGCTGCGGGCGAGCTCTGCGACGTCGACCGCCGTCGCGCCGAGCGCCCGCACGGCACGCGCGATCAGGGCCGGATCCGACGAGCCCGCCACCAGCACGCGGTATCCGGCGGACGCGGCCAGCCGCGCGAGCACGCCGCCGACCCGACCGGCACCGATGATGCCGAGCGTCTGGATCCGGGGTTCCGTGTCCGTCACACCTCTCCTATGCCGAGGGAAGCGGCCCGAGGCGTCGGACTGCGCTCACGCCGTCGTCCACGCCGGCGGGGCGAAGACGCAGTCGCCGGTCTCGTCCCACTGCGAGACCTCCGCCTGCAGGTACGGCTGGATCCGCGGCGCGATCGTCGCGTTCATCGCACGCAGCGCCGGCGCGAAGCCATCGCCCGGCCAATCCTGCGGCAGCAACTCGCCGGGCAGCCGGGGGTCGTCCATACGCAGGACGATGACCCTGGCGTACATGCGATGCCAGATGTCGAGCAGCTCCCAGGGGTCGCGTTCGGCGGTGCCGCTGACGACGAGATCGTGGCTCTGCGTCACCTCGGAGATCGCGGCCCGATAGCGGTCCGCGATCCCGTCGAGATCCCAGGCCTTGGCCGTCATCCGCACAGCCTCCTGCTCGCTGCCGGGCACGAGGCGGATGTACGAGTACCAGCTGTCCTCGGGCGCGCGGCCGACGCCCTCCGCGATCGGCTGCCAGCGGTCCTCCGGATGGATCAGGACGCCAGGGCGAAGCAACCCGAAGCCCGCGTGCTCCGCCAGCCGGCGGAAGCGATCACGGAACTCGGGATGCACTCCGGCGATGTCGAAGACCACCCCGTGGAAAGCCCCGGACCAGTGCGGCACCGGCGTCGTGCCCTCCAGTTCCCGATACCTGACGAGCGCTGCGGGCGACAGACGGTGTGCGACGACCGGACCTTCGCCACCGCGGTCATCGATCAGCCAGCCCAGGCGCTGCATCCGTGAGATGGTGGCGCGCGCGTCGGAGTCGGTGAGCCCGAGGCTCTTCAGTACCTCGATGAGCACGGGATCCGGGATCACGGCGGCGGAGAGAGCACCGAAGACGAAGCCGACGGTGGTCGAATGGGGCGCATGCCGGGTTCGAGCGTCCGCTTCGCGTAGGTGCATGGCTCATCCCAACGCTCGAGAGGATCGTGTCCCCGAGGATGCCACGAATCACCCGAAAGGGCCACCGGCCCGCCAGGACCTCACCGATGACGAGGCCCTGCACCCCCGGATCTGCCGCCTCAGCGGACCGGGCGCTCGATCCGCGCGCGAGCCTCGCGCTCGACGAGGACAGGCACGAAGTCGCGCACCCTCGCCCGCTCGAACGAGCGCTGCGCGTCTCGGACCGCACCGTCGATCTCGATCTCCGCAGTCTGCGGGAACCTCGCCTGGAGACGTTCGATGACGTCGGCGATCGCCTTGTCCTCGTCGGACGATTCTCGGGTCATGGCGCCATCGTCGGCCTCGGTCCGAACCGATGTCAAGCAGGACCGGGGATGCACAGCGAGTTGGCGGCAGCGTCAGCGTCGCAGCGCGGCGGGGCGTCTCGATCCGGGATGCCGCAGCCGTCACGGCGCGGTCGTATCCAGGGAGCGCTCCGTCCGTTCCGGCGAAAGCCGGTCGGCACGCGGGCGTTCTCCGGTCTTCACCCGGATTCCGTAGGTCATCAGCGCCCCCGCTGCGGACAGCACCACGGCGACACTGAACAGCAGCCAGAACCCGCCGACGACGGCCACCAGCCCTGCGCCGAGCAGCGGCCCCAGCAGCTGCCCGAGCTGTGCGGAGACGTTCACAAGCGCGAGATCGCGCGCATGGGTTTCCGGATCTTTGAGCAGATCCGTCGCGAGCGCGAGGCTCACCGTCATGTACGCCCCGTAGCCGGCACCCATCAGCGCCGACGCGATCATGGTCATGATGAGAGAAGGGCTGACCAGGATCACCGCGCCCCAGACCACGCCGAAGAGCGCGGACACCACGGTCAGCGTGCGGCGCCGACGCACCGGATGGGCGGAGGCGCGGTCGGAGACGATCCCCGCGATGACCGAGGAGCCGACCACGAAGACCGTGTAGACGACGGTGAGCAGGAGCAGATCGTCCTGCGCCTCGGCCGCGGGCACCTTCACGCCGTAGAGCAGGAAGAAGAGGAGCAGTGCGGTGCCGAGGGCATTGCCGATGTTCACGATCAGGCGGCTGCTCAGGAGCCAGAGGAAGTCGCGGTCGCGCAGCCATGAGGGGCGGCCCGCGGCCATGGGGCGAGCAGGGACGGCGAGCCGGTGCGCCGGCTCGTCGGGAAGCCACAGTGCGGTGYCGACGCCGAGCACGAGGATGAGCGCCGCCAGCACGAGATAGGACTCGAAGATGCCGAGCCCGATCAGCACGATGGTGCCCACACCGACGACGACGCCGAGCGCCTGTGCCGAGCTCGCCGCGGCCGCCGCCGCGCCGCGTTGGGCCTCGGGCAGCTGATCGGCGATCATCGCGGTGAGGGCCGCCGAGGCCACCGAGATCCCGACCGACACGACGATCCAGGCACCGCCGACCGCAACCGGGCCCGTGGCGACTCCGGTGGTCATCAACCCGAGCGCGGAGAGCAGGGATCCACCGATCGCCCACGGGCGTCGGCGTCCCCATCGGGAGCGCGTGCGATCGGACCAGCGGCCCGCCAGCGGTGCCGCGACGACGCCGATGACTCCACCGACGGACAGCACCACGCCGGACCAGACGACACCGCCGATCCAGTCTTCGCCCAGGCCGCCGGTGTCCAGCTGCAGGGGCAGCAGCAGCTGGATCGGCGTGAACTGGATGGTCCAGATCGCCAGCCAGGCGAATGTGAACAGAGTCATCCAGAGCGGTCCGACCCGCTTCACCGCGGTGCCTGCATYGGAAAGTGCTGTCATGGTCGGGCCTCCTCGTCGAGCGCTGCACCAGGCGACGGCGGGTCACGGCGACGGAGGGCTCGACCGACGCACGCCGTGCGAGCGCGAGTTCGTCGACCGTGACGGTGTGCGGATCGGGCGATTCCGTGCCCCGCAGATCTGGTGGAGACAGTCTGATCCGCAGCCCGGGCCGGTCACCACGACAGGGCGCACCTGGTTCCGACGCAGGAGGTGCAGCGTGCACTCGCCGCGCGGGACGATGCGCACGGCCGTTCGCCGTGAGGGCTCAGCCGGAGGCTGTGGTCACGAGCTCGGGCGCGAGCTCCAGCACCAGCAGGGCCGCTGCGACGTAAGTCGGATTGTCTTCCACTTTGACCACGGAGAGCTCGTTCGCCCTAGACACCCGGCGCTCGACGGTGTTCCGGTGCAGGTACAGCCGCGCCGCCGCCCGGGTGGTGTTGAACCCGCACTGCACGTAGGTGAGCAGGGCCTGGCGCAGCGTGGCATCCGCAGTCGCCAACGCGCCGAGCGTCTTGGTCACGAACCTCTGCGCTCCGACGCGATCCTTGGTCAGGCTGTCGATGAGCTCGACATCGCTGTATACGGTGAACCGACGGTCCGACTCCAGTCGCGTGAGCATCACGTGAGCCGCGAGCGCGTCCTCATGACTGGACCGGAACGCCTCGAGCCCATGCCCCGGCCTGCCGACGGCCGCACGCACACGTCGGACATCGGCCACGGCCCTCTCGACATGGTGGAGATCGGGAACGTCCTGGCCGGAAAGCCAGATCCACCGGGAGGCCGAGGTCGCGCGAGCCACGAGCATGGTGCCGGAACGGCTCGCCGCACGCAACGTCGCCACCGCCTCGTCCAATGCACCGTCCTGGTCCGGAGCATCGGTCCACAGGATGAGCGCGACGTGCCGACGCCCCATCCGGTAACCCAGGCGCTCCTCCGCGATGTCCTGGGTCATCGGAGCTCCGCCGACGATCAGTTGGATCATGGCGAGCGTCTGGGCGTCCGCATTGCCCATCGAGGCCGCCAGGCTGACCTCCCGCACCATCGCCACCGAGTCGAGGGCGTACTGCACCAGCGAGTGCGCCGACACGGCCAGCACCTCGACGAGCAGATCCGGGTCGGGGCATTTCGCCGTGCAGAGCTCGAGCCATCGTCGCCAGCCGATGATCAACGCGGCCCGCCACCCCGCCACGAAGTCGGGCGCGATGCCCCGCGACACGAGATCGGCGACGTAGGCCGCCGAACGCGGGCCCACATAGGGATCCACCCGGCGTCCCGGATGCTGGATGTTCGACGTGAGCCACTGCACGATATCCGCACGGTTGAGCTCGCGGTCCTCGGCCATGAGCGACGCATCTGCGAGCAAGGCCGCGTCGCCGTGCGCCGACGCCAGCATCGCCGGTCGCGCGATGGCGTCGGCGAGAGCATCCGCATCGGCCATGAGCCACTCGCAGAGCGATCGGAACATGGCCGCGGCCGCGGGGCTGGGCGAGGGCCACAGATCTTCCATACGAGCAGTCTGGCCCGGCGCGCGCCGATGTCTTCGGAGTTCCCGAGCGCGTCGGCCGCGCGTGTGCACGCTGCACCTACTGCCTCGGAATCAGGTGCGCCCTGTCGTGGTGGCCCGAAGAGGTCGCCGATCAGACTGTGGGCACCATTTGTCGAAGGTGCAAGGAGTCAAGGATGACGGACAACGATTCAGGCGTGGTCGAGGAGTTCGACATCGTCGTGATCGGGGCGGGGATCTCGGGGATCGGGGCTGCGGCCTACTTCAGCCGCGAACTCCCCGGCAAATCCCTGATCGTGCTTGAGGGCCGCGAAGACATCGGAGGCACGTGGGATCTGTTCCGCTACCCGGGCATCCGGTCGGACTCGGATCTGCACACGTTCGGCTACGAGTTCCAGCCATGGCGTCACGAGAATGCGATCGCCGACGCTCCCCTGATCCTGGATTATCTCCGCGAGACGGTCGACGAGAACGCGCTGGCGCGTCTGATCAGAACAGGCCATCGGGTGCGGCGTGCGGACTGGTCATCGATGGAATCGACCTGGACCCTCACCGTCGCGACGACAGATCCTGCCACGGGATCGGACGTGACCAAGACGATCAAGGCGGGGTGGGTGTTCGCCGCGACGGGCTATTACAAGTACGACGAGGGATACTCCCCCGCGTTCCCGGGGATCGAGGACTTCGAGGGCGCCGTCGTGCATCCGCAGCACTGGCCGGAGGACCTCGACTACAGCGCCAAGAAGGTCGTCGTCATCGGCAGCGGCGCGACCGCCGTGACCATCGTGCCGGCGATGACGAAAGGCCCGGGGGCGGCCCGTCACGTCACGATGCTGCAGCGCACCCCGACCTATGTCATGCCGATTCCTCGCATCGACCGCGTCGCGCTCGCACTGACGAAGCTGCTGGGCGAGAAGCGCGGGTACGCCGCGACGAGGTTCAAGAACATCTGGATGGAGCACCTGCTCATCGAAGGCCTGCGCCGGTTCCCCCGGGCCGGGCGTGCCATGGTACGACGGGAGAACATCCGGAAGCTCGGGAAGGGCTTCGATGTCGACACGCATTTCAATCCGCCCTACGCCCCCTGGGATCAGCGCCTGTGCGCAGCACCCGACGGCGACTTCTTCGACACGCTGAAGTCGGGCGACGCCTCCATCATCACCGACAGCATCGCCCGATTCAGCAGGAGCGGCATCGTCCTGGGCTCGGGCGACGAGCTGGAGGCCGACATCGTCATCACGGCCACCGGGCTCAACCTGCAGCTTTTCGACGGCATGCCCATCGTGGTCGACGGACGCCAGATCGATGTCGTCGACACCATTGCCTATCGAGGGACGCTGCTCAGCGGCATCCCCAACTGGTCCATGGCCATCGGCTACACCACCTCGTCCTGGACCCTCAAGGTGGGCCTGCTCTGCAGATACCTCATCGATCTGGTCAGGTACATGGATGCGCACGGATACGACACGGTCGTGCCGGTGGCTCCCCCGGGCATGCAGACCAGACCGGTCATGGATCTCCAGTCCGGCTACGCCAAGCGCGGCGAGAGGATGCTGCCTCGGCAGGGCACGACGAAACCATGGCGGACCATGATGTCGTACCCCCAGGATGCGAAGGCGCTGCGGGGCCCGGTCGTCGACGAACATCTCGTCTTCGGGACCGGATCCGGATCCCTCCACGTCGACGAAGGACGGGTCGCCCATGTCTGACGTCGCCGCCGCGAGCCCTGACCAGTTCGTCACGCTCCCCTCCGGCGTGAGGATCTGCTTCCGCGACGCGGGAACGATCTCCGACCCGGCCATCATGCTCATCGGGGGGCTCGGAGAAGACCTCACGTTCTGGACCGACTCGGTGGTCGACGCACTCGTCGCGCGTGGCTTCCGCGTCGTCTCGCTGGACAACCGCGACGTCGGCCAATCGAGTTTCGCGACCACCCCGCCTCCCGCAGTGTGGCGTCAGGTCCTCGCACGCCCGCGTCCCGACGGCTACACGCTGGCGGACATGGCGCAGGACGCGATCGGCGTGCTCGACCATCTCGACCTCGATCAGGTGCACCTCGTCGGTCGCTCGATGGGCGGCATGATCGCGCAGACGATCGCGGCCACCCAGCCGGATCGGATCCTGTCGCTCACGTCGATCTACTCGACGACGGGGTCGCGCAAGGTCGGCCAGCCCACCTGGTCGACGATCCGGCTTCTCATGGGCCCCGATTCCCGCGACAGGACCGACGCAGTGCGCGACCATCTGCGGATCACGCGGCATATCGCGGGGGCGGCCTACCCGATCGACGACGCGGCCGAGGCCGCGATCGCCGCGCAGGGCTGGGATCGTGCCGCCGGGAATCTGGCGGCGGGTGGGGCACGCCAGATACAGGCGATCCAGCTCTCCGGCGACCGCACCGCACAGCTGAGCAGGATCACGGCGCCCACGCTCGTGATCAACGGCGACCGCGACCTGATGGTCGCCGAGACCGGTGGCGCCGCCACGGCCAGGGCGATCCGGGGTGCACAGCACGTGGTCATCCCCGGCATGGGACATCACATGCCGGAATCCCTGGTCGAGACGATCACGGGCTACATCGCGCAGCACGCGGCTCGTGTCAGTGAAGGAGGAGCTCATGTCGAGATCTCCTGAACGGCCCCATCGCATCGGAAAGGAATAAGGACACATGATCGAAACGCTCTTCATCGTCGCAGACGCGTGGTTGATGCTCGTCTGCTTCGTCTACGGGTGGAAGTTCATCCGGAGACACCACAACTATCTCCTCGGTATCGAATGGATCATCGTCGGTGTCTCTGCGACGAACTTCCTGCTCTGGTCGCTGCTCGGCGGCGACCCCGCGAGTCCCATGTACACCGTCGCGTACTTCCTCGATGCGTTCTCACRGTCGTTCGGATTCACGCTGGTCCTCATCCTCGGCTTGAGGGTGGTCACTCATCACTACAAGCCGACGCTCTGGGTCGAGATCGGCTCGTTCGTCTTGGCCATAGCCGGCGGCGCCTTCCTGGTGTCCCTTCACCACGGCGAGGTGTACGACGTCGGCCCGGCCACGTTCTTCGTCCTCACGAACCTCATCACGTCGATCTTCCTCTTCTCGTTCGCGGGCCGACTGTGGCGTGCGGGCGCGAAGGGCTGGTCCGTGGCGACCACCCTGATCACACTGGTGGCGATGATGATCGCGCTCACGTATGACTTCTTCCCCTGGCCGTTCGACGACTCCCACCGCACGTACTTCTACACCGCGGCGCTGGCCACGTGGGGCACACAAGGATTCATCTACTACTTCGGCTACCGGGCGCTGTCCGGCCACAATGCCTGGATCGATACGAGCGTCGTGCGAAGGATGGCCGTGTCGTCGTAAGGGACGGAATACAGCCCCGGGCTCTCCTTCGGCATGGCCGGAAGAGAGCCCGGGGAGTCGTCTTTTCCGGGTTCTGCGCTTCGCGTCAAAGCGCGTCGGGTCCGCCCGGAATGAGGTTCGTGCGCGGTCAGGGGATGAGCAGCGTGCGCAGCACGCCCCCCGCTTCGAGATCTTCCAGCGCCTCGGCGGCTTCCCTGAGCGGGCGCCGGCCGGAGATGAGCGGATCGAGCTTGAGCTGGCCATCCATGTAGCGATCGACCAGTGCGGGGATGTCGATGGACGGCCGCACCGAGCCGTAGTTCGATCCGAGAATCCGCTGATCGGCTTCCGCGAGCGCGAGCGGCTCGAACGATGCGGTTGCGCCGGTGGGCGGCAAGCCGACGATCACGGCGGCGCCGCCGAGGCCGAGCATGCGGATGGCCTGCTCGGTCGTGAAGGTGCGCCCGATCGCGTCGAAGGCGTAGTCGACGCCGTCGGGAATGAGTGCGAACAGCTGCTCCACAGGGTCGCCCTTGGAGGCGTCGATGCGATCCGTGGCGCCGAACTGCAGAGCCATCGCAGTCTTGTCCGCGACGACGTCGATCGCGATGATCCGCTCTGCGCCGGCGAGCTTCGCTCCTTGCACCACGTTCAAGCCGACACCGCCGCAGCCGATCACGGCGACGGTGGCTCCCGGCTCGACGGCGGCGGTGTTCGTGACGGCGCCGACTCCGGTCGCGACCGCGCATCCCACCACGGCGATCACGTCGAGCGGCGCATCGTCCCGCACCTTGATCGCGCCGGAGGCGGGCACGACGACCTCCTCGGCGAAGGACGAGACGCCGAGGTAGTGGTGCAGCGTCTCGTCATCGCCGTTCTCATCGGTCCTGCTCATCCGCGACGTGCCGTCGAACAGCACTCCCTTCGGCGCGACCAAGGCCGCGACCTTCTGGCAGCGGGCCTCGTGACCCTGCAGGCAGTAACGGCACTCGCCGCACGGCGGCACCCAGCTGAGCACGACGTGGTCGCCCACGGCGAGGGAGGTGACGCCCTCGCCAAGCTCCACGACGGTGCCGGAGCCCTCGTGGCCCATCACCAGCGGAGCGGCGGCGCGCCAGTCGCCCTGCTGCACGTGCAGATCGGAGTGGCAGACGCCGGCGGCGGCGATCTTGACACGGACCTCGCCGGCCCTCGGAGCGGCGAGATCGACGTCGATGACCTCGACTCGGGTCTTGGTGTCGCGGAAAACTGCTGCCTTCATGGCTTCTCTCCTTTGAACGCCGCACGCGAATGAAGATCGCGCACGTGAGGACTACGGCGATGCTAGGGAGCGGAGCGGTTCGCTGTCACTGTGCCAAGTGTTGAAGAGTTCATCCACTCACCGGCATTTGGTACAGTTCAGCCATGGCGCTCGACCTTCAGGCCATCGCTCGCGCGGTGCGCGGGACACTTGTCGTCGAGCGGGCTCCGGCGAACACTCCGATCGACGGTCTGGCCCGACTGCGCGAGTACGTGGTGGTCGCCAATCGCAACTTCGCCACGCTGCTGACCGGTGACGAGGAGGAGCTGCGCGCTCGGCTGGCCCCCGACTCCGAGGTTTCCGAGACCACCGCGAGCGGGGTGTTCGTCAGCACTGGCGACAGCGCGGAGCTGCGCGCTCTGCTGGCGAAAAGCCGCATGACGGCGGTCCTCGGCGCCCGTCTTCCGAACGATTCCGAGACCACCCCTGCGGACGCTCCGTCCGAGACTGCGCAGGCTGCCGGCGCGCCGTCCGCGCTGCACGCCCATCTCGCGGCGATCATCGCCGAAGATCAGGCCGCGTCCGACCGGCTGGTGACCGCCGGCACCAAGGTCCTGACTCAGGTCGCCCGACGCGGCGGCGCGCCCGCAGTGATCGCCGAGCTCGCGCATCGCATCGACGGTTGGGCGGTGCTCCTCGATGCCCACGGTCAGATGATCACGAGCGCGGGAGCGGGCCGCCTTCACATCGACGACGCGACGGCGGTCGCACTCGGGCGGCCGGTGCGCGTGCGGCACCCGGGACTGCAGGTGCATCAGGTCGGATCCGATCGCGATCTCACCGGCTACCTCGTGATCGCCTCCCGTTCCAGCGTGACCAGTCGCAACCGTGACCTCGCATCGCAATCCGCCGCGCTGTTCGATCTCGTGCTGCGCACACGAGACCCTTCACTGACCGAACGGCTGGGGCGCGAAGCGCTGATGGGTGTCCTGCTCGCGGGCGGACAGGACGCCGGACGGCTGCTCCGCCGGTGGGGTGTGCGCGAGACGGGTCTCACCGCCTTCCACCTGGGCAGCCGGACTCGCACGATCGATCTCGAGCGACTGACCGTGCGCTGGCTCGACGAGCTGGGTGCCGAGCACGTCTTCGTCGCCGGCGGCGGACGAGTACGCGGATTCGTGCCCGATGGCCTCGCGGAGGAGCTGGCGGCGCGCGTCATGGCCCTCACTCCCCTGGGTACCGGCACGGCGCACCTCGGGCTCGGCCTGCCGGCGCCGGCTGAGCTTCTGAGACGCAGCGCTCTTCAGGCGAAGCAGGCCCTCGACACCGCAGTCGAGGACGGGCAGACCGTCCTGCGTTATTCCGAGCTGCCCACGGTCGAGCTCGTGCTCAACGCGATGGGAGACGAATCCTCGGCGCAGCTGGCGGCCGTACTCGACGGGCTGCGCGACGCCGACGGCAACCACGGTGCGCTGACCGACACTCTGCGCACCTTCCTCGCGGAGCACGGCGCGCAGCGCACGACCGCGTCTCGCCTCGGCATACACCGCCAGACCCTCGCCTCACGCATACGGAGGATCGAGGAGCTGACCGGGCTGGCCACGGACCGCGCGGATGACCGCGCCGCCGCGTGGCTCGCGTTGCGCGCCCTTGGCCTGTCCGAGTCGTAGGTCCTCCCGCACGAGCCCTGCGTGCCCAACACAGCCAGGTCAGCGTCGCAGCGCGGCGGGACGGGGCAGCCCGAGGTCCTCGACGAGGTCACCGAGGGCGCGGTCGAGCTCCGCGCCGGCCTGCGTGATSTTGTTGACGCCGAAGCCGGCGAGCCGGGAGCTCGGCACCTCGAAGCTCAACGTGGTTCCCGGTGCCGTCGAGGTGTGCGCCTCGATGCGCAACGGGGCGTAGAGCATCGTGCCGGGGTCGTGCCGGAACAGCCGCGCGGTGATGCCGTGGTGCGCGATCAGCCACACCACGCTGCGCGCCCCGCTGCCGGCGTGCTCCATGAGCGCGTCGGGACGCGAGGTCCAGACCCGGACGAACCCGCTGGGCGCCTCCCACTGCAGCCCCCGCACGAACCCCGCCCAGTCGCCGCCGCGTACCTCGGCCAGCGCCTGCTCCTCCGGCAGCGCGGGGACCGCAGACTCGAACGCCCCGACCAGGGCATCGAACTGCGCGTTCGTCTCGAACCGGATCCGCCGTCCCGCATGTTCGAAGACGGTCTCATCCGCGTCATAGCTCACGAGACCATCCTCGTGCCTGTTGAGGCTCCCCGCCTCCGACATGCGGCCACTCGGCGCGGCCTCACGCCCGCCGCAGCTCCTCCGGACCGATCCGTGTGAATCCCCTCGCCCGTGCCGAACGGGCGATGCTGCTCGGCCGCGCCGCAGGATGAGGCTCAGTCGTCGATTTCGATCTCGATGAAGCCGCCGACGATGCGCGTGCGGAAAGTCCGCAGCAGCAGAGCCGGATCCGAATAGCACTCCCCCGTGCCGAGGTCGTAGATCTCCTTGTGCAGGGGCGACGCGACGGTGGGACGATCGCCCCTGGATCCGACGATCCCGCGCGCCATCACCGGCGCGCCGTCTGCGGCGGGATCGTTGTGCTCGACCGCATAGACCTCGCGCGGCGAGAGCAGGAACACGGCGATCTGCCGCATCCGGATGAGCACGGCCTCGCCCCAGGACGGCTCGAGGTCGTCGACGCGGCATGCGCGCTCCCACACGGTGCGCGCCGGGGCGGTGCGCGAGGAGACGACACGGGACCTGGTCTGCGTGATGGTGGTCATGCCACGACGGTAGGTCGCGCGTGTTTCAGCTGCGGTCGCGGCATGTGTCGGCCGTGTGAAAGTCCCCTCACAACCCTCCGCTCGTCGTGTGCGGGCGCTGTCATGTTACGGATACATTGCCGAAACGGTCGGGAAATCGCGCGCTCGTACGCTCGGGAACCACCGAACCGGAGGGGGCACGCATGACGTCCCGCAACACGCTCATCGTCGGAGGCGGCCCCGCCGCCCACCGGCTCGTGGAGGCCCTGCTGTCGCGCTTCGCCGATGAGCCGGCCGCCGCGCACCGCATCACCGTCGTCGCGGAAGAGCCGTATCTTCCGTACGACCGGGTGCAGCTGAGCAAGCGGCTCGCGGACGGATCCGTCGATCTCACGCTGGATCCGGCGTCGTGCTGGGAGCACGCCGCGGTCTCCCTGCGGGTCGGCGAACGGGCGCAGGCGATCGACCGCGCCGCGAAGACCGTGACAACGTCGACCGGCGACGTGCTCGGCTACGACGATCTCGTGCTGGCGACTGGATCCTCCGCCCCTGTGCCCGAGATCCCCGGTGCTCCGGCCGCCCGCGTGTACCGCACGATCGACGACGTGGACGCCCTCGTCGCCGAGGTCGCGGCACTCCGCGACGAGCTGGGCCGTTCTCCGCGCGTCGCCGTGGCCGGAGGCGGTCTTCTCGGACTGGAAGCTGCAGGAGGCGTCGCCGCACTCGGTGCCGACGCCGTGATCATCCACTCCGGCGGGTGGCTGATGTCGGCCCAGCTCGACGAGGGCGCGGGCCAGGCCCTGGGGCGGCTGATCGCGGCCCGCGGGGTCGACCTGCACCTCGGCACCCGGCCGCAGAAGATCGTGCTCGGCGCTGGCGGCCGCCCCGTCGAGGTGCTCTGCACCGACGGCCGCAGCGTTCCGGCCGACATCGTCGTGTTCGCCATCGGCATCCGAGCGCGCGACGAACTCGCCACGGCGGCGGGGATCGAGACCGCGCCGCGCGGCGGCGTGATCGTGGACGAGGCCTGCCGCAGCGCTGATCCGTCGATCTGGGCCATCGGCGAGGTCGCCGCGATCGACGGCCGCACGATCGGCCTGGTCGCGCCGGCCAACGCCATGGCCGAGACTGTCGCCGACCAGCTGCTCGGCGGCGATGCGGCTTTCACCACGATCGACGACGCCACCAAGCTCAAGCTGTCGGGCGTCGACGTGGCGAGCTTCGGCGACGCGTTCGCCCGCGATCCCGGCGCCCTCGAGATCGTGTACGCGGATCCCGCGCGCGGGCTGTACCAGAAGCTCGTCGTGAGCGACGACGCCCGCACGCTGCTCGGCGGCGTCTTCGTCGGCGACGCCACGCCCTACCTCGGTCTGCGACCGCTGCTCGGTCGCACCCTCGACGCCGAGCCGGCCGCGTACCTCTCCGCCGCCGGTGCCGAGCCGCCCACGAGCGGCGCGCTGCCAGACGACGCGCTGGTGTGCTCCTGCAACAACGTCGCCGCGGGGACGGTGCGCGCCGCGGTCGGCGACGGTTGCCACGACCTCGGAGAGCTGAAGACCTGCACCCGCGCGGGCACGCAGTGCGGATCCTGCGTGCCGCTGGTGAAGAAGCTGCTCGAAGCGGAGCTCACCGCCGCCGGCGCCACGGTCTCGCACGCGCTGTGCGAGCACTTCGACCTGTCCCGGCAGGAGCTGTTCGAGTCCGTCCGTGTTCTGGGGCTGACGAGCTGGGACGAGACGATCACCCGCCTCGGTCGCGGGCGCGGCTGCGACATCTGCAAGCCCGCGGTCGGATCGATCCTCGCCACCCAGCACGGCCAGTATCTGCTTGACGGCGGTCGCGGCCCGCTGCAGGACACGAACGACCGCGCCCTCGCCAACATGCAGAAGGACGGCACGTACTCGGTCGTGCCGCGCATCCCCGGCGGCGAGATCACCCCCGAGAAACTCGGCGTGATCGCCCGCGTCGCGCAGGACTTCGGCCTGTACACGAAGATCACCGGCGGACAGCGGATCGACCTCTTCGGCGCACGGCTGGACCAGCTGCCGGACATCTGGCGCCGGCTGGTGGACGCCGGCTTCGAGTCGGGGCAGGCGTACGGCAAGGCGCTGCGGAATGTGAAGAGCTGTGTCGGATCCACCTGGTGCCGGTACGGCGTGCAGGACTCGGTGGGGATGGCGATCGCCCTGGAGCTGCGCTACCGCGGCCTGCGCAGCCCGCACAAGCTCAAGTTCGGCGTCTCCGGCTGTGCCCGCGAATGCGCCGAGGCGCGCGGCAAGGACGTGGGCGTGATCGCGACCGATCTGGGCTGGAACCTGTACGTCGGCGGCAACGGCGGATTCCAGCCCGCCCATGCGCAGCTGCTCGCGTCGGACCTGGACGATGAGACGCTGGTGCGCTACATCGACCGATACCTCATGTACTACATCCGCACCGCCGACCGGCTGCAGCGCACGGCGCGCTGGATGGAGGATCTGGACGGAGGCCTCGACCACGTCCGCGACGTGGTGGTGAACGACTCGCTGGGCCTCGCCGCCGAGCTGGAGGCCGCGGTCGCCCTGCACGTCGACACCTACGCGGACGAATGGGCGGCTACCCTCGACGACCCCGAGCGGCTGCGCCGGTTCCGCTCCTTCGTGAACGAGCCGGGCGTCGCGGATCCGTCCATCGCACGCGTCGCCGAGCGCGGGCAGCTCCGCCCCGCGACCGCCGAGGAGCGCGCGGCCGGCATCGTGCCGATCGCCGGCACGAGCATCCCCCTGCGCGCCGACACAGTGCCCGCCGAGGAGCTGTCGTGACGGCCGCTGTCGGATCGGTCACTCTCGTCGGCGGCGGCCCGGGCGACCCGGACCTGCTCACGGTCGGCGCAGTCCGTGCGCTGCGGGACGCCGACGTGGTGCTGTACGACCGGCTCGCGCCTTACGCGCTGCTTGCGGAGTTGGCGCCGCAGGCGGAACTGGTCGATGTCGGGAAGCACCCCGGCCATCATGCGATCCCGCAGGAGGAGATCGAACGCCTCCTGCTCGACCACGCGCTCGCGGGTGCCAAGGTCGTGCGTTTCAAGGGCGGGGATCCGTTCGTGTTCGGCCGCGGCGGCGAGGAGGCGGCCGCCTGCCGCGCGGCCGGCGTGCCGGTGCGCGTCATCCCCGGGGTGACGAGCGCGATCGCGGTGCCCGCGTCCGCCGGCATTCCGGTCACGCATCGCGGGGTCGCCCGGCTGTTCACCGTGATCTCCGGGCACGCACCGCTCACAGAGTCGGAGGCCGAGCATCTTGCCGGCCTCGGCGGTACCATCGTCGTGCTCATGGGTGTCTCGAATCTGCCGTCGATCAGTGCCGGGCTGGTGCGCCACGGCATGGATCCCGGCACCCCCGTCGCGATCATCGAGCGCGGTTTCACCGCCGGCCAGCGCACGACCGTCTCGGACCTCGCGGGCATCCGCGACGCTGCGGAGGATGCGGGGGTCCGCTCCCCCGCCGTGATCGTCGTGGGCGACGTCGTCCGACTCGCCGGACACGATGATCGGGAGGCCGTCGCGCTGCTCAGTGACGCCGTCGCACTCGCGGGGGACGCCCCATGACGCCCTTCGAGCGCATCGATCCGGTGACCGGGTTCGGTCCGGATCAGCTCGCCGGCTTCCGGATCGGCGTGACCAGCGATCGCCGCTCCGCCGATCTCATCGACGCGTTCGAGCGCCGCGGCGCGTTCGTGCTGCACGCCCCGACGGTGCGGATGCGGCACGCGGACGACGACGGGCCGGTCATCGCCGACACCCGCGACATCCTCGCCGCACGCCCCGATCTCCTGCTCGCCACGACCAGCTACGGCATGCGGCGCTGGTTCGAGGTCGCCGATGCGGCGGGGCTCGGCGCCGCGCTGCAGGACGCGCTGTCCGCGGCGACGATCCTGGTGCGCGGTCCGAAGGCGCGGGGCGCGGTGCGCGCCGCGGGGCTCGACGACGAGGGCATGAGCGACGAGGAGACGACGGCGTCTCTCGTGGACAGAGTCGTCGCCGAGTTCGGAGCAGGAACCACGGTCGCCGTGCAGCTGCACGGTCAGACCGATCATGCGCAGCTCGCACGGCTCGCGCAGGCGGGGATGCGCGTACTCACGGTCGCGCCGTACACCTGGTCGAACGTCGAAGACGAGGACGAGCGGACCACCCGCCTCGTCGACGCCGTCGCGGCCCGGCAGCTGGACTGCGTCACTTTCACGAGCGCCCCCGCGGTGGACGGCCTGTTCATCGCGGCCCTGGCCCGCGGTCGCCACGACGAGGTCGTCGACGCGCTGCGGCAGGACGTGGTGGCCGCGAGCGTGGGCCCGGTGACCTCCGCGCCTCTGATCGCCGCGGGCATCCGGGTGCTGCAGCCGGATCGCTTCCGGATGGGCGCACTCATCCGGCTGGTCTGCGAGCACCTCGAGGACCGGGCGACCCTGCGCGTGCGCACCCGGCACGGCGAGGTGCAGCTGCGAGGCAGCGTCGCCGTCGTCGACGGCACACCTGTGCGGCTCACCCCCACCTCCGTGACGCTGTTCCGCGCCCTGGTCGCCGCCGAGGGCGCCGTGGTGTCGCGCCGGGCGCTCTCCGGATCCATGGACGGCGACGAGCACACCATGGAGGTCTCGCTCAGCCGATTGCGGCAGAGTCTCGCGACTCCCGGGCTCGTCGCCACGGTCGTGAAGCGCGGATACCGCCTCGACGTCTGAGCAGTTCCGCAGTCGCTGAGCACCCCCTCCGGGGTCGTTGAGCGAGGACGGCGGAGCCGACCGAGACGAAACGGGGCACGCTCGCGGATCACCGCGTTTCGTCTCGCTGCGCTCGCTCAACGACCCCGGATCGCGCGCCGACCCTATGCCGCCGGCACCGCCGCCAGTAGCGCGGTGATCCGCCCCTTGCAGCCGCCGCATCCCGTACCCGCGCGCGTGCACCGGCCGACCTCCTCGACGGTGCCGCACCCGTCCGCCACCGCCTCCGCGATGCGGCCCGCTGTCACGCCGTTGCACCAGCAGACGGTGGCCTCCGGCCCGAGCGGGTCGTCGGTCGCCCTGGCCGCGCCGGCATCGGCCGCGTCCAGCCGCAGCAGCGCGGCCGGATCCGCGACGAGACCCGCTCCCCGCTCGTAGCGCAGGGTGAGCTCGGCCCCGGCCTGCGGCAGGCCGACCGAGACGAAACCGACGAGCACGCCGTCGCGGACGACGGTCTTCAGATATGCGCCCCGCGCGGCGTCGATCCAGATGCTGACCTCGGTGTCGGCGTCCCACGGCTCCGCCGCGTACGCCCCGCCCGATACGACGTCGATCCCGATCGCCTTGAGCATGAGCACGGTCGGGCGCGCGTGCCGCACGACGCTCGCCTCCTCGCCCGCTCCGACCCCGGCCGCCTCGGCACGCAGCCGGCTCGCGACGGCTGCGGCCTGCCGCCATCCGGGCCCGATCAGGCCGCTCGGCGCYCCCGGCACGTGGCCCGTGGCGTCGGCCTCGCCGGGATCCGCGATCTGCGCGCAGTCGCCGATCGCGAACACCTCTGGATCCGTCCAGCTGCGCAGATCCGCGTCGACCAGCACGCCCGTCGAACAGGCAAGGCCGGCGGCGAGCGCGAGCTCGACCCGTGGAGCGACACCGCAGGACAGCACGAGAAGATGCCCGCGCAGATAGGTGCCGTCGGCGCACACGATGCCGTCGAACACCGGCCCCGCCGGGGTGTCCCTGAGCTCGACGGTCTCGGCGCGCGCATGCGCCGCCATCCGCAGGCCTGCCGTGCGGGCGGCACGCGCGAGCATCCGCCCGCCGGTCTCGTCGAGGTTGCGCGCCATGGGGGCCGTGCCGTGGTGCACCACAGTGACCCGCGCCCCGTGCTCGGCGGCGAGCAGTGCGAACTCCATGCCGAGCACGCCGGCGCCGAGCACGACGACCGCTCCACCCCCGGCGACCACCGGCGCGACCGCCTCGGCGTCGGCCACGTCGCGCAGCGCGAGCACGCCCGCGGGCAGCGCCCGGCGTCCGCCGTCCCGGCCGGGCACCGGCGCAGCGCCGCGCTCGTGCCTGGTGTGCTCCAGGCCGGCCAGGGTCGGCACGTTGGCACGCGCGCCCGTGGCGAGCACGAGCCGGTCCCAGGCGAGCTCGTCGCCCGCCGAAGTCCGCACCCGGCGTGCAGCACGGTCGATGGCGATCGCGGTCTCGTCGAGCCTGATCCGCACCCCGGCCGTGCGCGCCGCCGCGGTGTCCGCGATTTCGAGGCGCTCCCGTGAGGTGGCGCCCACCGCGTACTCGGCCAGCAGCACGCGGTTGTACGCGTCCTCGGCCTCCGCACCCAGCACGGTGAGCGACACCCGCCCCGCCGTCACCGCGGGCAGCAGCTCCTCGACGAAGCGGGCGCCGACCGGTCCGTAGCCGATCAGCACGATCCGCATCGGGCCGCTCATGCCGGCACCTGTTCGGCGTTCACGGATGCGACTCCGTTCTCCCCGACCGCGGGGGTGACGACGACCATCGTGCGCTTGAACTCCGGCATGCCCGAGATCGGATCCGTGACCGCGGCGGTCAGCCGGTTCGCGCATTCCGCATCCGCGAAGTGGAACGGCAGGAACACCGTGTCGAGCCGGATCCGCTCGGTCAGCAGAGCGTCCGCCATGACGCGTCCTCGGCGATTTCGGACCACGATCGGATCCCCGCCCGTGATTCCGAGCCGGGCGGCCGTCGCGGGGTGCAGCTCGGCGCGGGCGCGCGGGTGGGCATCGCTCAGCTCGGCGATCCGCCGGGTCTGTGCCCCGGACTGATAGTGCTCGAGCAGGCGCCCGGTGATGAGGGTGAGCAGCGCGGAGCGGGGCCGCTCGCCTGCCGCCCCGCCGTCGAGCGGCTCCTCGTCGGGCGCCTCCGGATCGCGCTCCTGCGGCTGCACCGGCACGAGCCGCGCCCGGCCGTCCGGGTGGGCGAACCGCTCGGCGAACAGCCGCGGCGTGCCGTCCGAGCCGGCGGGATACGGCCAGTGCGCGGCGACGCCTGCGGCGAGCTGTGCGTCGAGGAGCGCGTGGCTGAGCCCCGAGTAGTCCGCGATCCCGCCGGCGGAGGCGCGGGCGAGCTCCGCGAACACGATCGCCGGATCCGTCGGCCACTCCGACGGAGCCTCCAGCCGGGCGGCGAGATCGGCGAGGATCTCCAGCTCGCTGCGCACCCCGGGCGGAGGGGTCAGGGCGCGACGACGGCGGATGACCCGTCCCTCGAGCGTCGTGAGGGTGCCTTCCTCCTCGGCCCACTGCGTCACCGGGAGGACGACATCGGCGAGCGCGGCGGTCTCCGAGAGCACGAAGTCGCACACGACGAGCAGGTCGAGCGCACGGAGACCCGCGGCGATCGCTCCCGCGTCGGGGGCGGAGATCATCGGGTTCGCGCCGTGCACGAGCAGGGCGCGCACGCCGCCGGGTTCGCCGAGCATCCCCAGCAGCTGCACGGCCGGAACGCCCGGCCCGGGCAGACTGTCCGGATCCACGCCCCAGACCGCGGCCACAGCCGCCCGGTCCGCAGGATCGGCAATCTTGCGGTACCCCGGCAGCTGGTCGCTCTTCTGCCCGTGCTCGCGGCCGCCCTGGCCGTTGCCCTGGCCGGTGAGTGTGCCGTATCCCGAGTCCGATCGGCCGGGCAGCCCGAGCACGAGCGCGAGGTTGATCGCCGCGGTCGCCGTGTCGGTGCCGTCGACGTGCTGCTCGACGCCCCGCCCGGTGAGGATGTACGTGCCGCGGCCGCGTGCGAGCCGGTGTGCGGTCGCGCGCAGCACCGCGACCGGGATCCCCGTCATCGCCTGCACCCGCTCGGGCCACCATCGTGCGACGCTGCGGCGCAGCGCGTCGAGACCGGTCGTGCGCTGCTCCAGATAGGCGCGGTCGGCGAGCCCGTCCGCCAGCACGAGGTGGATGAGGCCGAGCAACAGCACGAGGTCGGTGCCGGGCGCGGGCTGCAGGTGCGAGCCCGCACCGTCCGCGGTGAGCTCGGCGGTCTGCGAGCGGCGCGGATCCACGACGATCAGGCCACCGGCGGCGCGGGCGCCCGCGAGGTGCGAGAGCAGGGGTGGCATGGTCGCGGCGACGTTCGAGCCGAGCAGCAGGATCGTGTCGGCGTCGTCGAGGTCGGAGACGGGAAAGGGAAGGCCG
Organism: Microbacterium sp. 01T413_2; assembly: GCF_056398985.1. Classification (NCBI taxonomy): domain Bacteria; kingdom Bacillati; phylum Actinomycetota; class Actinomycetes; order Micrococcales; family Microbacteriaceae; genus Microbacterium; species Microbacterium sp. 01T413_2. The sequence continues at coordinate 79,382 of NZ_JBFTQL010000011.1, forward strand.
CGGTCGATCCCGAAGGCCCGGTTGCCCGCCGCCGCGGCGGACGACATGCAGAACCGGCCGTTGTAGTCGATGCGCGAGGTGCCCAGCGCCACCCGGGCGAACTTGCCGAGCAGGTACGCCTTCTCGTTCGTGAGCCCGCCGCCCCCGAACACTGCCACTGCGTCGGGTCCGTCAGCCGCGCGGATCGCGCGCAACGACGACGCGATCCGCGCCAGCGCCTCGTCCCAACTCGCCGGGCGCAGAACACCGGCATCGCGGATCAGCGGTGTGGTGAGCCGCTCTGGGGACGCGAGCAGGGCGGCTGAGGTCCACCCCTTCTTGCACAGCCCGCCTCGGTTGGTCGGGAACGTGCGCCCCTCCACCCGCACCGGGGCCGGACCGGCCGGATCCTGCGTGAGGGTCATGGCGCACTGCAGCGCGCAGTACGGGCAGTGCGTGCCCGCCGCGGCAGAAGAGGCGGGAGCCGTCGGGGGCGGGGATCCGGTTGCCATCGCGGCCGACTCAGATCCGCGCCCCGCGGCGGCGTCCGCGCAGCAGCACGGCGGTCGTGATCCCGCACAGCACGACGTAGGCGACTACGAACCAGCCGAGGCCGGCCGCGTATCCTCCGGTCGCCGCCTTGGACAGCCCGAGCGCCTGCGGGACGAGGAAGCCGCCGTAGGCGCCGATCGCGGAGACGATCCCCAGCGCAGCGGCCGCGGCGCGCTGAGTGGCGACGTCGCCCGATGAGGAGTGCCCGTCAGCCCCGGACCGCAGCGCGAACAGCGTCGGGATCATCCGGTACGTCGCGCCGTTGCCCGCGCCGCTCGCGACGAACAGCAGCAGGAAGAAGCCGAGGAACAGCCAGAAGGAGTGCAGCGGCAGCGTGAGCACCACGGCGAGGGCGCCGAGCGCCATGACTGCGAAGGCGGCGATCGTCACGGCGCTGCCGCCGAACCGGTCGGCCAGCCGTCCGCCGAAGGGGCGTGCGAGCGACCCGACCAGCGCCCCGACGAACGCGAGCGACAGCATCGCGCCTCCGACGGGGAAGGCGGTGAACGCCGGGAACTGGTCGGCGATGAGCTTGGGGAAGACGGCGGAGAATCCGATGAACGATCCGAACGTGCCGATGTACAGCAGCGCCATGAGCCACAGTTCGGGATAGCGCAGCGCGGCCAGAGACGCCGAGATGTCGGCACGGGCGCTCGTGAGGTTGTCCATCCGGCGCCAGGCGCCGAAGGCCGCGATCAGGATGAGCGGCACCCAGATGAGACCCGCGAGCGGCAGATGCAAGGTCGCGCCGGCTCCCAGTGTGATCACGATCGGCACGACGAACTGGGCGACGGCGGCACCGAGGTTCCCGCCGGCGGCGTTGAGCCCGAGGGCCCAGCCCTTCTGCCGCTGCGGGTAGAAGGAGGTGATGTTCGCCATCGAGCTCGCGAAGTTGCCTCCGCCGAGGCCGGCGAGCGCCGCGACGGTGAGCATCACCGGGAACGGGGTACCGGGGTTCGACACGCACAGCGCGAGCCCGAGCGCGGGGACCAGCAGCAGCAGCGCCGATACCACCGTCCAGTTGCGTCCACCGAAGCGCGGCACCATGAACGTGTACGGGAAGCGCAGGGTCGCTCCGACCAGGCTCGGGATCGAGATCAGCCAGAACGTCTCGGAGACGGTGAAGTGGAATCCTGCCGCCGGCAGCGCCACGACCACGATCGACCAGAGCTGCCAGACGACGAAGCCGAGGAACTCGGCGCAGATCGACCAGCGCAGGTTGCGCCGCGCGATCGCAGAGCCCGCGGTGCGCCACTGATCGTGGTCCTCGGCGTTCCATCCGGAGATCCAGCGTCCCGGCAGGAAGCCGAGCGCGGAGCCGGTCGCGGGCCTCTCCGCGGTGGGCGTGGTGGTGCTGTTCGTGGCGATGCCGGTCATGCGGACCTCCCAGGAGTGCGTGTGCGATCACGCTAGGAAGTCCGTGTTTCCGGCTGTCGTGTGCGCCGTAACGTCTGCGTGTCGAACTCCTCTCCGCAACAACCAGGCTCTGTGAGATGTCGCGATGCGCTCCCGGTGCCGCCCCGGGGATGAACGTCGCGAGCGGGGTGGAGTAGGACGAGACGGCAGACCAGTCAGGCGGGTGATCCGGAAGGCGGCTGGCTCACGTCTCGAGCGCCCGGGACATCACCGCCTGCTGCACCGTCGTGAGATGGCGTTTGAACCTGTATCCGACGAAGGATGGATGATCAACGGCGTCCTCGGAGACTTCGCGTCCTCGGATGAAAGGCGGACAAGGAGCGAACCGGACATTGTCCGGCGCAGTATCCAGAAGCTCCCCCGTCACGCGATAGGGTGCGAGCGCATCCGCATCGCGACCGGGCCCGTCCGTGATTACGACGTCTGCTCCGCGCATGGCGTCGCGAAGATCCTCGTTCCAAGGCATCCCCGGCACCCGAAGCTCTGCGGGACAGCTCTGCTCGATATCGATGCCGAAAGCGACTCCTGCCTCCCACCACGCACGGGCAATATTCCCGTCAGCGCCTACGAACAGGAACTTGAGCCCGAACGGATCAGCGTCCTGAGCCAGCGCATAAAGGTCTGAGAGCACCTCGCACGGATGGTTCACGTTCGTCATCGCATTGATCACCGGGAGCGTCTCCGCCCCTGCCAGACCGCGCAGCACTTCGATATCAGGGTGACGCACGACGAGGAGATCCACCCACGAGGCGAGGTAGCCGACGACATCGATCGGGTCCTCGTCCTTATCGAGTGTCTCCGGCGGAAACACAATCGGCTGCAGTCCCATCTCGGCGGCACCACGCTCGAAGGAAACGCGCGTTCGCACGCTTGATGCGGGAAAGAAGAGGGCGGCAGCTCCATCCATGATGGGGCCTCTCCCGCCTTCGAAGGACTTGGCGCGTGCGAATATGTCGCTCAGGTCGTGCCGGCTGAGGCCTGACAAGGAAAGTAAATGTCGCACTCATCTAGTATCCAGAAGATCCACGGACGGGCGGGCCCCACGGAGGAACACACCCAAATGCCGGCCGGAGCCCGACGTAGCGCCACTCGCCAATGCTGCCGGCCGACAGAGTGAGCTCGCGAGCTCCTCCCGTCACAGGGAGTGTGTGCCCCTCAGGATTCGGATTTCCCGAAGGGCTCACACCTCCGTTGCGGTCGTCTCGCGCGGGCGACGACGTCAGTTGCGTTTCGCTGTCATCACACCGACGATGAATCCGATGACGGCCGCGCCTGCGGCCACGAGCAGAACAGTGCGCGTCGGATGGTGCTTCACGTGGGCGACCGCATCACCGCCCATCCCCGCCACGAAGTCCGCGGCCTGTCTGGCTCCCGCGATGACCTCCTCACGTCGGGCGTCAATCGCATCCGTGACCGCACCTGCCACCGCGCCCACCGCATGCGACGCCGTGTCGGATGCCTAGGAGATCACATCCGACGCCGCGCCCGCAGCCTTGTCCACGCGTTCCTCTACGGCACCGGCAGCCGCGTCGCTGATCCTGCGCACGCGATCCTCCGGCTCGCTCCCTGTCTCGGCCATGCTCATCTCCCGACCTTCTTGGCTTGCTTCACGGCAGCCTGTGCGACCGCTTCTGCGCGTTTGAGGGCCTTCTTGCGCGCCTTCTTCACCTTCGGGTCGTTCCATACGGCATCGATGCTCGCTCGGATGTCTCGGTACCGGCCCCGACCCGCCTTCGCACCATAGAAGTAGGCCACCATCGCGAAAACCCCGATGCCGAGCCAGAAGAAGTACTTTCGCATTTTGCTCTCTCTTCCCTCACCACGTCCGCAGTCCCGTCGATCTCCGCACAGAGTGCGTGGTCGCCGGGCATGCCTGCACGATCACGCTGCATCGGCCAGAAAGCCAGATCATTGACAGATGCCGCTCGCGCTCGCTATAGGCCACGAATACTCCGTGGCGATCATGCGACGTCGCCTCGCCCGCGGTTCACGGGTTTGCTCCGAGAATTGCACTCACCCGCCGGCGACGGTGTACCAGATGCCATAAGCGCCGGCGACGCACATGAGCACGGTGGTGGCCCATCCCAGCGTTGCTGCCAGTTTCCCGTTTCGGTGTCTGCCCATGATGGTGCGGTCGCGGGAGATCAGCATCATGATGATCAGGAACGGACCGGCGGCGATGCCGTTGACGATCGCACTGAGCACGAGCAGCCCGATCGGGTCGGTGGAGACGACGGCGAGGATGGTGCCGCCGATCATGCCGATGCCGAGCAGAACATAGAAGAGCGGCGCCCGGCGTGGGTTCTTGTCCAGACCCCAGTTCTTGTTCAGCAGAGCCGAGAGGCCCGCAGCTCCCGCGGCTGCGAGGACAGGTACGGCGAGCATGCCGGATCCGATGAACCCGAGGGCGAAGAGGATGCTCGCGAAATCGCCTGCAATGGGCTCAAGGGCCTTGGCCGCTTCCGCRGCRCTGGAGACCGTCTTRTGGTGCGCACCCAGGGTCGCTGCGGATGACGCGATGATCGCGAACATGATGAGGACGCTGAAGGCCATACCGGTGAAGACGTCGATTCGTCCGTTGCGCAACCGGCGGTGCGCCTCGCGTGCGGGACGTTCGTCGAGAGCGGGCGCATCGTCTCCACCTCGTTTCTCTTCGCGCATCTCCTCGACTCGCTGCGCCGACTGCCAGAAGAACATGTACGGGGACACGGTCGTCCCGAGCACGCCGACGGCGAGACCCAGGTAAGCCGGCGAAAGCTGGAATTGGAAGCCTGCGAGGCCGGCCGCGACGCTGCCCCAGTTCACATGTGTCGCGAAGAGGACGCCGAGGTAGACGAGCAGCACAAGGCACAACCACTTGAAGATCCTGCCGATCAGCTCGAACGAGCCGAGCATGACCGTCACGAGGATCGCGATGCCGGCGACGATGCTCCAGATCCATGCAGGTCCAGCGTGCAGAAGCTGCATGCCCTGCCCGATCGCGTTGAGGTCCGCGGCGAGGTTCAGACAGTTCGCCGCGATCAGCGCAACGATCAGAACACCGATCGATGCACCGACGCCCCGGCGGAACTTGCGGCGAATCAACGCGCCGAGGCTGTCGCCAGTCGCGAGGGCCATGCGRTCGCAGATCTCCTGCACCGCCATCATGAGCGGCARSGAGAGMGGRACGGTCCATAGCAGCCCGTTCCCGAACGTGGCCCCCGCCTGCGAATACGTGGCGACGCCTGAGGGGTCATCGTCCGCGGCGCCTGTGACGAGACCGGGACCCAGCACGCGCAGGAAGCGCACAACCGGATTGCTCTTCGGCTTCTCCTCTTCGCCGCTGCCCGCGGTGGCGGAACCAGAGGGCTCTTCCCCTGCGTCGGCGGCAGGATCGATGACGGTCATCGTCTACTCCTCCGACCAGCGGGGTTGCTGGCGGACGCAGCCGGCGCGAGCGGTGTCATTTCGTCTCGGCGGGGTGTTGCGCGCCGCGCGCGGGCGTGCGACGGTTCTTCGTGGTGGTCGATGCCTGGGGGCTCATGGGACTCCTCACTGTCTCGGCGCCGCGGCCGCGCAGCGGCGCGGCCCTGTGTGTCTGTCGAGTTCGCAGGCTATGTGCTCCGCCACAGGCGCGAAACGGGGTTGCAAGGCGCCCGAGAGATGGACTACGCGTCCCGTCACGGTGCGGATCCGATCCCCTCACCGGAAGACCTCGGAGGACGACGCGAAACCGCTCCCGCCCCTGCCCGCAACGGGCTGGAAACACGGGGGTGCGACCCTGGGCATGGCGAAGCTCCTCGAGTCGGCGTCGCGATGGCGGGATCCTGTTTCGCCGCATCGTCCCGTCTCCCGAGAGGACTGCTCATGGATCCGCTCATCACCTTCGTCCTGGTCGGCTCCCTCGTGGTGGCGGCGTCCTGGGCCGCGCCGCGGCTTCGTGTTCCCGCGCCGCTGCTCCAGCTGCTCCTCGGGCTGCTCGTCGGGTTCATCCCGGCGGTGCGCGACATCCACCTCCCGTCCGATGCGGTGCTGGTGCTGTTCCTGCCGGCGCTGCTGTTCTGGGAGGCGCTGATGACGCCGCTGCGCGAAGTCCGCCGCGATCTGCGGGTCATCCTGCTGCTGAGCACGCTGCTGGTGGTCGCGACGACGTTCGGAGCGGCGGGCATCGGCGTCGCCTTCGGCTGGGGATGGCTGCCCGCGCTCGTCCTCGGCGCCGCGCTCGCGCCCACCGACGCCACCGCCGTGGGAGCACTCGCCCGCGCGCTCCCGCACCGCAACATCGTCCAGCTGCGGGCCGAGAGCCTGGTCAACGACGGCACCGCGCTGGTCATCTACACGATCATGATCGGGATGGCCGCGAGCGGCGCAGACTACTCCGCAGGGGAGATCGCGACCCTCGTCGGTGTGGCGTACGGCGGCGGGGCCGTCATCGGCCTTCTCGGCGGTCTTCTGGGGACCGTCGTGCTCCGGCGCCTGCACGATCCGCTCCTGCACAACGCCGCGCTGGTGCTGGTGCCCTTCGCCGCATTCCTCGCCGCCGAGCAGATCCACGCCTCCGGCGTCATCGCCGTGGTCGTCGCGGGGCTGTATCTGAGTCGCACCGGTCCGCGCTCCGGCACCCCGCAGTCCCGGCAGCAGCGGGACGGCTTCTGGACGCTGGCGACCACGACGCTGAACGGCGCGCTGTTCGTCCTGATCGGGATCGAAGCGCAGTCGGCGATGCGCGCGGTCCCCCTGCAGAGCCTCCCGATGCTGGTGTTGCTGTGCGTGCTGATCTGGATCGCGATCCTGCTCATCCGCTTCGCGTTCCAGATGATCACGACCTGGGGGATCCGGCTCGTGGACCGCAGCCCCGCCCAGCGCAGGAAGCGGATGACGCATCGCGCCAGGGTCGTGTCGACCGTCGCGGGGTTCCGCGGGGCGATCTCCCTGGCCGTCGCACTCGCCGTGCCCGCGGCGATGCCGGGTCGCGCCGAGATCATCTTCGTCGCGACCGGGGTGGTGGTCCTCACGATCCTCGCGCAGGGGATGCTCCTGCCGGCCGTGATCCGCTGGGCGCGCCTCGAGCCCGACTCGATGGTGACCGCCGAGTTCACCCGCGCGCACCGCACCGCGCTGCGCTCGGCGATCGAGGCGACGCCTTCCCTCGCCGACGGGATCGACGCGCCGGACCACGTGCGCGAACGGGTCGTGAACGAGTACCGGGAACGGCTCGAGCGGATCGACGCCTTGCCGGAACCCGGACGCGGCACCCGGCGCGACCTGGATCACGACTACGCCGCGCTGAGCCTCGCCCTCGTCGACCACACCCGCGACGTCGTGATCCGCCTCCGCAACGACGGCGCGATCAGCGACGCCACGCTGCACCGGCTGCAGACCCGGCTCGACCGCGACGCGCTGCACTTCACGCCGGCGTCAGCGGAGCGGCACGAGTGACGGTGCGATCCCAGGCCTAGGCTCAGGCGCGCTCCGCCGCGGCTTCCGCGGAGGCGACGCGCACGAGCATCTTGCCCGTGTTGGCGCCGCGCATCATGTCGAGGAACGCGTCGACAGTGTTCTCGATGCCGTCGACGATCGTCTCGTCGTAGGCGATCTTCCCCTCGGCGAACCAGGCCGCCATCTTCTCCTGGAACTCCGGCGCCAGGCCGAGGTATGCCGCGAGGGTGAAGCCCTTCAGCGTCAGGGCGCGGGTGATGATGTTGGCCATGTTGTCCGGCCCCGGCGTGCGGTCGGTCGTGTTGTAGCCGGCGATCGCGCCGCACAGCGCAGCGCGGCCGCCGTCGTTGAACGCGTCGAGCGCCGCCTCGAGGTGATCCCCGCCCACGTTGTCGAAGAACACGTCGATGCCCTCCGGCGCCGCGGCCGCGAGCTGGGCGCGCACGTCGCCGTCCTTGTAGTTGAAGGCCACGTCGTAGCCGTACTTCTCCGTCAGCAGCGCGACCTTCTCGGGCGTGCCCGCCGAGCCGATGACCCGCCCGGCGCCGAGCAGCTTGGCGATCTGGCCGACCGCGGTGCCGACCGCGCCGGCCGCACCGGAGACGAACACGGTGTCGCCCGGCTTCAGCCCGGCGATCGCGGTGAGGCCGACGTACGCGGTGAGGCCGGTCATGCCGAGGATGTGCAGGCGCAGCGACGACGAGAGGCCGCGAACCTCGGGCACGGCGCGGAACGTGGATGCGTCGGCCTGCACCACGTCGGCCCACCCGTGCTGGTGCAGCACGACCGTGCCGACCGGGAGCTCGGGAGCCTCCGAGGCGACCACACGCCCGATCGCACCTCCTGTGATGGTCTCGCCCAGAGCGAAGGGCGGGACGTAGCTGCGGACGTCGTTCATGCGTCCTCGCATGTAGGGGTCGACAGAGACGAACTCGTTGCGCACGCGCACCTCGCCGGCGGCGGGGGCCTCGTAGACCACCTCTGCGGTCCGGAAGTCATCGGGCGTCGGCCAGCCGACCGGACGCTTCGCGAGCTGGATCTGGGTGCTCAGGGCAGTGGACATGGAACTCCTTCGTAAGGGGGTGGGATACGAACCAGAGGGTCGGTCAGAGCGTGACGCCGAGGGCCAGAATGACGACCGCGATCGCGGGGATCACGCCCTGCTTCAGCGCCGCAGCCCGCTTGTCGGGGCTGGACAGGAGCAGCACCAGCGCCGCAGCCGCCATCGATCCTGCTCCGACGAACACGAGGGTCGCGCCGACGGCGGGTGCCCCGATCGCGAAGAAGACGATGCCCACGAGGRCGGCGATCGCGAGGAAGAGGTTGTAGAACCCCTGGTTGAACGCCATCGACTTCGTCGCCAGCGCTTCCTCCTCACTCGTGCCGAACGTCGCGCGCACACGGGGCGTGGTCCACGCCAGCGACTCCATGACGAAGATGTAGACGTGCACGAGCGCCGCGACTCCGGCGAAGATCAGACCTGCGACAACCACGATGGGACTCCTCTGCGTGAAACCTTTTCTGTAACGACCTGTCCAATATATACTAGACCGACCGTTACACAAAAGGAGCGTCCATGGCACGCACGCAGAGCTTCGACCGCGACACGGTGGTGCGCGCGGCCCGCACGCTGTTCTGGTCGGCCGGCTACGAGAGCGCCTCGATCCCCGAGCTCGAGGCCGCGACCGGCCTCAGCCGCTCCAGCATCTACAACGCATTCGGCTCGAAGCGCGGACTGTTCGACGCCGCCGTGCAGAGCTACCTCGATGAGGTCGTCCGCCCGCGACTGCGACCCCTGTCCGGCGAGACCGTCGAGCCCGACGCGATCATCGCCTACCTGCAGGGTCTGCACGACGCGTTCGGCACTCTGACCTCGATGCCGGCGTCGCACGGCTGCCTCCTGGTGAACGCCGCCGGCGCCCCGATCGCGCAGGACCCGAAGGTCGCGCGCGTGATCGCCGACTATCGCGCGGAGCTCCATGACGCGTTCGCCCGGGGAGTGGAGGCGCACGACCCTCACCTCGATGCGGATGATCGCGAACGGGTGGTCACCACGATCACGAGCAGCGTCGTCGCGGCGTTCGCCCTGGCGCGGATCGATGCCGCCGAGGCGGCACGCGGCGTGGCGTCGGCGATCGAGCTCCTCACACTCCGCACGGGAGCCGCAGCCCGATCCTGATCAGGCGCCGCTCGCACCTTGTGATCGGGCGTGCCGTCCTCCCGAGGCCGGCATCATCGCGGCGTGATTGGATGTCAGCAGCCGGCCGGCCAACACAGCGGAGGGAACGCATGAGTTTTTTCAGTGGCTTCGATCTACCAGGGAGCCCCGGCTACCGACGGCGTGAGGAGTTCCGCACGCATGAGGAATTCGTTCGCGCGAACTGGCAGCGACCAGGTGTCGTGGCGGACGGCGTCACCCTGGTGGATCTCTACGACCGCATTGAGGCTCTGGAGGCCCGGATCCGCGAGTTGGAGCAGCGCGCGAAATAGCCGCGAGTTCTGCGGGATCCCGGATCCCGTGAACCTGCGACGTCGTTCTCTCGTGGTTCGCACCGGGGGCCTCCGTCCCCTGTGCGCGCCGAGCGATGGAGATGAAGACGATGAACGCGACTGCCGACCGATCGACCGACACCCCTGCCGCGGAGATGGCGAGCCCGCTCCGCACGCCCTCCGACGAGACCGCATCGCCCCTCCGCGTGGTGTGGCCCGTCCTGCGGATCACGATGGCCCTGGTGTTCTTGTGGGCCTTCCTCGACAAGACGTTCGCCCTCGGATTCAGCACGGGCCGAGACCCCAAGACCGGAGCCGTCGACCTCTTCGGCGCCGCCGCATGGATCCACGGCGCATCACCCACGACCGGATTCCTGCAGTTCGGGACCCAAGGCCCGCTGTCCCCCCTGTTCCACGGGCTGGCGGGCAACGTCGTGATCGACTGGCTGTTCATGCTCGGCATGGGCGGCGTCGGCATCGCGCTCCTCCTCGGGATCGCCACCCGGATCGCGACGCTCTCTGGCGTGGCCCTCATGGTGCTGCTGCGGCTCGCGGTGTGGCAGAGCGCGACCAACCYGATCATCGACGAGCACCTGGTCTATGCCCTGGTCCTCATMGGGCTCGCCATCACGCCCGCCGCACGCACGGCGAGCCTCGACGCGTCCTGGCAGCGCCTGCCGATCGTGCGGCGGGTTCCGATCCTGCGCTGACCTGTTCGATCTCACGGAAGTTGTCAGAACGTGAGACAGGAGATCGAC